>CAYJRA010000010.1:0-3811 GCA_964372465.1 uncultured archaeon
AATAGAAAAATTATTTCTACCCAACAGAAACTTTCTTATTTAGCAAATCCCAATAATCAATGGTAATGTTCTTGCAAGAATACAAAATGTATATTGATGGGGAATGGGTCAAATCCCAATCACGCAAAACCTTTCTCAGTTTGAATCCTGCAACTGAACAGCCTATCGGCAAGTTCCAGCAAGGAAATGAAGCAGATGCAAAGAGGGCAATAGATGCAGCGGGAGATGCTTACCACAAATGGAGTGAAGTCCCGGCTCCGAAAAGAGGAGAGTTGCTGTTGAAGGCAGCTCAATTGTTGAGAAATGAAAAAGAGAGATTAGGCAAATTGGTAGCAATGGAAATGGGCAAAGTTCTTCCAGAAGCATTGGGTGACGTGCAGGAAGCAGTTGATATATTCGAATATATGGCTGGCGAAGGCAGGAGATTATACGGGCGCACAACACCGTCCGAGCTAAAGGATAAGTTTGCAATGACTATACGGATGCCGTTGGGTGTTGTAAGCTTGATTACGCCGTGGAATTTTCCTATCGCCATACCAGCATGGAAGCTGGCTCCTGCACTGATATGCGGAAATGGGATAGTGTTCAAGCCAAGCTCTGACACGCCATTATGCGCAACTGAGTTAGTGAAAATTCTAGAAAAGGCAGGAATACCAAAAGGAGTTGTTAATTTGGTTACAGGTCCGGGAGACACAACTGGCAAGGAACTAATAAAGAATGATAAAGTGAGAGGCATTTCTTTTACTGGACATAAAGAGACGGGTGAATGGATTTTAAAAGAAGCCGGGCTAAAGAAAATAGGTTTAGAATTGGGGGGAAAAAACGCCATTATAGTAATGCCTGACGCTGATTTAAATTTAGCATTGGAAGGTGCGATATGGGGAGGTTTTGGGACGACCGGGCAGAGATGCACAGCAGCCTCCAGAATAATAATGGACAGAAAAGTGCTGAGAACATTCGAGTATGCATTCGTAGATAAGGCGAGAAGATTGAAGTTGGGAGCGGGATATGACAAGAGGAGTGACGTAGGTCCATTGATAAATAGATCGGCTTTAGAAAAGACTCACAAATATACAGGCATAGGGTTGAGTGAAGGTGCGAAATTATTAACGGGTGGAATGAGGTTTGGCAACAAAGGCTTCTTCTACCAGCCAACAATTTTTACTGATGTGAATATGGATATGAGAATTGCAAAGGAAGAGATATTCGGTCCGGTGGTTTCTCTAATTCCTGTTAATGGATTGGATGAAGCCATAGAAGCAGCGAATGCAGTGGAATATGGGTTGAGCTCTTCCATCTACACAAACAATATAAGAAACGCATTCAAAGCTATTGCAAAATTGGAAACAGGCATCACTTATATCAATTCAAGCACGATAGGTGCTGAGGTGCATTTGCCGTTCGGCGGAATGAAGCATACGGGCAACGGAAATAGGGAAGCGGGTATTGAAGGAATAAACGAGTTTTCTGAGACGAAGTCTGTATATATAGATTATTCCGGTAGGTTGCAAAAGGCGCAGATAGATATTGTAAAAGTTGATTAAGGTCAATAGAAAATTTTAAATATGTGTTAATACATTAATACACATAAGGTGAAAACAATGGGTAATGTTACACTCGTGTTGCCAGACAAACTACAAAGGAAAATGAAAGAGTATAGTGAAATCAGATGGAGTGAGGTTGTTAGGAAGTCCATACAAAAAAAAATAGAAGATTTAGAACTTTTGGGGACTTTGACATCTAAAAGTAAACTAACAGAAAAGGATATATTTGAGATCAGTAAAAAAGTTGATGCTAGTGTCGCGCGAAGGTTGGGACTGGTTTCATGATTGTTATAGATACAAATATTCTTATTTCAGCGCTTATTAAAGACTCTATTACAAGAAAAATACTCATATCTGGGTTGAATTTTTTTTATCCAGAAATTTCTTTGGTTGAGATAAATAAACATCAAGAATATATCTCAAAGAAAAGCGAGTACGACAAAAGAACATTTGAAGCCATATTGAATACACTTCTTGATTATATAAACCTCGTGCCATTGGAAATAATAAGACCAAAAATCAAAGCAGCTAGAAAGATCATGGGAAACATTGATGCCAATGATGTGGTATTTCTTGCTACTGCATTAACATTAGACCATGCTGTCATTTGGAGCGATGATGCGGATTTAGAAAGGCAGAAATTTATAAAGGTTTTAAAAACAAAGGATATGATACAAATTTTTAAAAGACAATAACAACCAAAGGTTTTCACAAAAATTCTTTACTATAGTTCCTTTGTAATAGTTAGACATATCTTCTAAATGTTTCCATAAAAGTTCTTCCACCAGGAGTTAGTCTTAGTTCAGTGATTTCATTCCCACTCTTGGTCGCTTCTAAATAACCACCCCTTATTAAATCACCTATAATTTTTTTATTATATCTAGTAGCATAATCAGTTAAACCAGCTCCACTTAAAATTCCACCACCTTTGTGTATAGGTTTCAATTGATTGTATCTACGAAATGTAAGTGCTCCCCATGATCCCATGAAAAATCAACATGAACAAATACATATTTAAGGATTCGCCAATGCTTTATGGATATTTAACAAAAACACAAAATCTATAAATTCCCCAGATTTAATCCTTTTTATTATTGTATGGCAAATATGATTTAGATGACTAGACTAATTTGTTGCTTATCCGGAAAGGGAGGAGTAGGCAAGACCACAGTAGTATCAAACCTATCAGCAGCTTTGGCTGATTTCGGTGAGAATACGATAGCTATGGACGCTAATTTGACTACCCCCAATTTGGGATTGCATACTGGCTTGCACCTAGTTCCACAAACACTTCATCATGTTTTAAAAGGCCAGATAGCATTGAATAGTGCATTGTATCCGCATCCATACGGGTTTACTGTAATTCCTGGAAGCATGAACCTAAATGAGTTGAAAGGCGTCGATCCAACGAGGCTGGCGGAAGTCAGTTTCAGTTTGCTCGGCAAAGCCAATTTTATATTGATTGATGGCGCTGCTGGCTTAGGCAAGGAAGCATTATCTGCGTTATCAGCATCAGATGAAGTCATTGTTGTGACAAACCCCAACTACTCCGCAGTTACTGATGCAGTTAAAATAGTAAAAATAGCGCAAAGCTCCAATATGAAAATTTTAGGAGTCGTGGTCAACAGAGTCAAGGGAGAAAGCTATGAACTAAGTCAAAAACAGATCGAAGATATAATTGGCGTTTCTGTCATTGCATCAATACCAGAAGATGAGAATGTGATTAGATCGCAGGCTGAAAAAAAACTACTTTTTGAATACTCCCCTACTACTCCAGCCGCAATTGAGATCAAGAAACTGGCTGCGAAAATCACAGGTAAACAATACGAACCGCCGGCATTCAATCCCGGTATTTGGGAAAGATTGTTTATTTGGCTGAAGAGTTAGCAAGAATTTCTCTATACTATAATTAATAACGGGTAGCCTGTTTGTCTTGTCTTATCTAATAAATATTTCCATTGGTCACCATAACTAGCGTACAATAATACCTTATGTTGAACAGGAACATCTCTAATATCTCTATAACTGAATAAATAACCACCGATTTGATATTTATACGGGGCTCTATTTGAAGAATTCACCCAACCGTTACTTCTCCATCCTTTCAATGGACTTTGGTCTGTCATTCGAAACACTTCCCCTGCTTACCTTCTACCATTTTTAGTAATTTCCAAAACTGCCATAAGATTCAATGGTAAATCTATAGGTGGAGCTACAGCTTCTACATGTATTTTTATAGCATTAGTTCCACAAACTTTGTGTACAGA
>CAYJRA010000010.1:3911-26734 GCA_964372465.1 uncultured archaeon
CTACAGCTTCTACATGTATTTTTATAGCATTAGTTCCACAAACTTTGTGTACAGAGTCGCCATATCCTGTTATAAGTACATTAACACTCATGATTCCTTACCTCCATTTTCTTGTGTTTTTTTTGTAGCATGCATCAACGTCATGTTATAACCACCAATGAAAAGCAATTAGAAGCTAAAGAGAAGGCTAAATAGAAATTGTATGTTCCATGGTCTAGGAAGAGGCATTGTTTTTATCAATCGAATTTTGACGGCATCATTACCTTCACCTAAAAATTAAAACTGCCTGAAATTGAGTTTTGGATATTCAATATCAGGGATATTATCATATTCTATCTCGTTTTCAGAAATTTCTTGAATTTCTATGTCTTCCGTTTTCCTTCTTTTTAATTTGAAAAATTTAATAGGTATATTTCCTTTTCTTGCTAATTCTATTTCCAGTTTGACTCCTTCGGTGATTTCTCCAAACACCCAAACTTCATCACATTTTTCCAAGATCTTATTATTTGCATGGAATATCTTTTTTCTGTCAACCAACCCATGCAAGAAGTAGCCATAAAGATTGAACAGATTTATTGGAATATGTCCTTTTTCAAACACATATTTACAGATCATAATCGAGTGATGCGAATTCCTGGAAGAATGAGATGTGAAAACAATCTTCATATCATTAAGATTAGAACTAGAAATAATTAAATCCACATTACTTATTGGCTTGCGAATTTTGACGGCATCATGACCACTTTTATTTCTTTAATTATGTCGTGTTAATTATTTAAATGTTACGAAAACTTTCAAGATGTTGCATATTCAGCACTCATATTCAAGTTGGGCGCTACCTCTAAAATTTTTTTTACGCGTCCGTATATACGACCTTTTGAATCTGTTAAAACCCAATTCATTCTTTCATCTAACTGTAAATAACCTTGTACAATTCTTCCATCATCCAATTTTGCTTGCACATAACTTCTAGGTACGTATTGGTTACTATTCATATTATCATTCCCCATTTATCCAATACTTTGCAAAGTTTCCGTTCCCATTTCAGTAAATTTCCATCTCCCGCCATAGCCAGTTACATACCCATCATTTCTTAATGTGACCATACCGGAAGCAACAGTGTAATTTTGGCTTCCTGTGTATCCACACCTAAACAATTGGTTCATTCCTATTCTGACAGCGTTTGTGTTGGCATCCCCGCCAGCTTTTTGCAATGCTTGTAAAAGCTGCAAACTGTAAGTTCCCAAACTCATTTTCGTATACCTCCATTAACTGAATCAAAGTTTGTGCTTTGAATATGATAGAACCAGCTAGAACTATTGCAATCACAATCAGAAAGGTCCTCTGCTATCGAATCAGAAACAGATTCATCCCTTAGTGCCCCAAAACAATTTGGTCTAAGAGATCTACTATTACATCAATTAAGCTAAAAATAGGTCTGACCAAAATCTCAAATAAATTGGATTTTGATTTCATTGACATTTTAATACAAACATAATTTTTGTAGCTAAAGCTTAAATAGCTTTATGTAAGATTGAAGTTATGCCTAAAAGCAATTTATATGGGTTTCTTACATTAGACCCAAATGATTCTAGAATATTAGATAATGGTTGGGTTGCTGGTATTCATTATCCGACTTTAGAGCAAGCAAGAAAATTGGGTATTATAAAAGACAGTGGGAATTCCTGTTTTCCCTCGGCATTAGAAGAGTATGAGAAAAAGTACGGAAAAATTAAAGATCCAGAATTGCGAGCACAGTTACTTCATAAATATAGGGAAGACGTTTAGGTGTCAGAAACACAAACTTCCTCGTGTTATCCGAACAGTTGTTTTGTGTATCTTTCTCATATTTGCCATTTAAATAATTTAGTATTTTATTTTACTTTGAGATAATATGAACACCACTATACCCATGCCAGATATTTTGTATGTATCTGATATTAAAACTGTTAGAAAAAATGGGAGATTGGTGAAAGGTAGAATCGAAGTAAGAAAAATTAATAATACTGGTTTGCAAAAACACCATCCTTATAAGTTGTTTTTGGTTATTCCTGGTCCAGGCTCTTTATACGAAGAAACTTTATATGATTTTGACAGTGTGAAATCAGCGGAAGTGGGGTTTGATAGATATAATCAACTTCTTCGACACGGTAAATATGACGAACTAATTAGAAAACGCGGGTGTCACAATTCAAAATACAAACTAAGAGAATATTAGCTATACTAATTTCTGTAGCAAGTCAACGTCTATTTCTGCAGCTGATACAGGCATCTCCAATTTCCAATTCTCCAAAACAACAGGATTGATTTCACCGAATATTCCTAGATCAATGGAATCTATGCTGATCTTAGCGCATCTTCCTGCAACAAAACTATTATGCTCGGCTTCCTCTATCTTATAATTTTCAATGCCTAAATTTCTGAAGACACTTTCCACAACAGACTTGATTTCTGAAAAGTTTGTTTTTGAATGGCACGCGGCTATCGCAAGTTTTTTCCTGGTTTCAGTTCCTGTATCTGTCTGCGAATTAAGCATCACGGCATCACCAACCTCAAAAATATTTTGCGGATACTCCTGATGCTGGTTTCTTTCCAAGACTTCTATCAGGCTAGGCAAAAGCCAGTTTCTTACGACATTATATTCTTCAGTCTTGGGGTTAGCCGTCTCGGCTATATCATCTTCTTTCACATTCATCTTTGTGAACAAGTTCTTTTTATTGGTTAAAATGAAGGTAAATATTTCCTGGCATCCAAGACCAACCACCAAACTTCTCAATCTGCTGGAAAAAACCTCAAGCGGATTCTCTTCGCCAATAGTCGAAATGTTGGGGATGAACGGCTCGAAATTCTCGTAGCCAAATGCAATGGCAACATCTTCAACCAGATCCAATGCGTGCATGATATCAGTTCTATAGATAGGAAGGGTCACATCCAAGTTTTCCTTATTTATTTCAACAACATCATAACCCATTCTCTGCAGATATTCGATTATCTCGTAATTTTTCAAATTCAGTCCAAGTATTTTGTTTACATATTTTGGTTCCAGATTCATGATTCTTGGAGTAGTATCAGGCGTATATATTATCCCCCTATCAGGATATTTTATTTTCACTTTGTGTATGCTGGCTCCCCTGTCAGCGAATGTGGCAACTATTATGTTCAAGACCTCGTTAATGGTTTTCTCATCAGTGCCTGTAACCTCAACGAACAGGTTTCTTGTCTTATCGTCAATCTTATTATGGTCGGCGTTTAAAATAGGGATGAATGACAGCACTTTTCCGCGAGAATCAAACAGTATCGGGTATTCTTCCATTCCTTCAAGAATCCATGCATATTCCTTCCCTTTTGGCAGCTTTTCCAAAATCTCCTGCAAGCTCCTTTCTTGCCTTTCTTCTAGTGGGATATAAGAAAAACTTTTCTTCTCGGTTGCATAAGTCAATGGGAATGATATCTTGTCCAAATCATAAATGCCTATAGCAGCCTTCTTTCTTTTTCTGCAGTGCGTCACATGCAATTTCTCCTGCATCTGAATCATGGATTTAATCAAGTCATCTGTTAGTTCGACATTCTTTATCACACAGGAGACGATGAAAGGCCTTACCTGCGTGACTTTTGGCTGCACTATAATCAGAAAATCTTCCGTGGCTTCTATTTTATACTCTCTTAATCCTCTTTCGATATTCATAAATGAAGAGAACGCTCGAGATAGTCCTTCAACAGAAAGCATGTCCGGCCTGTTTGGGAATACTTCTATTGAGAAATCATCGTCCTCATTGCCTTCCCAACCGACGCCCAGCATGGGTATTCTTTCCTCTATAGTTTTCATTGGTATGTCATGTCCGATCAATTTGCAGAAGTCATTTCTTTTTACAGTGATTACCGGCATTTATTCACCCAAGTTAAATTCTTGTACAAATGTACGTATTATCTTTTCTATTTCATTAATATTTTTATATGAAACAACACGGATATAAGATGATGTGTTTCCTTTGATAATTCTTGATAATTTATCTTCAATTTCTGTCTTGATGAGGCATAAGACGGGTTTTTTGTGGTTCAGTGCATACCCTATTTCATATCCAACGCCGAGACTTGAGGAAGATATCTCTGCTATCAGGCAGTTAGCTTCATCAACCCATTTCATATCCCTCTCAAAAACATGTTGCGGCGTAAACTGGCTGTCATGTTGCCATGCATTTTCATCTACTAAATGTTCTGTCAAAACATTGAACTTGAAATTTTCTTTAAGAATTTTGACTATCTCTTTTCCATTTTCCAGATTATCCCTTTGTCCGGCAACAGTGATTGCGAAATATACTTTCTTCATTTTTCCAGCAACCCATTGACAACTTTCCATAATCCTGGTGTGGTATCATATTTCCTTACTTCTTTGGAGTCAATCCATTTATATTGCGTGTGTTCCCAATTCAGTCTTACTTTATCTGTTTTTGTTCTGAACAGGAATGGGTGACTATGCCAAATGGTGCTATATTTGTCATCTCTAATAAAAAACGGTTTTTTAGCTCTGATAAGTTCAACATCAAGACCCGTCTCCTCCTCTATCTCTTTATAGGCTGTTTCCAACGGCTTTTCTTTATCTTCTATATGACCATTTACAACAGACCATTTGTTTTTGTACAGTCCTTTTTTATCCGATCTTTTCAAAATTAGAATTTTATTGTTCAACATTACCAGGCAACTGACGGTTTTTTTCACAAAAAACAACTCTTTGTTTTTGATCAATTTTGGCAGTTCAGAAACATTTTTTATAAGATGCGGTACGTCATTTTTTATTAGTATATCTTTTGTTAAAGTTCCGCAAGTAACTGATGCATAATTCACCTTTGCTCTTTTTGCGGTTTCGAAATCGTATATAGTGTCTCCAATATACAGGACATCTCTGGGCTTCACTTTCATTTCTTTACAGGCTAAAAATATTCCATCTGGATGAGGCCTGGGCCTTTTAACATCATCCCTGGTTATTATGCAATCAAACAATTTTGTATCATAACCGCATTTAGCTAAATACTCGTAAGCATACTCTTTACCGCCCATCGTGAAAATCCCTATTTTAATACCCATTTTTTTAATTTCAGAGACAGATTTTATCGCATCTTTGAATGGTTTGACTGCGATGGGATATTCACCCCATAATTTTTTATCGACTTTTTTGAAATGCTCAATATTTATATTTGGCCACAACTTCTTTATGCAGTCGTACCACGACAATCCAAAAGAAAGCCTAATGTCGGTATCTGATGGCGTTTTCAACTTCATTATCTTGGCCGTCTTTTTTAAATATTTGATGAGCGATCCAATACTATCTAGTAGGACGCCGTCTACATCAAACAGTACAGCCTTTAATTTCATTTTATTCACTTTTTATTAATCACGCAGAATTTCTACCAGCTGATCAGCCAATTTAGGATTTGCAGCAATCACATTACCGCTTTCTTTATTCCACGGTTTACCTGAGAAATCTATGAACTTCCCACCGGCCTCTTCTATTATTATTTTTCCCGGTGACATATCATGAAGCGTAGACCAATTGCCTGCAATGACATCTATTTTCCCGCTTGCGAGCAACGAATACTCGTATCCAATACAGTTAAATTTTCTCATCTGTCTGCCAACGACACATTTTAGGAATACATCCATTGATTTTTTTGAATCACTCCAATAATAATCAAACTCCAGTATTGCGTCATCCAAGCTGTTCTTGCCCCTTACTTTAACTCTTTTGTTGTTGATGAATGTACCTTTATTTTTTTCAGCAAACGTCAATTCTTTTGTATTCGGGTTGTATACTATCCCAGTTATTATCTCATTGTTTTTTTCAACTGCAAGCATGGTGACATAGATTGGGATTTTGTTAAGAAAATTCATCGTTCCATCCAATGGATCTATGTAAATATTATATTCACTCCCGCCCAAATTAATTCTTCCAGCCTCTTCTGATATCACGGTACATTTAATGTCATTTTCCTTTAGTCTCTGTATAATAAGATTTTCAGCCAGAATATCTGTTTTCGTTGCCACATCATTCTTGCCTTTAACTTCATGTATTTCTCTTGAGTGTTCTAAATCAAATTGCTCTGCGAGTAACTTTCCAGTTTCTTTTGCTATTTTAATAAGAATTCTTTTCATTGATTTAACCTACAGATATTTTTTTCATTATTAATGTGTCTAGGAAAAATTATCCATGGTCTTGAAGGAACTTTCCATTCTTTAGTTTTATTATTATACGAGTAAGTAGTAGTTTTAAAACCATTTTTTTTGGTTAAAACAACAAAATATTCCTTTTTTATTATTTTGGTTTGAAGTAAAATTTTAAGATATTTGTATAACGTTGTTTTAGCTACTTTGGTTTCATTTAGATTTATCGTATTCAACAATTGATTTATATTACATTTCTTCAGTAATTTTATTGAATTATATATATTCTGAAGATTTGTTTTATTTGCGCCTTTGGTTCTATATATGTATTTTAAAATATTTATTGCATGATGCTCGCTTTCAGCCTTTTGTTTAAATCCATTTATTATGTCGTAAATTTTGTACCATTTTTCGGTTCCTTCTTCTATTAAATCAAGACAATTTGAATCTACACTCATCTCAAAAACATAGGCATCTTTTTTACTTTTGTTCAATGAATAGTATATTCCGAGTTTTTTGATTATATTTTCTAAAGATGTTCTTAACTTGTTACTCATAGTAGAAAAACCTATATATCCGCTAAGTTTTACGCCACCATCAAATGTTAGGTATCCTTTTAAGAATTCTTTCTGGATGTCAAGACTGTCTTTTAATAATATTCTAGGCATTTCTATAGAATAGGATTTTTTTCCTGAAGGTATGCCAAAAATTTTTGTAAAATATCTTGCTATAATTTTACTTGGATAATAAATAACCCATGCGTTATCTTTTTTTGAATAAATAGCTTTAGATTCAATACCAAAAACTGTCTTAAACCAAAAATTAAGTTTTTTGATTGCCTGAATGTCAAAATCAACTATTTTTATTATATAATTCTTACTTCCTCTTTTATTTGTATATATTTGTAAATATCCATCAGCAACATGGGCGCCTAATATTTTTGCTAATTCTTTAGTATTGTGATTAATTGTTTTAATCACATTACATTTTGAGCTATTTGTTTTCATGTATTCTATGTCCGCGAGTATATACTTTTTCCATTCATTTCTTTCATTTTTTTCTAAAAAATTTAGTAATTCTATAATCAAACAAAGTGGAACCCAATTTATGGTTTTTCTTCTAATATAAGATATTTTTTTCTCTATAGTACTTCTTCCACACTTTAATTTTAACGATATTTTTGAAGAAATTTGATTTTGAGTAGCATTTGTCTCATCTATAATTGTTTCGACTAGAGAATGCATTATTTTTACCAAAAACTTTCCTTGGATTTCTATCCAACTATTTGGATTTCTATCTACATCCTTATCATGTAATTTAAATATATCATATACCATCTAATCAATATTATATTTATTTTTTATAATTTATGAATATCCTATCTTTTGCATAGTGACTATCTCAGCCAAATTTTTGATTCTCTCAAAACCTTTAAATCATTCCAGTATAAGTCACGTATATTTTCCATTTTATAATTTAGCATCACTAATCTTTCAACTGCCAAGCCCCATGCAAGAACAGGAACATCCTTTCTTAGGAGCGGTTTAACAACCTCGGGCCTGAATATTCCAGACCCCCCCAGTTCAACCCATTTTTTATGTTCTGGGTGCCAAACTTCAATTTCTGTAGCTTCTTCGACGTAAGGGAAGTATGCGGGTCTAAATCTTGCCCTTTCAAAACCCAATCTTGCAAAGAATTCTCTTAAGTAGCCAAGTAAATGTTTGAAATTAACATCTTCTCCAACAACAATTCCTTCAGTTTGATTAAATTCTGCCAAATGTTTCCAATCTATTGTTTCGTTTCTAAAAGTTCTCCCAACAGCAAAATATTTTGTAGGCAATGCGCCTTTCTCAACGTCTTTTCTTAATTGTGCTAAGGTTCTGACAGACAAAGTAGTAGTGTGTGTTCTTAGAACGCTTTTTTTTGCGAAGATCGGATCCCATTTGTATTGCCATCCTAAAGAGTTGCAGGTCCAACCATATTCATGCGTTGCCTTAACCGCTTCAGTAATTTCTGGTTCTGGTAATTCCCCCTCCGATGGAATTTTCATATAAAACGTGTCAGCTAAATCTCTTGCTGGATGATCCTGGGGTTGATAGAGAGCATCAAAATTCCAAAATGAAACTTCTAATAATGGGCCGGACATCTCTTTGAATCCCATTTCAGTCCACACCTTTCTTATATACTCAATGACTTGGGTCATGAAATGTTTTTTAGCAGGATGAATTCTAGCAGCGGGCGTTGCGACATTATATGCGCGCAATCCATATTTCTTCCACTCGCTTTTTTTCAAGGTATCGACTGTTATTTGTCCTATCTCTTTTCCAAGTTTTATTTGAGGTTCAATCTTCTTTCCAGGTGCTGTTAATGAATATTCCCTTTTAACTTCCGTTCTGATTTTTATTAAGCCACGTCTTATCAATTTTTCAACTACGTCTTTTTTAAAATCTTTAGATGTCTTCGGACCTTTGCTGATTTTTGCCAGCAAATCTTCCTCATCCAGTTTCTTGTTCAGTGACTCTTTCCCGTATTCTGTTATCAACAATTTGCCTTCCTTAACTTCAGCCCAGCCGTTCTTATTTATCCAGACCAGTCCAATAGAAAATTGCGGTATTTTATTCTTTAGAACTTCAATTTCATTCATTCCTCTGCTAATAGCTGAAAGTAGTCTTTTTTCAGGTAATCCCGTCTTGCTATATTCTTGGCCTTCTATTGTTAATTCTAGAAATTCGGATACGTCTTCTTTTATAGAAACCAAATTTTTTTGCTTCGCCCATTCGGCTGCTTTCTCAACAGCCTCTTTTGAAAGCTTCGTTGCTTTGGCTAGCTGATCTGAATAGAGTTTTTTGGCTTTAAGCGACTTGATAATTTTCTTCTCATTCTCATGCAATTGTTGTATTATTTTGTCAGATGGCATAGAATCACTACTAATTACAAAGATTAGAATTCAATGTATAAAAAACTTGCAATCTGCTAATCTCTTAACATGAAATCTTCAATTTTATCCTTTGCTTTCTCGCGCTTCTTTTGATGTTCCTTTAAAAATTCATTCAATTTATCAATCAGTATTTGCTTCAATTCTCCGGTAAGCATTTCACCACTTTTATAATCGTCGTGTATTTTCTTCAGTTTTTTATCATTCTCTTCAAAGAACGTAAGCCATTGATATGAGACATCTACATCAGGATTCCCGCCACTTTTTCTATGTTCTTCAACAGTTGCCTGTCCGCCAGAATAAGCATATTTCATTATTTTTTCATGAACCTGTTTTGGGTTATCTGTAGTGGATACTGCTGTTTGAGCTATGGA
Organism: uncultured archaeon; assembly: GCA_964372465.1. Taxonomy (GTDB): domain Archaea; phylum Aenigmatarchaeota; class Aenigmatarchaeia; order CG10238-14; family CG10238-14; genus JAGVVZ01. Next base: position 13,377 of record CAYJRA010000010.1, read on the forward strand.
GGATGACATTTTACCCCCTTGTTCTATACCCCGCAATCCAGGTAAAAACCTACAAAGTAGAGTAGCTGGTTTGGGATACCCAAGAGAAGCAGCAACATCTCTTGTTAGTCTGAAATGGACGTCTTGATCTATAGCGCATGGTATTAAGCAGTGTGTTTCTTTTTTTTCTAGAATCGTAGGTAAAAACGCAGGAACTGACTGCATAGACGTATAGAAATATTCCCCGATATTATTTGAATCAGTAAAGCCAAATGTGGATTTTGCCGTGGATATTGTGATTCTTTTGGCTACGGCGCAAGCATACTTATACATGGTTTTTGCATATTCTGTATTCAAAAATATCTTTGTCCTTTTTGAATCAAATCCCACCGCTATTATATCTAATATATTTTCATATGCCCATTTTTTCGCATCGTCCAGTGAAAGATTATCTTTAAACAAAAATTTCTCTTCATCCGGAATTTGGAACAATAACGTAGCTTTGAATTTGTCTTGAAGCCATTTCGTGAATATCCACGGTATCAAATGTCCTAGATGCACGGGACCAGACGGAGCTCGGCCAGTATATAAATAGAATTTTTTTCCTTTTTCTAGGTCATTCAGGATGACATCAAAATACATATGGGCAAAGAATATTCCTCGGCGGAGAAAATGATGCATTTCTTGTGTATGTTTTTTCATTTTTTGCAATAAATTGTTGTTCAAGTGTTGAACACCGAACTGTTTGATAAGTTTTTCGTAATCTATATTTCCTTTAACTTCCCATGGTGTTACGATAAATTTTTCTGCCATATAATCACAATAATATTAATTTCATGGATTAAAAACCTCAATGTCGCCGAATTCAATTTTGTCCTCTACTGATGTTTTTAGGTAATCAATAATATCTTGCATGTGGTTTCTAACTTCATTTTCCGATATTTCAAATGGACAATAGCACATAAACATGAAATTCTTTGTTTGCTCTGTTATTTTTGTTCTTGAGTCCGGTCCAAACAGCACGCTTGATATGATGCCTTCGTCATCAGAAGCAAATATATCATCTTTTTTCAATCTTTGCTGTTTCCCATTTATTTTTATATATTCTTCCTTCCCATCAGAGCAAAACACTTCTATTTTTTTTCCAAGCTTGTCCAAATCGTGACCAGCCGTTAGAATTATATTTTTCAGTTCTGCCATGAACATGCAAGTGACAGCAGGATTCACAAGAGGGATTCCCTTGTTTTCTATAACGGATTTTATTTGAAACTCCATGGGTACTTTGGAATCGAATTTCTTGTAGAACGAGTTGTATCTTATTATTCTATCCAGTCTTTCTGTATCCTTATAGTTCTCTCTTATCGTGTTTTCTAATTCTATCTTCTTTTTAATCAGAATCTGGTTTAACTCCAATTTATTTTTTGTTCTAACTTCGAAAATCGAAACCTTTAAGTCGGGATAAACAGATTTCAAATTTTGATCAATCGATAGGTTCATTATATCACTTTTTATAATTTTTTATTAAATCTTTTTTTATTAAAGCAATAGCCACGACTTCATCATGCACACCTAATCTTACATCACAAGCGGCACTTATTAAAACATGTGCATCCATTTTATCAACTGCTGTTTCTTGAGTCAGAAAGTCGAACATATAATTCACAGCCATTTTTGTGGCGGTCTCCATATCTCTTTCTATGGCTGTAGTTATGAATTCGTTTTTAGTTTCTATTCTGGGTCTTAAAAGCCTCTTATTGATTACACTAATTTTTATTATGACTTCTCCATAAGTTTCTATGCCACAGAGTGTTGGTTCGCTCTCTCCCATCACCGCATGTAAGTCCCCAACATATAGTAATCCGCCATCGATAGTGATAGGCAGATAAACAACACTTCCTTTCCTGATATATTTGATATCCATATTACCACCAAAATAGCCTGCTTTTAATGTTGAAATTGGATTTTTTGATGCAGTGCCAATGCACCCTATCATAGGATTTATTGGTATCTTTATTTTATCGTTAACAACAAGTTTCTGTTTTTTAATTTTCATTATTTTTATTCCAGATACACGACCATTGAGCATCCCCCAGTCTTTTGCAATATTGATCCCGGTATGTCCTACTTTTATGTCTAGTATTTCTACGGCCAAACTCATTCCCGGTTTTGCATTTTTTATACGTATAGGACCCACACAAGGATTTGAGTATTGCATTATTTCCTCGTTTGGCCAATCAGATTCCTTTTTAATCATACCCGAAAAACAGTCCTCTATCTTGAGTTTTACTGTTTCGCCAGAATTTATAATTATAATGGGTTTTTTTTCTTCAAAAGTATAGCTGAATTTGTTTATTGTTTTCATGATTATTGCCTCAACCTTTCCATAAAATTTTCATATTCCTGTATAACTCTTGTTTTATGAGTACCGCAATCCAAACGGCCCGCCATGCAATGTTGGGCACAGTTATGTGGTTTTTTATCACTGCTTCCAATCATAGAATGTACTATTTGCACCGGGCACATATATGGTTTACCGCCATTTAGTTTGTGTTCCTCCATTGTTCCGCCACCTGCTGTAGTAGAGTGTTTTATTTTTGGATTTGGATCGTCATCCATTAAATGAAGTTTTTTTGATTCACTAGCAATATACATAGTGCTACTTGAGTCTAAGCTTACAGCTTCACAATATGCTAACGCACCTACACTTTTACTTTCAAACCCAAGATATTTTGCAATTTTTTTAGTTGTTATTACCGGACCAGCGCACCCCTCATCTGATACCACAACAGTATTGCCATGATCTTCTATACATAGAAAAATATCTGCTATCTCTAAAACCCCCAATGCTAGTTGGAGATATTTTTCTCCAAGAGGATAAGCATTTAATGGATTCTCATGTTCCATGTATGGAAGCAATTTCATAGCCATGCCCAGTCTTCTCGATTTATAAGGTTCCTCTGAAACATCTATTACTTCAAATCCTTTGTTATGAAGTAGTTTTTCTGCTTCCCTTCCATTTCTTTCTATATCTTCATTTTTCAGTAGTTTGTAAGTCCTGTATTCATATGTCGGTATAAGAAATCTAACAGGATGAATATCTTTTAATGAATATGCAATTTCCAAAGAAGGGTACGTAGATAATCCTATGCCGCCACTTTCAAAACACAAACAAGTAAGAATTCTTGAATTTGGTTGAAATGGAATATATCCTATACAATGCCCTCTTCTGATAATTGAGCTTTTATTATACAAGTCCGGCAATTCTTGAGAAGGTCTTAATGGTAATCTTTTAATTTTTTCTGCCATTAAAGGTACTGAACCATATAAGAAACTTGACATGTAATCACTCTTTCAAAATTTCAAAAGTTTTTTTACTTAGAACATCCATGGTATCTAAAACTTTTACATCGAAATCTGTTTTAGATATTACCAGTTGCAATTCTGTACATGCAAGTAGAAGGCAGTCGCATCCTTGAAATACTAATTCGTTGGCTATTTTTTTTATTCCATTGCAGTTCTTTTTACCTTCAAGTATATTCACTATCAATGAAGAAAGTGTATTTTGACTTTCATTTGAAGGTATTATGAACTTTATTTTTTTATTCGACAGCTCTTTTTGATAAATTTCACTATCTACTGTTTTTGTTGTGCCTAGAATGCCCACACATTTGAAGCCATTTGAAATTATTTCTTTTACCGACTCTTCCACTATGCTAATAACAGGAACAGATGAAACTTTTCTAAAACTTTCTATAAAAACATGGACTGTATTGCATGGTATTACTATATGGCTTGCGCCGGCATTGTTTAACCGAATAATACTCTCTTTTATGAATGGGAATAACTTTTCTTCATCTTTTGAATGTACTATTATTTCTTTTTCCAGATAGAATGGAAATGCAACGTTATCTATTACGAGAGATGGGTATGAAACACTGTTTTCTCTAGCTAATTCTATGAGTTTCAAATAAAATTTGGATGTTGATTCTGGACCCAAGCCCCCAACAATACCGATTGTCGGTTTTCTTATTTGTCCAAACTGATTCACCAGTCATTAAGACTCACCCCTAAGTTTGTAATTTTTGCATCTCATATCTTGAAAAACGGTTGATTCCTCAACTAAATTTTTTTCTTTCAGAAACGCCAGCAGCCCCTTAACCGATCTTACGGATAAGCCGGTTTTTTCTCTGATTTCTTTCTGTGAGGTGGTATTGGAACTAGATAAAACTAACAGAATCTTCTTGGCCGATTTGGAAAGTCCAAAAGTTCTCCCCTTGCATTTTTCTCACTCTCAATTAATATCACGGGTAATATAAATCTTTTGTTATTGGTGCAATTACTGAGATGAAATGTCTCTGATTATTGCATACGGTCTTATTGGTTCATAATCTACTATCTGTGTAAGTCGCCCTCTCATTGCGTCATAACCCTCTTTATCCAACCTCAATAAAATTTCTCTAGCTTGAGAGAACATAGATCCAAGAATAGCTAAATGGTAGTTTTGGGCTATTTCAAAAACATACACACCGCTTATATTATGTTCCCTTAGTTTATCAACTGCTTTTTGGGGATATGAAAACAATCTATATGCATAGATCACTAATATTGATTTTAATTCATCCGGCCCCATCGATAAAACATCATCTTCCGTTAACTTTGGAATCATATAACCACTTCAACAAGAATTCTAATCGAATAGAATGCTTAAACGATCTTCCATAGGTGCAAAATTAATTTTTATTTACTCTGGCCCCAGGAACTTTATCAACATCCCAATCATAAGATCGAATAAAATATAGCGCTAAACTAAGACTTTTCGATAATTCTTCTATTTTGCCTATTTCAGCATTACTTGTAGCTGGGTAGAGTGCATGAGTGTAAGTTCGTGTTGAGACACCGGGTTCTGCAATAATTTCATTCAAAATAGTTACATATAGTGTATATCTACCACGTTTTCCTCTATCTCTTAACCAATTTTCAAATTGGTCATACTTATCAAAAACTACTCTGGGCATTTCCCCCCTTTATATTAAGTCATTAAAGCTTTTATACGCTTCATTTCGCCTTTGTTAAAACATTAAATTAAGTGTTTACTATATTTGATTATGCTTCAAATTGTGAAACACATAGACATCAGAGGCAAACAAAAAGGCATTGTCTCAATCGCAATTTCTAATGTTATAAAGGAGTTTGAGAAAAAAGCTAATGTTAGAGGTTTGAAGAAACTAGATGTTTATATTACGACAAACCCGATAAAGGTCTGCAAAATGATTCTTTTTTCCGGCAGAAAGATTAAGGTCAAAAGACACGGGGAGATGAGAGAGCTGGTTTGCGGTGCCAGGCCAAATTTTTCATACTGGGAGAAAGGAAAAACACCTGTAATAATGCTCAACGCAAATGAAAAAATATTTACAACAAGCAACATGCAAGCAATTTCCGGATTGTTTGCACATGAGCTCATGCATTTGATGAATAAACAAGACGGCATCGAGAATATTTTGCAAGACGAGGTTGAACATGCAGCAAACAGGATTTTTTATCTTTTGGATATGCATAAAGAAAAAAAGCCTTTCACTGTAGAAAGACTGTTGGTATCATTCACCCGTGTCGGTTCGACTATTTCGTTGATTATAAAGGACATTTTAGCAAATTCTCGGGCAATGGCTTTCGGTTTCGATAATCAGCTATATGAAAATTATAAAATCATCGTGGATGGATCCAATGAAATAAAATATACGGAAAAATTCATTTTAAATGAGTTAAGAAAAGATAGGAAGTATGTTCTTGACGACGCATTTTTGTCTTACATAGGATTGAATATGACATGGATAACTTTCAAAATGTTTCAGAACAAAAGGTATTTGGAACTGAAAAAAATGGTAAATATGGAAATGCCTGATATTATTAGAAAAAACGGCAACCCTATAATAGAAGAGATGATGAACCTGAGATCCAGCAAGGATAGAAAGACAATCAGGAAACTGCTTCTTACAACAATCAACAATTATTACAGAGTAGTTGAATATTTCTGTAAAAAGCTCTAAATACTTTATAGACGAACTTATTAAATGTATAAATTTTTAGTAAGACTTCATTGTGAAAGGGATTTGTTTTATAGAACCACTTCTTTATCCGGTGGAAAACCATATTCAGTTAGCATTAGAATAAACAGAAATGAAGTGGAAGTTAGAGCCTCTTCTTATCATGAAGCATATTTGAGAGCACTCGACAGAACTGTTCGTGGGCGTTTGTGTGTTGAGAACGTACCCATAGCCGATAGTGAATCGCATTATAGATCAGTCAGCGGATATTATTCTACTATTGATCCGAGAGAAATCGCGAAAAGTGTAGATGTATATATCCCCCACAGAGGGTGGATCCCGGTATCATCTCTTCCGCCAGGAAATATATACGAAAGAAGTAAAAGTCAGACCAAGGGTACGAGGGCATACTTACAAAGAAAAAGAAGGGCCACTCAAGAAAGAAGAGATGCTAGAGCATACACATTTCAGATCAGATTTTTTGGTTCTGGATAATTTTCAATAATATAATAGATTTTCTGTCAATGAAGATAAAACATTTAAATCTACAAATTAACTAATTCTGAAACTAAAGAATAAAAGTTAGAACATATGAAATAATAAAGGGTGAATACATGGCAGATTTTAAGATTGTTGTTTCAGATCCAAAAACAAGGCGGTCATACTCAATAGTTGTTGATCAAGACAAAGCTGCGGGCATCATAGGCAAAAGAATAGGCGAGCAATTCAACGGCAGCATTTTAGGCTTATCTAATTATGAGTTGCAGATAACAGGAGGGACAGATAAAGATGGCTTTCCAATGCTTCCAAGCGTCCACGGTGTCGTAAAAAAGAAGGCCGTTCTATCCCATCCACCTGGCTATAGGCCTGAAATGAAGGGGGAGAGAAGGAGAAAGACTGTTCGCGGTAATACCATATCCCGGGACATAGTCCAAATAAACTGCAAAGTTACTAAGGAAGGCAGTAAACCCCTGGAAGAATCGTTAGGTAAGAAGAAAGAAGCGGTCCCAGAAGAAAACAAAGCTTAACTCGGCAACCTTCAATTTAAACGGCGAATTTATGGCTAGAGATACGGATTTCGATTTATTTTCAGATATTATTCCTCCTTTGGATGATATTTCCAGAAGGTTATTGTGCGGGAGAAATCTTCATATGGCTTACAACGGATTTCTACAAAGAGCCTCAAGAAAATTTTTAAAAACCATACCCAAAGTCATTCTTCCCAGCAAAAATGGGAAAAGTACTTATTTAGGTATGTTTTAATTTAAATGATTGCATCAATATTAAATTGCTTTTAATATGAACAAGGAAGGTGAGTGATTTCAACAAGAAATTAGATACTAAATTAATACCGGAAGTTAACATTGGTTTGCTTGGTCATGTTGATCACGGTAAAACTACATTAGTTGATGCATTAACAGGCAAGTGGACCGACACCCATTCTGAAGAAATCAAAAGAGGAATTACTATCAAGCTTGGTTATGCTGATGTAACTTTTCATGAATGTCCAAAATGCAAGAAGCATCTATCAACAAACAAATGCTCGTCGTGTTTCACTGAGGCCAAGCCACTGAGAACAGTTTCCTTTGTGGATGCTCCCGGCCACGAGAGCTTGATGGCGACTGTCTTGACGGGATCTGCAATTATGGATGGTGCGTTATTGCTGATTGCTGTTAATGAAAAATGTCCTTTGCCGCAGACACGCGAGCATCTCACGGCATTGGAAGTTGTCGGGATAAAGAATATTGTGATAGTCCAGAACAAGATTGATCTCGTTCCGATGGAGAGAGTTAAAGAAAGTTATAATGAAATAAAGAATTTTGTCAAAGGTACGATAGCAGAGAATGCTCCGATAATTCCTGTTTCAGCCCAGCAAAAAATTAATATAGAATATATAATTCAAGCCATCAATGAGTTCATACCATCGCCAAAAAGAGATACCACCAAAGATCCGAAGATGTATATAGCAAGAAGTTTTGATATCAACAAACCCGGTTCGCCAATTGAGAAGTTGGTCGGCGGAATATTGGGAGGATCGGTTGTTCAGGGTATGTTGAGAACAGGGAATGAGATAGAAATAAGGCCAGGCGTGAGAGTCAACAACGATTGGAAGCCGATATTCACAAAAATCGTATCACTCCAAAAAGCGAATATAGAAATTGAAGAGGCAGGACCAGGCGGCCTTTTGGGCGTGATGACTAAATTGGATCCTTATGTTACCAAGGCAGATACTCTCGCCGGCAATGTTGCCGGTCTACCAGGAAAACTGCCGAAAGTAAGAGACAAAATTAGAATTGATTCCAAGCTTCTGGAGAGAGTTGTTGGAACTGCTGAAATGGAGGGTATTCAAGAAATTAAGCCGAATGAGATGCTGATGATAAACATGGGATCAATGAGATCCGTGGGCATCGTGAGCAGTGCGAAAGGAAGAAAGATAGAGATGAATTTGAAGATTCCTATATGCGGAGATGAAGGGGATAGAGTTGTCGTTTCCAGGCAAGTTCTTGGCAGGTGGAGACTGATTGGATACGGGACGTTGATTGGATAATAGCCTAAAAAGGAAAAAACAAAGATTTAAAAGTTTATCGTCATTTCTAATAGATATGGTTGCAACGGCAGCTTCATTACCATTATGGGTTCCAACTAGGCCTTCTGTAGCCAGGCCAACAATTTCTCAATATTTACCTAGTCTCAGACCTCACCCGGAATATGGTTTTGCTTCAGTTGATTATGCTAATGTAGATCAGTTAAAAATTCCCGAATGGCAAATAGCTGCTATGTTAGGATTCAACGCATTTGCTCCGGTTCTAGGCAACCAAAGGCCAAAAAATCATTATAAAGCTCAAGAGATACCGATAGATACATCTGATGCTGAATATCAGTCAGCAAAAGTAACTGCACTTCAAAAAGAAGCTGTCGTACCCAAATATCTTTTATGGGATTGGGCTAGAATTGAAGCAATAGCGTCTCAACCACCAGAAGAATTACAAACATACACAAACCTGTTGAAAGAATTAATGACTTCCTTATTTGCTTTGGCATACGCTACTGGAAGGGAAGATAGAGAATATTTCTATTTGAGAGGTTTAGGATTTAGCTATGGAAAAACAGCTCCCGTTGCGAATGAATACAGGCAAATGACGGCTAATTTTAATCTTAGATACAGAAATGAACTTAGAGTTCATAAACTGGTTGAAGAGTTATGCAGGTATCTCAATATAAAGGATGATAAGTTATATGCAAATGCTTTGAAATGGTATTTTCCAGAAGATAAAATTATGGTCCAAGAATTAGAATCTAAAGGTTTGAGACTTTTTTCGGGAGATGGGGAACATATAGATTTTACCATAATGGATGTAATGAGAATATTAAATACATCAGAAAATCTAAAATATCTCTCTGAAAATGGATATTCTACGGAAACAGATAATCCAGGAGAATTATTTTTGATGCTGTTAATGGGTGGAAGATTAGATTCAGAAATATATACTAAAGGATTACTGGGAGCGTACCCAGCCGGTCAAAATCCAAAAGTTAGTCGTGTTTCAATATATGGTGATACACCATTAAGATCATTGAGTTCTCCATCAGTAATATACACTTCACCTCATGTTCCTGTTAAAGTTCCAATAGTACCAATGAGAGTTGGAGAGACAGAAGATATTAAAGAATATCCGCCTCTTGAAGGATTTAATACAATGACTTTACTATACACGGCTTTATTATTATTATTAAATAGAATGAGCCTTGCAATGGACATAGCAGATGATGGTGCATATGCCGGATTTTCGGCAAGATCCAACGGAACACCTGTTATATCATTCCCTCTAAATGGAGAACATGTTCATGATGCTACAATGACACCACAGATTATGGGTGCATGTTTAACGATTATGGATCCACAAGTTTTGGTCCAGAATCTTTTAGATCCTCAAAGACTAGGAAATAATAGTTTATGTGTCGTACCGCCACAAAATTCTAAACATACAGATAAAAGACCTTACTCATATCAAGGTAGTATAAGAGTATCTGTTGATGTCAATGGTGGCAGAAGGTTTGATTTAATTGAACCAGACCCCGACACTCTAAATATTGATTTCATAAATATATGATAAGAAAATTTTCATTTTTGCCTTGTCGAATAACTATAGACATCGGGTTCGTTTTGGAAAACCGGATCTGACCCAAAAAGCATTTTTCCACATTCTCTCCTGTAAAGATATTCTATGGGTTCAATATCCCTATCATATAATTTGAATTCTGTGGTGATTCTTAATTTTACAGTATAGCCGTCTGTTACCCATCGAGTAGCGGATATACTACCTTCATAATTTGCCAGAGTTGTTATGAGTTCAACTATATATTTTGGCCTTGGTGGATTCCTCTTAGAATCACGGTTTCTCTTTAGTTGTAATACATAATAGTAACTTCGTTCGTCCATGAGGACCAGTTGATATTGAGGCATTTATCTTTATTCCCATTCTGCACATTTTATCAGTTAGAATAGATGCAAGATCAGAGGCGGGGATTGAAACCGTATAGGTAGCTATTTTTAATATTCTATCAATAAAATTATAAGATGAAAAAAATAATACTGGATACTAACATGTTTCTCGTTCCCGGTCAGTTTAGAGTGGATATTTTTGAGGAGATTAGGGACATAATAGAAGGAGATATTGTTTTCGTTATTACGCATTCCGTAAAAAAAGAACTGGAAAAAATTTCTAAGAGCAAGAGTAAAGATTCTACTGCTTCGAAACTCGCGTTGAGTTTCATAAAAAGAAAAAACCTTCAGGTCATTGAAGGAAACGGCAGAAATACAGATGAGGAAATTGTGAATTTAGCAGATGAAAACACTATCGTTGCGACGAACGATAAATTGCTTCAGAAAAAATTGAAAGAGAAAAAAATCAAAGTAATTTATTTAAGATCAAAAAGTATGTTGGATTTGTATTAAGATAATATAATAAAATTTGCTATTGAGTGGAATTTCTCAGATTTTCTAGTATTTTGAGTTATACGCCTCTTTTACTCCCAAGAAGCTATTAAAACCGATTCTTGTTAATATTCTCTTGGTGATATGAGTGGTAAAGGCTGATGAGACAGAATTGAGAGATATGCTTGAAAGCATAGCCAAAGAATTAGCTCCACGATATAATGGCAGGCTTGTTATCCGAAGATATGAACCAATTGATGGTTTTAGGTACGTTCCGGGGGATCATCCGTACTTATACATAGAAGAAGAAATAAGAGGAAGGGGGTTTTTAGGAATTTCAAGAACAGAAAGAAGAATGATTTTTGCAGTAAATGAAGGGTTTGGTGGCGAAGCTTACGGAAGGAAAAGCATGAATATTTACTTACCATCAGATGACATAGCTGAAGAAGTTGTGAGAAGACATCTTACCAACTATACTAAAAGACATAACGTGACTGGAATTCATGAGCAAGAAAATTTGGAAAATTAATCATATTAATAACAAATGTTTAAATCACAAGATGAATAAATATAGATAGAATGCTCGGAAGGATGATCACAGTGATAGGAAAATCAACAGTTTTTGCTATTTTTGCTATTTTGCTTATGTATGGTGCTCGAACTTATCTGAAGACCGATCTCTACCTCTCTGATATAGGCGGCATTCAAAGCTTCTTGGGCGTTTTCGGAACGCTCTATGGCATCATGGCTGCATTTGTCGTATTCGAAGTTTGGAACCAATATAATAGGACAACCGATCTCATAGACAAAGAGGCAGCTGGTCTTGAGAGGCTGTTTCGTTTGACCATTTATTTTAGGGACAAAAAACTTTTAGACAAAATGAAAGCCGCTATCAAAAAATATGCTGGTATAGTTATTGCTGATAGATTCCAAAAACTCGGCAGTGGAGAAATAAATGCAGAAGCAGGCAAAGCCTTCAGGGAAATCACTGAAGTCATTAGAAATGTTAAGTTCAACGATAATCACGATGGCATAATTTTCGACCATTTAGTTGCCCATTATGGAGATTTAGGTCAAATTCGTACCCAAAGAATAAATCAGAGCTTGGCTAGGTTGCCAGCACTTTTAAAGACATTCTTATACACCTCGTCTCTCTTCGCTCTTTTATTTTTCATATTGATGCCATTTTCCAATATCTATTATGGCTTTATGGCTACAGGCTTTCTCGCCTTTGTATTGGCAATGGTGTTCCAGCTAGTAGAAGATCTTGACAACCCATTTGTTGGGTATTGGAATATTACTCCAGAATCCTTTGAGAGAGCATTGAAGAATATTGATGAATATTCGCAGCTTTAACTGCTTTTTGACAGATAAACTAAATATATTTTGCATGCTAATAGTTATTCATGGAAAGAGAAGTTGCATTAGTTTTGAAGCATAATGATAAAATTTTATTCGGAAGAAGATCAAAGATGAAGGACGTCATGCCCAATCTATGGACATTACCTTCCTTTCCTTGGAGACCAGGCGAAACCTCGGAGCAAGCGGCTTTGAGAGCAGCCAATGAACTTTTCGGTGTTAAAGTATCGGTAAATAAAGTTCTTCACAACCACCAGTTCATTGAAAATAAGATCGACAAGGTCTTTGTCGCGTGCGATTTATCTCAAGGTCAGATTGATATTAAAAAACCGGAAGAATTGATAGAAATAAAATGGGACAGTTTTCCAGTGTTTTTCCAGACAAACGATGACTCGAAACTAGCAGAAGATTTGAGATATCTGAAGAGATTCCATCACTTATGGAAGAATGTTTAATTTTAGCTTGTCGGGACAGTATGCTTACGCTAATGAAACAGGTATTCTTAGTTCATGTCGTACATTTTTTTTACCCAATCTCCAAAATACCGGTTCTTCTGTAAAATAAATTAATTCGTAGCTATCTGGTTTGTCTAAATCAAGTCTGTATTTTCTTGATGTTCCTTGAGGAGCAAATTGAGCAATAGCTTTCGAAAGGTTAACAAATGATTCTAATTCAACTCCCTCCGTAGATGTAACTGCTTTCATCACAAGTTCTTCAACACGATAACCAGCTTCTTCAGCTTCTGTTCTCAAACGTCTAAGATTATCATAATATCTGTTTATAGCTGCAGTGGTTTCTGGTCTGTAATCCATACCATATCTTCTTGTTGAACCACTAAACCTCGAAGGTGCAGGTTGATTAAGATGCGATCTATATGTCTGTCGTGCATCTCTATATGGGCCACTGTGTTTGTTATAAGCATCAACAATAAGCCGGGCAAGTGCATTTACTGCTTGTAATTCTTCTTCTGTATAGGGTTTGATTGTTTGAACAGTTGCTTGTGCCATATTATCACTACTAAATAGAAATGATAAACATTTAAG
>CAYJRA010000011.1:0-24040 GCA_964372465.1 uncultured archaeon
ACACAATCTGCAGTCCAACCACTTGTGGCATTCCCTGTTATATTTATATTTGTCACGTTTCCTGTGTTATTATTTCCAGAACTATCATATGTCCTATTCCCACTTCCTTCATCAAAATGCAAAAGCAAACTTACATCTGTGCCTCCAATATACGGTCCTGATTGACCTATCGGAAGATCATAATAGGTCAAAGAAGAATTTCCTATTCTCTCCAAAGATTCCTGGCTGTAGCCAAGTGTCCAGTTTGATGGGTTTCCAACAGTTGTATTTATCTTATCGGTCAATCCTAAAGTAAACAAGAAATTGTTATTATTTGATGAATTGAAATCATAGAAGTAAGTTATCGTATCCCATTGTTTGTTTGTATTAGAATCGTTCAAAAACAATTTTCTGTTTATCCCTTTGTTGAAACCAAAAGATGACTGAGACGCTGCAAAGTAAACGTTGTCATTTGAATTATTAGAGTAGAAGAAAAACCCCGGCGAAGATACGTTTACAGAAGCATTCAAAACAATTCCTTCTGAAGTACATAAAGATTCTCCTGAATTAGCGGCACAAATTACAAACCTTTTTGTCGAATTGAATTCAGACTGTTTTACATTAGAAGCATTCTCCCATAAACCAGTTGTCCAATCATTTGTTGCATAAATTTCTTTATATGCAGTATACTTTTTCTCTTGGAGTATATTGACAGGGAGTGTTATATTGCTTGCTGTGGATGAAGTCGAATCAACAAATATTCTGATGAAAGGATCGTGAGCTGTCATTATAAACGACGTGTTTACTGATGGTTTTCCAGTACCTGAAAGGGAATATTTCCATTTAAACTGTTGTTTAAATCTGGGATCATTCCAATCCGGCATTCCGTGTGTAGTGTTCTTAACAGATTTCATCCATATTTTCCAGTCTCCAGATATCCAATCATAAAAATAAATTTTTTGATTCGAAAGACCGTATAAACCAGTGCCATCCCAAGTGGAAGTAACATTGTTGTTTATCGTGACGCCATATACAGGATCATGGAATGCTATCGAAAAAATACTTGAGTTATCTCCATAAGATTGTATCCAACTACCAACTGCTGGGGTTAGATTATATATTGTGAAATTAGATGCAGAAGAATTGGAAATAATAAGCCATGTAAGAATTCCTGGAGCACTCGAATCATAAGCGCCAAACCACTGCTCGGTTGTCAAGAAATCATTTTTCAGTCGTATACCGAACATGTCACCAGGAGTTAAGACACTATTTGGTTTTCCTTTAACTCCAACTGTCCCACTCTCGTTCAACCAATAACTTCCTCCAGGTAAAGTATCTCTTATCCCATAATCAAAACCATCAGCACCTGCCAAAGTGTAGTTGAATGTCTTACTAGTGCTGCTATAATTCCAAGATCCTTGTCCTATATCTCCCAGTTCGGAAATATTTCTAAAATTTCCATCGGAAGCATTGTAATAAACATGTAGTGTACTCATATCAGAAACAGAAATCTGGGCTGAAGTTAGATTAAAATTATCATTATCAACATACGCAATAAAACTGCAGTTCTTGCCATTGCAAGAATAACCTGTTTGTGAGTTGCTTTTGATTGTTGAGTCAGACAGGCTATTTACAGACGCAGCATAATTCTTCCCTGCATGAAAATTTATCTTATTGACGCCCTGTGTCACAGCTATGGAATAAACGCTCGCTAAAAGTAATAAAACAATTGCGGTGATTATTAAATTTTTTTTCATTTAAAGCTAATATAATTAAGAAGAAATAGGAAATAAAGGTTATTTTTGCTTTATTGGATTTATCTGATATTTGAAATAACAAAACTCATATAAACTTGACTTTTTATATAAAATTAGGATTTTTTCAAGTAATTATAATAATTGAGGTGATTTGAGTGGTAACACTTGATATAGGTAGAGTATGTATAAAGACAGCTGGAAGAGAAGCTGGTAAATATTGTGCTGTTATAAAAAAGGAAGATGATAATTTTTTCATTGTCACCGGTCCCAAGGCATTAACAGGTGTTAAGAGAAGAAGATGCAACGTTGAGCATCTAGAACCAACCCAATATCTGCTAAAAATTAAAGAAGACGCGCCTGAAAAGGACGTAATAGATGCGTTTGAAAAGGCAGGTGTATTATCTAAATTGGGGTTGGGAAAACCTAGCCCTGAAGTTCTGAAAGAAAGCGAAAAGGTTAAGCCGGCTGTAAAGAAGGTAGAGAGAAAAGAAGTCAAGGAAGAAGTAAAACCGGAAGAGAAAGTTACTCCAGTAGTAAAAACGCCTAAGGTAGAGGCTCCTAAAAAAGTAGAGGAACCAAAGCCCAAAAAGGGAGTCAGGGGAAAGGAAGAAAAGATGCCTGAAAAGGCAAGCAAAGCTAAAAAAACAAAAAAGTAAAATCAATTGAAAGGAATGAACAGCTTTAGGCATGTAATTATTGTAAACAAGGATAAAGACATTACCTCAAGAGAAGTAGATTCAGCTGTAAAAAGAATATATGGATGTAAAAAGGCTGGCCATAGCGGAACATTGGATCCAAATGCCACGGGAATATTAATAATATGCCTAGATGAAGCCACTAAGTTAATGCCATTGTTGGTTGGATTGGACAAAGAGTATGAAGGAATAATCTACTTGCATAAAGATATTGATCTGAAAAAACTGGAACAGGGAATAAAAAAACATTTTGTTGGAGAAATAATCCAGACACCGCCAGTAAAATCCAGGGTTGCAAGAAAGGCGAGAAAAAGGACTGTGTATTGTTTTGATATAATAAAAAAAGACGGTAAAAATATATTTTTCAGAACTAAGGTTCAGGCAGGAACATATATAAGGAAATTGGCATACGACATAGGTCAAAAATTAAATATTGGAGCTCATTTGAAAGAATTGAATAGAATCGGTGTTGGTGATATTCCAATAAATCAGAGCCACACCTTAAAAGAAATTGAAGAATTTCCGCAGAAATATTTAATAGAGATTGAAAATGCGTTTGATTTCGCAAAGAAGGTAGAAATCAAGAACGAGTCAATTAAAAAAATTCTTCATGGATTGCCGTTGCTTTCTGATGATATAATTTATGTTGACAGCGTGCAAAAGGATGATCATATATGCATAAAAAATTCTGGCAGAATTTCAGCATTAGGGAAAATAAAGGAAACCGGTGACAGGATGAAGATAAAGGTGGATAGAGTGCTTAATCACTAGACATTGCTTTTATCCCGACATAAACCAAAAATGCCACAACACTTGCAAAGATATAACCGAAACTCCCCGTAACGGCAAATTTAAATCCGAGATAAAAAAACAACGGCAACAATATCACTGCCTTTATGGGAAATCCTTCTGCAGCCATCCTTATCAATATGTAAACTATGAATCCCAATATCCCAATAATGAGATATATGAAACCATTTGAACCAAACATATATCCCAGATAAAAGAAGACGGGGAGTATAGATAATGCTTTTATGAGACTCAAAATAACCATTCCTATCAGAATATAATTATCTTGTATGAACAATTTAAAAGTATCTGGATAAGTATAAAAATCTCGAATTCAATAAAAAATTATGCCAGTTAAAAAGGAATTGCTAGAAGTATTGGCCTGTCCCAAATGCAAAGGCGACATACAAGAGAAATCAATGTTCCTGGTTTGCAAGAAATGCAAACTTGCATATCCTGTCTTGGATGATGACGTTCCTGACATGCTGATTGAAGATGCATGGAAAGTGGACAAAGCTGAAAAGGCTAAATTCAAGCACAATCTGAAATTGTAAACGTTTTTAAGTTATCACACATATTCTTCTATATGCCAAGGTGGCAGAACTCGGTAATGCGCTGGATAGCAAATGCTAGGCGAATCTTGAGTCGTCCGATGTGGAAGATGGCTTGACCCTGATTTAATGATGTCAAGGAGGTGGACCGAAGGATAACCAGTGCCCGTAAGGGCTTTAGGGTTCAAATCCCTACCTTGGCGTTCGGAATTCTAATGTTTTTACATAGCCTAATATTGAATTTGCTATCTGTCTGATATATGATGATATTCTATGTCTATAGGGATACATAAATAATGTAAAAGGTAGAAGTGTGTAAATTGCAACTGCCGTTGTATATAGATCTCGATATAATGGTGAATCTATTAAAACTATCGGTGAGCTCGTTATAGTCTCATAAAGAGCCATTATACCTCTATGCCAGTCATTTGGCATTGGGGCCGAATAACTAAAGGGATTGTTATAATTTAAAATTCCATCTAACGGTTGGTAAATTGTATCAGTGTGGTATGCTAATGCAAACATCTGAAGCAGTCTTCCTAGTTTTCTGAATTTAGGATTAGTTGATTCAAGTCTTTGACCAAGAACCATAAGATTTGCTGTTAAAAATAGATCGATAAAAGGTCCTCCGAAATCGGTTAATGCTTTACTTAAATATGGGCCAACGCTTTTTCCTAATTCTGATAATGGATCCAAAATATTTATGATGGGATTTATTGCAGCATAAGAAGTGGGATCTGAAGGGTCATAAGCCGTTAATAATCTTACAAGGTTTTCTAAACTTGGATGAGTTAGCAAACTTACTAAATTATCGACACCATCTACTTGAATCTTCGTTTCTATTACATTGTAAAAAAATCTTAGCGGTACCATGTGCCACCCTTCATGAAAAAGAAGTGAAATTCCTGTATTTCTAAGAAAATTTATTGAAGGAAAATCCTCTATTACCATTCTAATAGTATCTATAGGTGGATAAATCAGGAATGGTATGTATAGTTCCGCGTTATGTCGTGCAAGATCCACCACATATCTGAATGATGTAGATAGCGCCATAGATATATTAGGAGGGATTAATCTTTTAAATAAATCAGAAACCCCTGTTTTACTTGAGAAAATAGGAATTTTAACCAATGGTCCAATTTTCTACCCTGACGTAAGATAATAAATTCAATCAGATTCAGAGGATGAAGAAAATAAAAAAATATGGCAATGATTTCATGAAAGAACAGTTTTTAAAACTGAAAGAATTTCTGGATAAGAATAATACAAAATATAGAATCATGGAACATGAAGCCGTATTCACTTCAGAACAGGCTGCTAAAATTAGAGGAGTGGAATTAAAAACTGGGGTGAAAGCTTTAGTTTTGAAAACAAATGATAATAATTATATTCTGGCATTGGTGGCATCTGATAGAAAGGTTGATCTGGAACTATTGGCAAAATATCTTCAAATAAAAAAACTGACATTAGCAAACCCAGAAGAAGTGCTTAAAATTACCGGATGTGAAATTGGATCTGTACACCCATTTGGAAATGTTTATAATTTACCCACTTATATGGATCCTAGCGTAAGCGAAAATGAAACGGTTAATTTCAACGCAGGAATGAATACAATTTCAATACAGATGAAATCAGAAGATATGATAAAGCTAATAAAGCCAGAAATAGTTAAACTTTCTAAAAACAGTTAATTTAATATCCGTTACGAACAAAATTGAGATATCGGGTTCATAGTCTAGTGGTTAGAAAGTTAGACCAAGACGCGGCCTTGACGTGGCCGAGACCCCAGTTCGATTCTGGGTGAACCCACAGGCCCCTGTAGTCTAGTCCGGTCAAGGACACCGATAAAAAAAGTGGAAGCCTTTCGATCGGAAGAGGATAGCCGAAATTGAATCAAAAGATTCAACGGTAAAACTCGGGTTCAAATCCCGGCGGGGGCAATCGTAGCTACATGTCAATTCTAATATGGTAAGTATATTATTCCACAATATAAAAAATTTTACATCAGTCGTGAAAATTAATCGTTTCTTATAACATCCATGAAAATCATACAGAATTTTTTTTGCTTCGTCCAACACTTTGCTTCCTTTGTTTGTTAAACTGCATAATTATATTTAATACCCTGTCATATTTCTACTTTACTTTAATCTGTTTCTATAAATTTTTATCACAACGATTCTAAAGCAGCACGTATTTTTTCTGTTGCATCGATATAGGAAGTGTCTTTTGAAAATGTTATAGGCTCGCCGACTTTAATTGTTACGTTACCGAATTTTTCCGGGATAACCTTGCCTATCGGTATAACTCCATGATAGCCTTCTATTTTAAACGGCACGACTGGTACATTCATTTCCACGGCAATGTAACCTATGCCATGTTTGAATACTCGATTTCTCGGATCTTTCGAAATTTTACCTTCGGGGGCCAACATTATGAACCACCCATTATCCAAGAATTTACCTGTCGTCTCTAAACTAGACCTTATTGCGTGACCTGTTCTGGCAAACGGATAAACGTTAATAAACAGATAAAAAAACGGGATCCAGAATCTACCAAAAGCTTTTGGGTCCCAGTGTTCGGCCATTGTTGCAATAGCTGTATTTATTCTTATATGCTGTGGAAGGATTTTCAAAATTAAAGCTGCGTCGCCATTTCCAGCATGATTAAATGCTAGTATTGACGGATGTTTGATCTTCTCAAGATTCTCTTTGTTTTCTATTCTTATTGATGTAAATAAACCGAAAAGAGGAAATAGTATCAGTCTATCCAATATTTCACGAACCCATCTGATTGCAGGCAGGTATAACCAGTCTTCTACTTTGTATTTCTGGATTTTCACAGAGCCTTTTTTTATCAGTTTCCTCAAGTCAGAAACTTTCGTTTTGGGATTTATAGACATTTCGTCAATGACAACGCCCATCTCTTCTTCAATCAAAGCCACAAGTTCCACTCTTTCCAGCGAATCAAGACTTAGATCCATAACTAAGTTGGTATTGTCGTTAATTTTTCTTGGATTTGCCTTGGTTACGTGGGAAATTATATTGATCAGTTTATCTTCAGCCAAAATACTTTTCTTTTCTACTGTTTTTTCTTTATCAAAAGATTTTCTATTAACAACGAAGTCTCTGACTTTTTTTCTGTCAACTTTAAGTGTCATAGTCCTCGGAAAATCATCTTCCGGCCAAACGCTATATTCCATTATCTGTTGGTGGGGTTCCGATTCCCTATTGATTTCTTCAATGATATTTCTAATATTAGATTTTTCCTTAACTACTAAAACAGCATGAACTCTCTCTTTCCAATCTCTTTCGATGCCAAAAACACAGCTGTCCCAAACCAAAGGATGTCTGTTTAATTTCTTTTCTATATCTTCCGGATAAACTTTCATTCCGTTTGGCAAAGTAATTTTAAAATCATCCCTGCCTATTATATGAAGATAACCATCATCAATCCTACCAATATCATTCGTGTGATACCATCCATTCCTAAATACTTTCGATGTCTTCTCTTTGTTTTCATAATAACCTTTGGAGACCATGTCGCCTTTTACCAAAATTTCACCATCCGAACTCAATTTTAATTGAACCCCGGGAAGAGAGTTTCCAACTGCACCCAATCTCCTATCTCCCAATTCTGTTCCTGTTGCCACAGCTGTCACTTCAGTAGCTCCATACGCCTCTAACACTTTGAATCCCATATTTTCCCAGGTTTTTGCAAGTTTCAAATCTAAAGGAGCTGATCCACATACAAAAAATTCTAAGCGGCCACCCAAGGCTTTATGGACTTTATTGAATAAAATTTTCCGAGCAAAAAATGGCAAGTGAGAAGAAACCCCCAAAAGTATTTTCCATTCCTTTTCTTTTTTTTGCTCTTTGACTTGCCTTTCGATCGAGTCCAATAAAATCCGCAAAATTTGCGGTACTACAGGAAATATGTTTATTTGGTTTTCCTGCAATGCGTGGTAAATAGTAATGCTGTTTATCTTGGGCAAAAAAACCAGTTTACCTCCTATTTTCAGCACAATAAGATTTGTCATCATCCCGTACATGTGGCTCAACGGCAATATGCTCAGAACTTCATATTTACTCATGATCGGAATGAGGGGAGAAATTGCATTCATATCGGCAAAAATGTTTTTGTAAGATATCACAACTCCTTTCGGCTCACCTGTTGTTCCAGAAGTAAAAACTATCTCAGCTAAATCATTTCTATTTATTTTGACATTTGGTCTAGAAACAGGAAATTTTTCTATATGATCAATTACATCTTCAACATATATGACATCCACTCGTTGCTTGATATTTTCTGTTACATCTTTAGACTTGAGCATGAGTTTCGGCTTTGTCTTTTCAACAAACTTAGACGCTGTCGCAGAAGATGTTCTGAAATCTATCGGAACTGCAACCCCGCCAGCAAACAATATTCCAAAATAAGATATAACCCACTCTGGCATGTTTGGCGACCATATCAATACTCTGTCGCCTTTCTTCAAGCCTTTTGAAAGCAAAAAATTAGCCATTTTCAGAGAATATTTGTAAACATCATGAAATGAAATTTTCTCTCTCCTGAATTTACGCTTTATTTCAAAGGCTGTCGCATCATTATATTTTTTTGCACATTCTCTCAAGAATTCTTCCATGTTTTCTTTCATTTCTGATCTCCTTCATTCATTATCGCTGTGCAAGTGGCTATGACATAATCCCCGTCGTTTGAAATGCTGATTGATATGTCTTTGATTTTCTGATTTATCTCGTTACTGAGTTTAACATGAGGTTTGAAATCTCTGTATTTAATTTCAATATCTAGCCATCTGCCTGCGGGCAAAGACAAGCTCTTCATGACAGCTTCTTTTGCCGCAAAAATACCCGCCAAATGAGAAGGATTTGGGTTTTTCAACTCGCCTGGATGAAATATTTTTCTCAAGAAATTCTGATTCTTTATCTTTTCATTGAACCTAGGCAAGTATACAATATCAATTCCGTTTGCGATTCTGCCTACATAGGATTTTACCACGCAATCACTAATATAATAAAATTATCTCAACGCACCAATCTGCTGTACTTGCTGCATTTCCAACAATCTCAAAGCTTCTTGTGTCAGCCCTTTCTCGATTGTTATGTTTTTAATCATTCCTGCATTAGTAGTTTGGATGATAATTATGGTTTCATTTCTATCTTTGTTATAAATTAGTTGCCTTTGATTGCAATAACAGCTTTCATCTTTTGTGAATGCATACTCAGTATTAGCCAAAAAACAAAATTTCTTACAGATATTTTCCGTTTCCTCGGAAACTGGTTTCGTATTGAGATTGATGTTGATTTTAGAAAATATTTTGGGTAGGTAAAAACTGGCTGCCAGTAATAAGATAACCGCTACCAGAAAGGCTATATGCATCTTTTTTATCTGAAAATATTCGCTTTTCGCCATTCAGATCTAGTGATATTTACAATTAGATATATTTATTATATTCGTATCTAAAATAATTATCATGGGAGACCCAGCATCTAAGATGTTCAGAAATCTAATCGTTCTCGCTTTCATTGTATTGTTGCTTGCTTTTGGCGTACTGTATCAAAACTATAAAAAATCGGGTCCTACGGGGAAACTTATTGAAACTTTAGATGAATGGGAAAGAGATGCCTTGATAATCAAAAATCTAAAACAATTTGAGGATGTCCAGAAATTCTCGTTCAATGACTACGAAGTAGATCGACTCGACGAAAGAGAAATACCGTATCTGCTTACGATGGAACCTCTGATATACAGCGGTTTGCCAATAGGAACCTATAAAG
The DNA here is from genome assembly GCA_964372465.1 of uncultured archaeon. Classification (GTDB taxonomy): domain Archaea; phylum Aenigmatarchaeota; class Aenigmatarchaeia; order CG10238-14; family CG10238-14; genus JAGVVZ01. Next base: position 9,564 of record CAYJRA010000011.1, read on the forward strand.
TTGAACTTAAGGGAGATGGACAAAACCTGCTTGTCTTCTATGATTTGGAACAAAATACCATACTCAAAAAATTCAATGTTCTAGCTCCCCAGTTTGGTTAGAAGCTTTTTTTACTAATAAATTAAGTTTAATATGTGGAAGAAAGATTTTTACTATCTTTTATAATAGCGTTTGCTGTCACAATCAACGTAGCTAGTGCTCTTCCGATACTTTATAACAACACCCCTCCAAGCGGGACTTATTGGCCTGGCGGTCTGACTAACTTTTCAATTTATATCACAGAAGGTGCTTTGAACATATCAGATGTATTTATGGAAATTAAAGCGGCTGAAGAAAAGAGTAATAAATGGGATAGACATTATCTGGGATGCGTGGGTATAAATGAAAACACCAATTTCTGTAGCAAATTAATATCACTTCTGATAGTCGGTGATGACACGCTGGAGGTGTTCTACTTCAATGCATCTGACACTTTCGGGAATTATGGCTCCCTGGGAAACAAAACGCATTCCTTAAATATGACTATCGACATAAACCCCCCCATAATCAACCCATACAATGTTGCCAATTACTCCTATGTCAATTCCAAAAAAGAAGTTATGTTCACAATCTATGATAGATCTTCCGGAGTCAATACTAGTCTAAGCCAAAGCCTATACGGCAACACAACATCCAAATATGGAAATGGAACGTGGAATTCTTCATATCTGCCTTTGACTTATGCCAATTCTTTTTTCTCAATGAAATTAAACTATTCCAACCTGGTGAACAACGGCACATATGCTGTTTATGTCAATGCTACGGATAACGTGGGGAACACGAACGAAAGCAAAATTTTGGATTTGTTAATTGATAATGAAGTCCCGGAAGTAAATGCATTTAATCCGTCAAACAACGAGCTTGCGTACGGAACATATGGTTTTTTAATAAATGCCAAAGACACACTGTCTGGCATCGATCCAACAAACGTATTTTTCACCGATATAAAAGATCAATCAGTAAAGGCTAACGCAAAAATGAATTGCATCGGAAGCGACAAAAATATGAACTGTTCGTACACAGTAAATACAAACAATCTTGGAAATGGGAATCATAAATTGGTTTTTTCTGTTAGCGATAAGGCAGAAAACCAAAAGAATGAAACTGTGGATTTTTTGATTGATAATTCCTTCTTGCAGTTATCAATAACATCTCCGGCTGACGGCAGTTATGCAAACTCGTCAATAAATATTATAGCTACTATTGCAAATGCTGAAAACAGGGTAAAAAACGTCAAATTCAGGTTTGATCCATCAAATAATCCGTGGACTGATATGACATGCAATCAAAGCAATATCTGCAGCTATACATGGAATTCACTATCAACTCCGGAAGGAAATTACAGGCTAACAGTCAACGTTTCCGGCAACTTCAACTATCATTTGAATAAATCTGTTTCAGTAACGCTTGACAGGACATTGCCTCAATTGTTCATAGTTGGCCCGACGAATACAACCATAACTGGTGTCGCATACGCACAGCTAACAATCATGGATGAAAATTTGGTAAACCCAAACACAATTAAATTCAGTGTAGGCAACATATCCTCTGCCATGACATGCTATCAGCAATTGTTCGGCAAATTGTATAATTGTGCTGGCAGTTTCAATTCTTATTTATTGAACAATGGCACATATACCCTAATCTTTGAAGGCAGCGACTATGCTTGGAATAGAAATACGACGCAAATGGAAGTATTGGTTGCAAACCCGCCCGGAACAAACGAGATCTTTAGCAATGTAACTACAAACACGACGAATGCGACATTGAATATGACATTTCCAGCATTCAACTTAACCACATCAACTACAACCACAACGACTCAAGCAAATATAATCAACGTTTTCGATCCTGGAAAACAAACTGTCGTGAAAAATGAAGTAAAAAATGTAACTATCATTCAGACTATCATGTCTCCTCTCAAATCTGTTGTCAATTCTTTCAAATCATCAACAATATCAAAGGTGGCTGGCTTCACCGCTTTGGTCGTGATAATTTCCGGCGTTATTCTTTTCGTAATAGGAAGAAAATCGATCAAACCAGCACCGAAAATAGAAATCCTGTCAATAGAGAATATAGATAGCCTTTTTGTCGAAGAAAGAAGTAAATTACAGTTTGCCTATAATTATATAACCTCTGCATTTGGGATGAATGAAAGAACAACGCTAAGGGATTATGTCAAAAATGCCTTTGGTTATCTGGAAAAAATGGACAGGACATCATTCCTGAAATCTGGGTTTGAAAAATCTTTGGATTTTATGGACAAATCCATCAATCCGGAATTGTCCCAATTCATTAAGGAAAACGCAAGCCAGATCTATAAAGATGATAAGGGAAACGAGATGTCAAGAGCTAAATTCATTGACGATATAAAAAATATTCTGGATGAAGCTCTTGGAACAGACAACATAAATCTAGCCCATACTACAATAGAGAAAGCCAAAGTAAAAATAGAGGAATTCACCAGGTTTTCTGACAGAGAAATAGAAATGTGGAAGAAATACATGGAAAAGGCCAATGCCTTGCATAAGACGACGGATAAAGAAGAAAAGCAAAAGTAATTTCTGTCCAAAAGAAGATATAATAATATGAATTTTCTTGACTTCGCAATCGCAATATCAGTATTTATTATATTTTTCGTCCTAGTTATGATACTCGCTTCCAATTACTTCTCTAACTTAGCAAGCCTGAATAAAAGGCAGGAGTATAAACAAGTTGCGACAAACTACTTCAATCAAATCTTTACCAAAAGAGGCACGCCCACAAATTGGGAGGATGATCCAAGCAACTCTCCTGTGGAGCTTGGATTAGCAGATTATACGTATCAAACACCCATTCTTGTTATTGAAACCGGCAATTTACCCAGAAGCACTGAGCCTGTAACGACGAGAATAATGTTTGACGAAGACTGTGCCAATAAAGCTTGGAACAATACGCTGAGGATATACGACGAGGATAATAATATGACTGCATATGAACTATCCGATATAACTTTCTGTTCTAGCCAATATCTGAAAGAAGCCAATGCTACATGGGCTGTCAATTTATCAACAAACGAAGAAGTGAAATACTATGCCTATTACTCTGGAAATGACGACATATCTGGACCGGGCTACAGCAATTCTTTCAGCACATCTAGCTGGATCCCTAATAACGGGGACAGTTATACTGAATCTGTTACTGACTGGAGCAGATACGGTGGGGCTAGCGGATCTCCAGCTTTAGACACGGGCGACAAAATGAAAGGTACTAGCAGCATAAGCATAACCGGCACTTTTAACTCATCCCAACTGGGAGTGAAATATGATCCATCCACTCTTATCTCTGGCGTTGACAATAACTGGTATTTGGATGCCTGGGTAAAAATAGACAGCACATCTGGAATCAATGGCGCTAAGTTTTTTGTGAAAGACAATAATGAAACTATCAACATAGATTTTATAGGCAACGTGTCGAGCAACGCATGGTATCATTTTTTGGTGCAATTAAATTCCGGGGCTGGATGGAGCGGTTGGGTCACATTCAACGCAACAAAAGGCATTGATTACATCATCTTCGAGACAACAAACAGCTCTTCCAACTTAACAAGAACGGCGAAAATCGATAACTTGTTGTTTAGGAAAAAACCACTTGACTTGACAGTATTTCCTGAAAAAAAATTAGAAATCATATCCTCGACCAAATTGGATGCGCTGAAAAATAAAACCGTGGATGAAGTTAAAAAAACAATAGGAGAAGATTATAAAGTCAGAATAGAGGTGATCAAAAATAAATGAAAGGCATTATGTTTACATTGGAAGTTATATTCGGCATTTTGATGATATTATTCATAATTGTCTATCTGTTTAGAAATCCTGCCTCGGTCTCGAGTTCCAGGTTTGGCGATTTTAAAACTCAGATATATGACAGTTTGGCATCATTGGATAAAACCGGTGATTTAAGGAAGAGGGCTGTAGATAATGATGTGACGGGAATAAAGGCAGACCTAAATCCATATATAGCTGATTTCGTATCATATGAAGTTGTATTATACAATTCGACAGCTAACATCACAAACTATCCTTCAAACATAACATCGCAGAACAACACGATCGCAGTTAGCTATTTCATTGCTGGGGATTTGGGTAAATATAATCCCAGAGATGTCAGAGTTTTCGCGTGGGGATTCGAATGAGAAACAAGGGGCAGATTTTCATAATACTATCTGTTATAATCATAGTCGTATTTTTAATTTTAAGGGGAACTGTAAATTTGCCGGACATAATTCAAAGACAGAAAGACACGGAATCCAGATTTGAAAGAAGGTTTTTTACCAATACTGTAGATGAATTTCAAAAGGCAGTTGAAATATCCTCAAAATATGATAACATCAGCTCAAATGTTTTTGACTTCGCTAATTTTACAAGACAAAGAATGTCGGAGAGATTGAATGATCTGGATTTATTGTTCGTTGGCACGTTATCCCAGAGGACGGGAACGACTCTGAATGTCAGCGCAATAAATCTGTTAAACAAACCGATCAATCTTACTTTAACCCTCAATTCATCACCGTCCCAGTCACTGAATATGGATAATTTCTTGGATCAGACAAAACGCGAGAATACATTTACGATATCGCAAGGGACAGATTATGCACTTACCATAGCTTATAACAACACCTATAGTGAGAACACGACTTTTGTCACAAAAAACGGCTTTAAATATTACAATGCGTTTTTTGATATCACAATAAGAAGCAGGGACACATCATATAAAGATAAGTTCCAGAAATCATATAAATTAATTTCATGATGAATAAAGGAATAAGCCCGTTTTTGGCAATGTCTTTCATTATACTATTGTCAATAATGACTGTTGGCATTGTAACAACAACTGTAAAACCCGTTCTGGATAGAACGAAGGATACTGCAACTGCTAATGAAGGTTTTCACAACATGGAAATACTGGACGACACGATATTGGAAATAGCATCGGAAGAAAAGGGATCCAGAAGAACAATATCCCTGAAAATAAGCGATGGTGATGTATATGTTGACCCCTGGCTGGACTATTTGAATTATACGTACAAACTGAATTCTAATCTGGCTATTTCCGGTCAGAGAGGAAGGATAAATGCAACCATATCAAAGGATGATTTGACCCTTTTTATAAAATATGACAAAATAGATTTCATGAAAATTGTCCATTTACCCAAAGGAAGCAACCAAGTGATAATAACGCACGAAGGTATCAATTCCACTGTTAACAAGCCGATGATCAATATAACGACATAATATAACTATAAAGAGGTGAAATATGAAGAGAGTGAATATATTTCAATTTGGAAGAGTTTTGGATAAAAATTTTCCAGAACTTGTGAAGTATGACTCGCCTGAAATTGATTTAGCTATAGAAGATTTGGCTAATACAGAGAAATCAATCCAGAAAATCATATCAGAATTGAACAAGTTAAAAAGACATGATTATAATGGTTTGGCCCAAATATTGACAGACTTAGAAAACTTATTTGAACATACCAACGAACATTTGAAGAAAGCTAAACCCAAATTGAGTAAACTACAAAGAATAGTCCATAACAAAATATAATAATTAAAATAAAAGAAATTTATATGATATGTTGTAAAACTAGTGATTTAACTTTTTCAAATACTTCTTTTCTATTTTCTGGCGTTAAATTAAATAAAATCACGTCGTTTCTTTTCTTGATGGATTCTATCAGTGGATCTTGATATACTTTGGATATAGTGGCTAATAATGAGTTCTTTGAATCAAGATATAATATCACCAATCTTCTAAAATCCTCAGAAAAAAGTTCCATTTGACCGATTTCATCAATGTACAAAAATTCATTTGGTTTTATTGTGAACTACCACCAGTCAAAGACTAGGTGGAATTATCATTTCAAAAGTGGTTTGATGAGCTTGTTGAATTCATTTACATCAACAAAATATTTAGAAACCCTATAAGAAGACTTGATGTTTATATGTGCCAAAGGCGTCACAAAACCATAAGAAGCAATTACATTAAATCCCGCTCTGTCACCATTCTCTGTTATTTGCTTTGTCAAAACCCCTTTTTGTCAGGAATTTCAGCGATAATTTTTTCCACAATAGTTGATTTGCTGCTTCTGGGTTTGCCTTGAATTAAAATTTTGTTAATCATAAAAACACCATTTGCCTGATATAACGCCAATATACTGATCTGAATTCTGTCTTTATATAAAAAACATATTAATTTTTAGAGAAATTGATAATAATCCGAAAATACATTATTATTAAAATGGCTATATGGAAAAATATAAAGTGTCCTGGTTGTAAAAAACCCAACGACAGAGATGATTTGAAACAAAGAAACGGATCCTGTTTGTTCTGTGGGTATAAAATTGTTGGGAATCTCAATGGATTCAAGCCCGTTTAGCCAAACATGCTTGACAACACATTTCCCAGATCATTATCTGATTTTTTTTGTTCTCCATAGATGATTTCTTCTATCGGTTTATCGCATTTGAAGCAAATCCATCTTTTAGAACTTCTTTTCATGCATCTTTCACACCCAATCGAAGAACAATCCTCACATTCCATCAATTCAACAGAAGAATTACTGCATTTGGGGCATTTGATTTCAATCATATAATTAATATACATCTAACAATATTTATAGTATTTTTTAAGAATTCATTTAACAGGTTGAAAAACAGTGGAAGAAGATGTAACATATTCTAAAATTGTAGACAAGAATCTGAAAAACAGTATTGTAGAGGGAGCTTGTAACTCGTGCAAAACCGGTTTTGGAGAGTCGTATATCAGCGCGTTTGCAATAAAAATAATGAACGCGTCAAATTTCGAAATAGCATTGTTATCTTCTATACCAAGATTTATTGGCTTTCTATCAAACTTACTGTCAATACCAATGCTTGAAAGAATCAAAAACAGAAAGAAGATGATATTATTGGGTGTTTTCATTAGTGCACTGATGCTCATACCTATCTTTCTCTCCTCGTTTGTTCCAAATCTTGATGCTTGGCTGCTAATATTTTTTACAACAATTTATTTTTTATCAGATTTTATAATAGCACCAATTTGGATAAGTCTTATCGGAGACATAGTTCCAGATAAAATAAAGGGAAATTATTTCGGAAAAAGAAACAAATATCTTGGATTGGCAGAATTTGTTTCTTATTTAATCGGTGGAATTATTCTAAGCTATTTTGCCAATGTTAATTTGTTGATTGGCTTTGGCATAATTTTCGGATTGGCTTTGCTCTTTAGACTAATGTCATTCTTTTTCATATCAAAACTCTATGAACCGGATTATGTTATTGAAGAACAAAATAGGTTTTCTTTTATAGATTTCCTAAAAAGACTGGGATCAACAAATTATGGGCTATTTGTAGTATATATCTGTGTTTTTACATTTGCCGTTCAAACAGTTGCGCCGTTTTTTGTAGTTTACATGCTGAGAGACTTGAAATTTGACTTTATCACATTTACAATCGTATCCGTAGGAGCAACTGTATCCGGGTTCTTGACCATGTCTATCTGGGGAAAATATTCAGATGAGTTCGGTAACAAAAAAATTCTTTCAATAACAGGAATTTTAATCAGCTTCATACCCATATTATGGACTTTGTCCAAAAATCCAATATATCTCTTTTCAGTTGAAACATTCAGCGGCTTTTTATGGGCTGGATTCAGTTTGTCAAGCTTCAATTTTGTATTTGATACTGTATCGCCAGAAAAAAGAATAAGAGCTGTTTCGTATTACAGAGTGCTTTATGGTACTTCTATTTTGTTAGGTGCTTTGTTCGGCGGAGTTTTGCTAAATTTCAACACTACATTTTGGAGCTCCGTAATTTTGGTTATGTTAATATCTGCTGCGCTGCGCTTATTATCTTCATTGATAATTCTACCAAAAATAAAGGAGGTAAAACCAGTAAAAAATATCTCTGGGGCGCAATTGTTCTGGTCCATAATAACTGTTGAAAGCATTAAAGGTCTCAATCAGCCAATAATATTGGTAAAAAGAAATGCAAAAAAACCCAAGGAATTCATTGATAAAATAGTTGACGAACTGAAAGAAGTAATAAAAAGGACGAAAGAATAATTATTTACTTAACAAACAATTATTATGGTTAAATTAAAAGATCTTGTAAATTTTCTCGATGATTATCTCAAAATTAGCGATATAGAAGATAATTCTTGGAATGGGTTGCAGTTTGAAGGAAAAAACGAAATCAAAAAAATATTAGGGGCTGTCGATGCTAGCATTGAAACATTCAAAAAAGCTGAAGATACAAAAGCTGATCTCATAATAGTCCACCACGGCCACTTTTGGAACGGATCTAACCCATCTATAATAGGTGGGAGCAAAAAAAGGATAGATCTGCTCTATCAAAACAATATTTCCTTATATGCAGTTCATCTGCCCCTGGATAGACACAAAGAAATCGGCAATAATCTGCAGATATTGAAATTGCTAAATGCTAAAATAAAAAAAGAATTTGCTTATTTTAAGGATAAAAATATTGGATGGGTAGGCGAAACAAAAAAACCATTGCCAATGAGAGAAGTTGAGAAAGCATTAAAGGAGAAATTGAATGCTAAATGCATTTCGATTCCGTTCGGGCCTAAACAAATAAAGACTATAGCTGTTTGCAGTGGCGGAGGAAATTACGAGGATTTCTTCGAAGCCTTAAGGGAGAAAGTGGATCTATATATAACAGGCGACACTAGCGAGATATATCATGCAGCCAAAGATTATGGAATAAACGTGATATTTGCAGGCCATCATGCAACAGAAACAGTTGGAATTAAATCATTATTGAAAGTATTGGAAAAGAAATTTAAGGTTGAAACTGAGTTCATTGATATTGAAACCGGCCTATAATATTAGTTGATTTTATGATAAAAATCATTGCTTTTGATTTAGATGGCGTCCTTGTAAAGGAAAACTGCTATTTCAGCCAATTATTTGAGAAATTGTATAACGTTCCGCACGAGGAGTTCTACGAAGTTATGAAATCTTTCAAAATGCTGACAAGAACAAAAAGGAATGAATCCAATTTTGCTATATTCCATGATCTTTTAGAAAGATATAAAATCAAGATTTCCGAAAAAGAATTTTTTGACCTCTGGTTGAATAATTTCAAAACAAATAAAGATGCTGTGGATATAGCAATTTCACTAAAGAAAAAATACAAAATTGCAGTGATTTCCGACAATTTTCAGGAAAGGGCAGAATTTTTTAGAACAAAGATTAAATGGTTCAGGGATTTTGATTACAGTATATTTTCGTCTGATATAGGGTTCACCAAAAAATCAACTGAAATTTTCATGAAATTTTTAAATGACAACAAAGTCAGTCCGCAAGAAGTTGTCTATATAGATGATGACAAAGAAAACATTGAGACAGCAAGAAGTATTGGAATAAGGGGGGTTGTTTTTGATAATATAAACCAATTAAAAAATGATCTAAAAATCATTCAAGAAAATATTTATTTCAAAAGAAATGAAAAATATGAATTCCAAAAATGAAGCTCAATATTAGTTACTTGCTACATGGCTTCAAAATCCCACCTCCTGCACAGAATAAAGTATAAATAGTATTACTGGTAATACTTTAATTATGAAAAGAAAAGAAACGAAAATAACAACTAAATACCAAACAACTATACCCAGAGAGGTAAGAAAATATCTCGACATAAGACCTGGTAGAGAGGTAGAATGGCACATAGTTAAAAGTATGGTGATTGTAGATACGCCAAAAAGAATAAAAAACCCAGTCAGACTGCTAACGTCTCAAATAAAACTCAATATAGATGCTGTTAAACTTGTGAAAGAAGCAAGAGAGGACTTTGGATGATATATGTTGACACAAATATTTTTATTTATGCCATAGAGAATCATCCAAAATATGGTGGAGTTTGTAAGAAAGTACTTTTGGATATAGAATCTGAAAGGGTCAAAACTTCTGCGTCTATTTTGGTTCTAGTAGAGATAATCAACGTTCTTACAAAAATAAATAGAATATTAAAAAAACAGAAGAAAAAACCTTTAGACGTAAAGAAAAACATCGACGCCATTCTTTCACTTCCAATTACATGGTTCGATTTGGATTTTTTAATTATTAAAAGAGCATCAGAATATACTCATAATGTTACAGGAGTAGACTATATCCATATCGCAACTATGGAAACAAATTCTGTTACAGAAATAGTTTCTGCGGATGATGAATTGGATAAAATAAAATTTATAAAAAGAATAGACCCAAAGGAATATCGATTGTAATGGCTTCAAAATCCCACCTCCCACACAGGTTTCTATATTTCTGAGTTTTTCTGAAAATACATGACTTTCAAGGAGATATTTATTTCAAAAAAAATAGCTAAAAATGGAAATTCTACTCTAAAATAAGTTAGTATTCAGAAAGCGATAATTTTATATATAAATTAGTATATAATAGTTATTAATTAATAACTTTTAGTGATTAAAATGATAAGACAAAAATGTGCACATGCACCAACTTTGAATACTGTTATTATGGTAGAAAAAACTCTGAGAAATATGAACGAAAGTACCATAAAAATTGCTGACTTGAAGAGAAAATTACCAAAACAGGTAAATCATAACACTTTGATGTCGATATTGGAATATCTTGAAGAAAGCAACAAAATTGCTGTTGGCTTGAAAGGGATAACATGGATTCACAATTCTAATCCAAGACTTAAAGCAGCCATACAAAAAGGTTTTGAGGTATGAGAACAGTTCGTAGATCGGTAGGTAAGATGAGGTGTCAATAGAAGGATTATCGTTCGGTTTCTGCGCTCAATAAGATTTAAATTTGCCAACGTAAAACTTATTATCACTTACTCGAATTAGTAATTCGCAGATGAGAAGGCATACCTGTTTTTTTCCGTCAGGATACTTATTGTGGGTAATTTTTATGGATTGGATAACAGCAAGCTTGGTTATGTTTTTTTCTTCAGTAGTGCTATATACCTCCATAAGAAAAGCACAATTGTTGAAAATATCCATCGAAGCCTATTCTCTGTTCATGTTTGGAATGCCATTAATCATTCTATCTCTAATAACACCTCTTTCTGGAATATCCCTTTATCTATCTTGGCCCAATTTTATTAAAATAACCATTGCCTCAATTTTCTTCAGCTATTTGGGTAATGTGTTCTCGCAAAGAAGTATTTTAGAAGCTCCAAATCCTGGTTATAGCTTAATCATTTCAAAAAGTTATGTTATTTTTACAACGCTTGTATCCGTACTGATTTTTAATTCTGAACTCACTCTAAGAAAAGCAATAGCCATCATGCTGATAGTTTTGTTTTCAACCCTAATCATGTTGCCAAAAATCATGAAGAAAAGCAAATCAAAAAACATGAAGTGGCTGGTTTACTCATTTGGTGCTTTCTTTTGCTGGGGTTTTTTAGCATTGATGTCTAAACATTTGATAGACCTGGGTGTCAATGTGTTTTCAATCCTATTTTATCTCCATCTAATTGTGACTCCATTGGTTTTTTTCGACTTTAAAAGAAATAAAGGAAAACTAATTTTTGATAAGCAAAAATGGATGATACTGTTCTTGATAGGCATTTCTAGTTTTTTATTCAACTTGTTCATGCAGATAGGTTACAAATATGCACCAAATCCCGGATATATTAATGCTGTGAATGCATCATCAATTATTTTGGTAACCACCGCAGCTATTATTCTGTTCAAAGATGAAACATCCTTTAAAAAAATATTAGGAATTATAGGCGCCACAATAGGGTTGATTTTATTGTTTATTTGAGATAATGCGGGAGGCAGGATTCGAACCTGCGAACCTACTAAAGGACAGGCTTTCTTCTAAACACCTAAGGCCTGCGCCGTTGACCAGGCTTGGCAACTCCCGCACAATACTAAAATTAAGGATTCTGATAAACTTAAAAGAATTACTCAGACATTTCAATTTTATTCTTTTTAAACTCAGTCAGTATTGAATTCCAAATATCGGAGATTATATAATCTCTATTCTGCACTTCTAGAATCCATGCGTTTGCTTGCAGAGTTATGCTTTTTTTATCTGCATTCTTGATGAGAACTTTCGGTTTAAGGGAGTCCATATTTTTTGGGACTTCCAAGAACTTAGATAATCCCGGTATATCCAGTATCTTTTCCAGATATGATTTCGAATTACTTGAAACGTTTGGCAAAATTCTGGGATTCTTGTCCAATATTTCTAATATTATTTTTTCAACCCTTTCCAAATCGCTGTTATGAGAAACTTTAACATCAATAGAAATATTGAGGAATTCGCTTTTTGTGAAATTAGCAAGATTAGTGCTTATTATAGTCGAGTTTGGAACATAGACAATCTTCCCGTCTATGGTTCTCAATGTGGTTCTCAGTAAACTAATATCTTTGACCTTAGCCAAACCAAACTGGGGAAAACCACCGACTTCAACCCAATCTTCTAATCTGATTATCCTGGTTAAGAAGATTATTCCGCCTGAGATTACGTTCTGAATGAATTGCTGAGCTGAAAATGCAACCGCAATACCTATTAGGGTACCAGCTGCCAAAAGGGCAGTTACATCGAATCCTAAGATATGAACCACGCCGAAATAAATACCGCTTACATAAACAACGTAGCTTAGCACTCTTCCAAAGGTTTTTGATGTTCTTTTGTCAAGCCTTCCATCCAAAAACCTCCTTACAAATAAATACAAAATGTTTCCAGAAATTATAGTTGCGAAAAATAAGAGTAAGAATACCAAGAATTTGATTATTGATACATTTCCTATAAAGATCGGTGCTTCAACCATATGACATAATAATGAGCGGTTATCTTAAATAATTTTTGGTTGAGGAAATTTTTCGTGAGATGATTATGAGATAATATCAGTTGCTGGGTAAATTATTAGACACGCTATAAAAATAACAGACAACATTTGTATGCGAAAGTTGCCAGTTTTCTGACGGGTTTTGTATATGATTTGGCTGATGAGTTTTGGAATGTGATAGACCTGAATAATATTGGTTTTAGCGAAAGAAGAATGAAGATGGCTGTATTTTCAATGTGTATTCTCATGGGTTTTAGGATTTTTTGATTTTTGGAAAATTTTTGTGGGACTGATTTCATTCCGTTCAGGAGCAATGCAACCAGCACATCGGGAGGCTCTACAATATGGAACAAGATGTATCATTACTATGCTGAATAGAGATGAGTTCTTACAGCATTATCATAAGAGAAGCAACAACGAAATAGTATTCCACATGGTTAAAAGCAAGTTCGGAGATTCAGTTAGAAGCAAGGAATGGGTTTCACAAATGAATGAGGTCTTGTTAAAAATACTGTGCCACAATATCTGCGTGGTCATACAAGAAATGCACGAACTGGGAATTAAACCTCAAATCCTCTACCAGTAAACTTATAAATTTAAGTTCTGACAATTATTAAATATGGTCAATAAAGATAAATACAAGACCGTGATTCTTTATTTTGCCAATAAAATCAGGAATGAAACTCTTGGTAAAACAAAACTTATGAAACTGTTGTATTATTTAGATTTTGATTTCTTTGAACTTCATGGGAAGTCAGTCACTAATGACAGTTATGTAAGGATGCCTTTAGGACCAGTTCCCGAAAATGCAGAAGCTATATTGAATGAAATGATAAAGGAAGGTTCAGTTAAAGTTCAAAAATGTAAAATGCCTCAGGGGTTGAATGATAAAGAACTCATCATTCCATGTAAAGCAAAAACACTTGAACATCTGACCAAAGAAGAAATAGAGATGATAGAGGAAATAGCTGATAAATGGGAGAAATTTAGTGGAAGAGATATGAAAAATGCAAGCCATGGTGAAGCTCCATGGATAGCAACCAAACCAGGATGTATTATAGACTACAATCTTGCTTATTACAGAAATAAGTATAACGAAATGGAAAAGATGTAAATGGTTTTATGCAACTTCTAAGACATTCTGAGATAGACAGAGATATGAAGACGCTAAAAAAGAAATTCAGAACCCCAGAAGAATCACTTGAAGCATGGTGTGACCTTTTTTCTGTCAAAGGTCTGGAAGAAACACCAGCCATCGAGAAATGCAATGGTTATGGCAGTCATCAGATTTACAAAGGAAGAGTAATTCCTCTTAAGGAGAATTGCGGTAAATCACAAGGTTATAGAGTAATCTTTAAAATGGAAAGTGATAGATGTATTATCATATTCTTTTCACGACATGGAATATACAAAACCGAGCAAGAACTAATAAACACTGTCAGATATAGACTCAATAACCTAACAACTGTTTAAAAAGTCCCGAAAATGTTTAAGAAGTATGCCTCAAAACCTACTTATTAAACAAAGCTCTTTAACAATTAATACTATACAACTATTCCTTGTTTTACAGCTTGTCTGACAATACCATGTTCCTTTAATTTTC
>CAYJRA010000012.1:0-22890 GCA_964372465.1 uncultured archaeon
CTAAAATTAATAATAAAATCAACTTATAGTTATTCAGAACTAACTTCTTCTATTTCCAATATTTTATCTACACGAAAAATTCTGTTATCTTTCTTCTCAAAACAATATCCTTCCACACCGACATATGATCTACCCATATATTCTTTCTCACCTACATTGAATGGTTTTATTATTCGCCTAGATTTTTCGTCGTTGGATTTCAAATAAACAATTCTAAGCTTCGATTTGTTCTTTATTGCTTTCTTTATTATTTCAACCTTTTCATCTAAAGGACGCTTTTTATCAGATATCTCATATTGATATTTAGTTAAGAAATTAACAACTTTCCAGTCCATGAAAATGTGTTTTTTCTCTATCGGTTTTTTAAGCACAATCCCGTCCAAACTTGTACATCTACTGAGCGCCACATAAGTTTGTCCATGTGTAAATGCACCTTTGCCTATATCAATAATGACTTTATTAAATGTTTTTCCTTGACTTTTGTGAATGGTAACGGCCCAGGCAAGTTTTATCGGGTATTGTGTAAAGGAGCCCATTGTTTTAGAATCCAAACTATTTTTATCAGTATTATAGAATAATTCATATATTTTCCATGTATGTGGCCTCACTTCGACGAGTTGTTTGTTTAAAAGTTCTACAATAATTGTATCTGATTCCTTTGAGTTTTCTTTTATCTCAACAATCTTTCCAACAGTGCCATTAACCCATCTATCGTCAACATCGTTATTCACCAACATTATCTGCGAGCCTATCTTCAGTTTTAAATCAATATCAGTTGGTATATAATGCTTCTCAAATTTGCCTTCTATTATTCCTTTATACTCAAAGGTTTTACCTCGTATTTCAGATAATTCATTTTCGTTTATTTCAGTAGATAAATCGTTAGTAGTTGTCAATTGAATATAAAAATCATCCAGTTTAGATCTGAAATCAGAGTTTAATCTTTTATTCAGTAATTTTAATTGTCCTTCTGTTACTGAGTTGTTCCTAATTGAATTCAATATGTTAATAAAAACGTCGTCTTTCTGACGGTATATCTTCTCCAATTCTATAAATTCCATTTCCAATTTTTCAAAAACTTTTGCATCAAAAAAATATTGACTCTTATATTGTTTCCTGAATATATCTCTCTCCTTAGACGTAACTATCGGTGGTATTTGATATAGGTCTCCGATAAAAACCATTTGTACTCCTCCAAATGGTTTGCCTGAATTCTTTCCATTTATTCTCAAAAATTTATCAACGCAATCCAACAAGTCAGCTCTAACCATAGAAATTTCATCAATAATTATAGCATCAAGTATTTTGTAAATGTGACCATCATAACCTCTATATTTTTTCACTGAATCCAATGTTATGTCTGGTCTAAACCTGAAAAAGGAGTGTATTGTTTGACCGTCAACATTAATTGCTGCAACACCAGTTGGAGCTAAAACTGCTATATCTTTAGAAGTATTGTTTCTGAAATAATTCAGGAGAGTGGATTTTCCTGTACCGGCCTTGCCTGTAATAAAAACGTTATTTGACGTATTTTCCATTAAATCAAAAGCCTTCTTAAATTGATCGTTAAACTCTATTTTCATTTTTTGCACCAGTTATTTTAATTTGAAATAATCTACTATCAGTTCTTTCAAACTTTTGTGAGCAACTTCAAAATCAGGTTTTAAAAACTCTTTAGGATCAACCCATTTGAATTCAATTATATTTTCTGTTTCATCTGGGTTCTTGTGTATATCTATTTTTTTAGACAAAAGCTTGCATAAAAATGCTGTCAACACAACTTGCCAATTATCTGTTTTCGATCTAAAAAAATAATACATGCCAATTGGCTTTATTATATCGACCTTCAGTTTAGTTTCTTCCTCTAATTCTCTTTTTAAGGTCTCTAAAGGACTGTGACCATACTTCACTCTCCCACCTGGTAAATCCCAATATTCATAGTCTTTTATTCTTTCTTTGACAACCAAAATTTTGCCAGATTTTACAATAAGACCTTTCACTCCCACAAAGACTTTAGTTTCCATTCAATCACTTATTTTATAATTTTTTAAGTTTAGTATAGTCTCCCTTTCCAGGAATTATATTTCTTATACCACCGCGTGGATTTTCAACATCGTTCTCATATCTTGGAATTAAATGTATATGAAGGTGGTTTATAGTTCTACCAGCAGCTTTACCATCGTTAATTCCAACGTTAAACGCATCTGGGTGGAATTGTTTCTGAATTATTTCTTTTACTTGTTTTATAATTTGATAAAAATTTTTTAATTGATCATCATTTAAATCAAAAAAAGATTCTATATGTTTCTTTGGAACTATAAGACAATGCCCCTTTGTTACAGGAAAATTATCATATAAACAAAAGAAAGTATTACTTTCTAATATGAATTTCTCATTTTTTTCTTTTTGAACTCTACAAAGATAACATTCTTTCATGTTATAACCAACTTTCATATTTTTCTAACCAGTCTATTTTACCAACTTTAAATCTATTATTTTTTGTTTTAATTATTGACAAGACAGATTCAACAGCTTGCTCTGACGTCATCTTGCTTATATCGACTTCAAAAACGTTCTTGTTCTTTTGTATACTTTCCGAGGTTATAACCCCTAAAATTTCCGCTTCCACATTCTCCTTAACCTTAGGTGAGTTTTTCGGATATTTTTCCTTCAATCTTTTTTCCAATATTTTAGGATCGCATCTTAGAACTATAACTATATCTACAAGGAATTCATGAGAAACATGGCCATCTAAAATAACATCATGTCTTATTTTCCTTATTTCTTTCTCTATTTTTTTCATATCAAGAATTTTAGACTGTGTTTTTTTGTCATAACCAGAATAGGCATTAAGCCTATGTGCCAAGTTATTAATTTTTACTAGTTTATACCCCAATTTTCTAGATAAAATATCAGAGACTGTACTCTTCCCGACACAAGGCGTTCCGGTAATAGCTATCTTCATATTTATACAAATCCTTTCAATTTTAATTATTAAATCTACATAGTATTGGTGGTAAAAATGGATATAGAGGTATGGGCAGAAAAGTATAGACCTAAATCATTGAATGAAATAATAAATCAGTCTCATGTTGTTGACAGACTCAAAGCTTTTGTTAAAAATAAGAATGTACCACACTGTTTGTTGGCCGGACCACCAGGAACTGGTAAAACAGCAACCACGTTAGCCTTGGCAAGAGATCTGTTTGGAGAATCATGGAGATCAAATATATTAGAATTAAATGCAAGCGATGAAAGAGGGATACAAATAGTCAGAGGAAAAATTAAGGATTTCGCAAGAACCAGATCTTTAGCTAACATAAATTTCAAACTAATCATATTAGATGAAGCTGACGCATTGACTGCAGATGCGCAACATGCATTGCGAAGAACAATGGAATCATTCGCAAATACAACTCGCTTCTTTCTTATCTGCAACTACAGTTCAAAAATTATTGAGCCTGTTCAAAGCAGATGCTCTGTTTTCAGATTCAAACCGTTAAATGAAAACCATATCAAAGAATACATAAACCGAATAGCAAAAGAAGAGAAATTATCTGTCGACGATGGCGGCATCAAAGCAATAATAGATTTATCAGAAGGTGATTTAAGAAAAGTATCCAATCTACTTCAATCGTCCTCTGCGTTGAAGGAAAAAATAAATGAAAGTATAGTTTATGAGATAGCCAACCAAGCAAAACCCAATGATGTCAAAGATATGCTGAGTCTGGTCTTAAATGGCAAATTCATGGATGCAAGGAAGAAACTGCATGATATGATATTAAAACAGGGGCTTTCTGGAGAAGACATCATAAAAGAAGTGCACAAACAAATTTTTGATTTGAACATACCAGAAGAAAACAAAGTGAAACTAGTGGAATTGACTGGAGAATATGATTTCAGGATATCTGAAGGCGGATCAGAACTCATCCAGTTAGAAGCGCTATTAGCTCAATTTCTATTATACAAGGCAAAGTGAAATTATGATTAAAAAATATTTTCTAGATATTAAAAAAATAATCAGCAAAAGAAACAAATGGCTGTATTTCTCCTTTGCCGCTGTATTCCTATTATCTTATTTTCTATCTTACTATGTTGGAAGCTTTTTTAATTCCAAATATCCTGAAGATTCATATAAATTCCTACAGAATTTTTATAATCAAGATTTATTTAACGATATCAAAACAATGCTGTCAGAGAAAAATTATCTAGCTGTTTTTTTTACAATATTCACTCACAATTATAGTTTATCCGTGCTTAATTTCATATTAAGCTTAACTTTCGTGCTGCCGTTCATATTAATTTTAACGAACGGGCTCGTAGTCGGCTTTTTGTTTGGAATAGTTCACACAGCAATCAATTATTCCATCACATATTTCGTTTTACTTTATCTAGTGCTGATTCTAGAATCTGTTGCCATGATCTTATCTGCTACTGAGGGGCTACACTTGATATACTCAGTAATAAATCCAAAGAAAATGTGGAGAGTAAGATCGAGAAAGGTGGCCTTCGTAAATACTTTTAAAGAAAATGTAAAAATATTGATTTTAACTGCGATAATCTTGTTTATTTCAGGAATAATAGAATTGATTTCAATTTATTATGAACTGAAAGTAAGCAGCAAAATAATCATGACTTAGTGTTATTATGTGGACAGAAAAATATTCACCGAAAAAATTGTCAGATATTGTAGGGCAAAATGAAGCCGTAGAGCAAATATTAACGTGGATTAAAGCATGGGTGCCGGGAAAGAAGGCACTGCTGTTTCACGGGCCGCCTGGTGTAGGAAAAACCACTTTAGTGTTGGCTTTGAGTGAAGAAAAAAATTTTGATTTAATAGAATTGAATGCATCAAACTATAGAACAGCTTCACAGATCAATGAAGTCGTAGGCAGATCAGTCAAGCAGATGTCTCTATTCAAAAAGGGTAAAATCTTCTTGATAGATGAAGTAGATGGTATAACAGGAAGGGAAGATAGAGGCGGCACATCTGAATTGATAAAAATGATCAAACAGTCATATCATCCAATAATATTAACAGCGAACAATATTTGGGACCAAAATATAAGATCCCTTAAAGAATATTGCCAAATGATTGAATTCAAGAAAATTTCTTATTGGGATACAATAAAAAAACTCCAATACATATGCAACGAAGAAAAGGTCAAATGCGGCACAGATGTAATAAAAATTTTGGCCAAAAGATCGGAAGGTGATTTGAGAGCAGCAATAAACGATCTGGAAATGCTATCAAGAGATAAGGAGGAAATTGGTCTAGATGATTTAGAAAACTTGGGTCAAAGGGAGAGAGAAGAAAATATATTCGAAGTTCTCAAAATAATATTTAAAACCAGATCAGCCATATCCGCCAAACTGGCAATAAACAATGTAGACAAGGATCCGGAAGAAATTTTTCTATGGATAGAAGAGAATATAGCCAATGAATATGAAAAACCAGAAGAAATAGCGAAAGCGTATGATGCAATATCCAAAGCTGATTTATTCAGAGGTAGAATAAAAATAAGGCAGGAATACAAGTTTTTGAAATATATGATAGATCTTATGACAAGCGGGGTTGCACTGTCAAAAAAGGAGATGTACAGAAAATTTTCGAGATACAAATATCCGGATAGAATAAAAACTCTGAGCCTAACAAAAACAGAAAGGGAAGAAAAAAACGCTGTTTTACAGGAATTATCATCTAAACTTCATTGTTCTGTAAAAAAGGTCAGAACGCAATTCCTGCCTTACTTAAGGACGTGGAACAGTAAAATCAGATCTTAATACCATCTTATTGGATGTCAGAACCATTGAAACATTGAGGTTTGTTGCTGACAAATTGTAATTGTATACTAAGATATACCCTTTATCTATCGCTAACGTCTGTACGTAGTTTCTAAACGTGTTAACGTTGTCGCTCAACTGGAGTGGCGAGCTTATTTCAACTGTTTTTATTGTCTTGTCTCTAACGTTTTCAAAGAAAAAGATTTCACTGCCTTGCCCCGCAGTTGATGTATCAACAAAAGAATATGGATTCACATATCTGCTAAGACCATAAAAAATACCTATAATAACTACCGAAGTTAGTATGAAAAACTGCGCCTTTTTATTAAATAAACTGAGCATGAGGGATTCCACCAATAAGGATAATGTTTTTCCTAGAAATAAGTTTTCTGTCTATAGCTATTTTAATTATATTCTTGCCAATTATGTTGGATATAGTAGATTTTTCCATGAGTTTGGTTGCCCTGTCATCATCTACTATCTCTCCGCCATAGAAGTATTTGCTTACTTTTATTTTAAATCCTGCCATCGCTATATTTTTCCCTAGTAACTCTTTGTCACATATAGCAACAATAAAGTGGTTCTTTATCTTAAACGTTTTTGACCAAAACATCATAATATTTAATCAAATTTTCGGTTAAAATCTCTTATAAGAGAGTCACAATCTTGTTTTATTTTTTCTAAACTAGCTACCACTCTTTCTTTTTCTTTTTGCATTTCTTCTAAATCTTCATAAGTTTTAATGGCTTCCTTGAATGCTGCTAAATCTACAGATGTGTAAGGTATCATATTCATTGTTTTAGCTACTCTTTCACATATTTCTCCTAGCCATTTATTCATGGCGATTTTTACTTGACTCTTTATCAGTTTATCCTTATCAAGATTTTTTTTCATTAGTCTAACTATAGGAGCCATTGGGAGGGGCAACTCTTCTTCGTTTATTACTTCTTCTTCTGTCAAAAAATCACCTCTCAAAAGTTTTTCACAGGATGTTTGGCACCGCATGCTTCGCATTTCAGCAATGTTGTTCTATCCTGTTTAATCAAATGAGTATCTGGCTTGTTACATTCAGGACAATACACATATTCTTTTACATATGCATCTATCTTTTTTTCGATTAAACTACCATAAATCTTTCCTTGCAAAACTAATCTGTTGTTATCAATACTTCCAGGAGTTGCGAGTTCTCTGAACAAATATTTAGATAGGTGTTTAGGATCTCGTCTCACTACATTGGCTATTTCAGTAAAGTTCAATATGAAAGTTTGATTGCCGGATATGTTAGAAAGTGGTTTGGGTATTTCCAATCTTTCCGTCTCTTTAACGTCTTTCGGAAGCTTTTCAATAGCCTCATCTAACATTTGATCGTATGTCTTCATAAAAATCCTATGCTAATTTTAAAACGCCTGGAATTGATTCGTAAAATATGCCCTCATCTAACAAACTACTTAACGTATCGTTGAATATGTCCACAGATAATTTACTTTCTTTTAACAATTTAACAATTTCTATTCCTCCACCGTCATCTGTTTTTTTCAATAGTGATATTAACAACGGTCTGTAATCATTTTCTTTCATTTTTTCAGATTCGTTCGTGGATTCTAGAATACCTTCTAGTGTCAGTTCATCAACATTAAATTCCTTATTCATGTAATTCTTCAATTCGTTTAAATCAGAAAATTTTTCTTTTTCTTTGTTTAAAATTTCTGAAATTTTTCTATTCTCTAGTATATTGCCCAAAACTTCTAGTTTATGCAACAATTGAAAATTTGGCTCCAACATGGGTTTTATAATTTCCGGTGCAATATAATTCTCTTCCGCATATTCTTTCACTCTGCCTATAATACTCACCAAATCACCTATTGTCACGTTTTGCAACATATCAATATTGTCCTGAAATGTCTTTATTCTAACCGCTCCTGTACCATCATCTAAAGTAATAGAAGAGTAGTTCCCGGATTCGCTCAAAAATTTATCTGTGATTGTACCAACAATTTTTGCTCTACTTATTCTCTGGCCCATGTCTGTCAAAACGTAACTCGGTTCTAATCCTTCTTTTCTTATGAATTTTGAATTAACAATGTCAGAAATCCTTGTTTTTATGGCTGTCTGTCTTCTTATTTCCATGTAAATATTATATTTTGTAAGTTTTTATGGTTGAATTTTATTTCCTGATTCTGACTTTTTCAAACACAGATGACAAATGAATCAGATATGTTTCATCTCTCTTCAGTACAATTATTGGCTGGTTTTTCATTAAGGCATCTATGTTGATCTCATATACGCCCTCTTGCGGTATTTTTATGGTCTCAATCCCAAATTGCAAATCATCTTTCTTGACCTGTTTTTCTATCTCTGATTCAAGAGATGTTTGATGCTCTTCCAATTCTTGTTCTATCTTTTTTAATTTTTCAGCGTCTTTTTGCGATTTTATATAAGCAAAGAAAACAGAACCACAATTACATCCCTTAAGAATCGAAGAATCGTTATTCTCGTAAGTACTGCCACATCTGATGCATTGGTGTGTCATATTATACCTCTGCTAGAACAGAGAACGAATCTGGGTTTTTCTTTATTTTCTTAATTATCTTTGCAGGCCCTATCAATGTTATTCCTGTCCTTAGGTTAGTGGCTATATGCGGGCTACCCGTAATCATTCCCATAAATTTTTGCAGCCTTTCCTTATGGTCTACAAACCTATCGAGAAAAACATCCAGTGTCTTTGTAGTTTTTTTCAAGCTGCATACCTCAATACCTGGAAATCCAGAATCCACTCTTCTCATCGTTTCTCTTATCAAATCCATTTCTTCCTCGGCTTTTAGCACGCCATCCATTATTAATATTCCGCCATCTTTCACTCTGCTTAAAATAAATTCGATCCTTTTGTTGGGTGATTTTTCATTCAGCTTGGCTGACGATACAAACTCTAGCTTTAATTTCATTTTTTTCCTCTCGAATATTTTGTAATAGAATCATATAACTTATCCATGTTTTTTCCCGTCAAAGCTGAAATTTCAACAACAGGATATTGAGAAAATGTTTCTTTTATATTTTCAGGTTTGGAGTTCTTTAGATCGATCTTATTTGCTACGATTACAACTGGTATTTTCTTGGCTTCCAAATTACCAAGCAGTGTTGCATTAATCTGCGTCAAAGGATCTTTGGTTGAATCCATTACAGCTAGCACAGTATCAACATTATTGAGCCATTTAATTGCTTCGATAACACCTTGTGTTGCTTCTTTCGCCCTTTCTTTTGCTCTCTTTCCTTTAATTCCATACTTGAAAAATTCTCTGTAATCGACCCTTGTTGACAGGCCTGGCATATCAAGCAGATTAATCGATATCTTCTTGCCGCCGTGATTAATCATAACTTTCTCTTTTTTTTGAACAAACCTCGTTTCGTGCGGAACTTCTGAAACTATCCCAACTTCTTCGCCTGTCCAATCCAACGCAATTTTATTTGCAAGCGTTGTTTTACCAGCATTAACAGATCCGTAAATTCCGAGGCGAACGGATTTTCTCATCCCAAAAAAATCAAGAAGCCAATCAAAGACCCCATTCAATTTCATACATCTTTTATTAAAAATAACAAATATAAAGATTGTCCAAAAAAATTAAATTTTCTGAATGAATCCCGTTTTGGGGGAAAATAAAGTGCCCTCATTCAGCATACTCTTGACAATACTATCTACATTATCCACTCCTTCTTCTTGGGCTCTTTTGATTAACTCGTCCATAGGGATTGTTCTGCCAATGTTTCTACCCAACTCATCAATAATATCCAATACCACTCTAATTTTGCTTCTATGAGCAGTTGATATCCCCCCCTCTGCTCTATCAATATCAATAAGGCCTGTCTGTGGATCGAAACCAAACTGCCTCAAAGAAAATTTAATTATGTCTATAGCGCGTTGCGCATCCTCTGTACTTACTCTATCTTTCAACTGAACTTTCGCACTTGCCTCAGCCAGTCTTATCAAGGCCTCGTACTGTCTCAAGGTTATTGGAACAGGAGACTCTTCTCCGGATGACTTAGATCTCAAATCAACGTAGAAATCTTTTAGTAATCTACCAGCTTCCTCTGTCAACATGGGTCTGCACGTATTTCTTGCATATGCAATATATTTTCTTAAAAACTCTGGTGATAATGTTGGTTGAGCTGTTTCCTGTTTGAAATGACGGGATTCCAGGACGTGATCAACCATTTTTGCATCTATTTCTGCATTTGCAATATCTTTCAAGGCAAACTTTACATCAAACCTGCTCAACAATGTTTCAGAAAGATCGACTTGCTCTCTTATAGGTAAGTATGGGTCAAATCTGCTATATTTCGGGTTTGCTCCAGCTAACACCGCTGTCCTAGCAGGCAAAGTTGCAACAATAGATGCTTTAGCTATACTTACCTGCTGCAAACTCATTGCTTCGTGCATAGCCACCTGATCTGTCTTTTCCATTTTTTCAAATTCATCTATTGAAATTATCGAATTATTAGATAAAACTAATGCGCCAGCCTCTAAAACCCAACCGCCTAAGAACTGTTCATCTTTAATAACGCTTGCTGTTAATCCAGCACCTGTATTATGACAAAGGACGCCTCCGAAACCACCTACAAAATTCTCGTATCCTTCTACAGACAAATCGTATACGAATTTTGAAGTTGGTTTTATTCGTTCTATATTTTTGATTTTAAGAAACGCTAGATCTGAATCTCTCAATTTATCTAGGAAATCAATTTCATCAAGCAATTTTTTACCTTTTTCGTTTATTCTATAGAAGTTGTTTTCTCTTTCAATAAATCCTCTTTTCAACAACATTTTCAGATAGTGCTGCGCTGACTTTATTCCAATATTGGCTTTTATGCTTAACTTTTTAGCATCCACTACACTCGTAATTATTTTAAGCCTGTCGACTAGCAATTTTTTGAATCTAGAGTTTATTCTTTTGAAATCTGAGTCTGAGACACGCATGTATTCGTTGTTACGAAGGATTTTTATTAGATCAGATTGGAATAGTTCTATTGGTGGCCTTGAATGTAGATTTGAATTCATTATCTGAAATTCAAGTATCTTTTTGATATTTGGCGATTTCAGTTCGTAAAATTCTCTATCTATTTCAGATGTGTGCCCATCTGGGAATTTTATGATTTTTTTTATTTTTCTCGTTGTAAAAGAACCCACAATGCCGTTCATCAGAAGTAAATACAAAATATCAGACATTAATTCTTTCGATGCAGTAACACCGTAGTCTCCTTTTATCAAGCCGTATAGGAACCATTTCTGAAATTTTGATTCTGTATTAAAGACAATATCGGGTATTTTTTTCGTTGTAGCATCTCGTCCTACTTTGAATATGTTTTTCAAGATTAGATACGCTATTTTGTCGTGTATATAGATGTTATTGCAATTTGAATCTTTTCTTTCATATTCTTTAGCTTCAACTTCGAATAATTTTTTTGAAATTCTTTTAATGTCATCCATAGTTTTTCTGTCTTTTCTGTCTATATCGAATTTTATCTTAAATTCGTTTCTATTGTCATAGTCTATAGAACCATCAGCTATATAGTACCCCAAAAATCTCATCAAGTCAGTATTAATTTTCAAATACTTTGGTATTTTATGTTTCGAAAATCTGCTTTTTATATAGTTACCTTTTTTCTCAATGTTCTTAATTTCATTTTTATCTATCTTCTTCAGTTCTTTCCAAATATCTATTTTGTGGATTTTTGGATAATCTTGAGGGATTTTTTTAGGAATCAAAAGTATATCTCCTATTTTTAACTCGCTGGCTTTTTTAGGTGTTATCTTTCTGTTTTCGATTGTGAAAACAGAATGGTCGCCAGTTACTCTAACCTCCCTCCCGGTTCGAAACAAAAGTTTAAACATATCTTCATTCGTATAATGCCGGAAGGCTTTTGTCAAAGGTTTCCATTCCATTTTCAATGTTTGCGGATTAAGGGATGGTATCTCTATTCCTTTGTTATCAGTTACAAAACCTGCCTCATTATTTCTGTAATACTCATCAATAACTCTACCTATCAAACCGGTTTTCACTATTCCATTCTCACGGAATATTATAGGGTCATCAAAATCTACAGACACACCCTTTCCAGACACATATCTTCCTCTTGGTATCATATTCGATGCCAATTTTAGAATCTGACTTTTTCCTACGGCAGGATCCCCTATGAGAAGGATGTGAATATCCCCCCTTATTCTGGTATTGTCTCTCAGTAAATGAGGAACACCAGCAAACAATTGCAGTATTATAGCCAATTTGACTGTTTCCAAGCCGTACATTGTTGGGGCGAGAGACGCAATTAGTTTATCATAAATTTTTGGATCTCTTGACAAATCTCTGATTATTTTTTCTTCTTGGGGAGACACTAATATATCTTCCCATTCTGTTTCAACTGTTTCTATGTTGTTTGCATCCAACAAAATTTCCAGTTGCCTTGTCTTGCCACCTTTCGTATTTCTTCTGGGGACTTCCTTCAAAATTCCATTAACTCTTATCCTGTTTCCTGGATCTGTCCTGTTCTGCATCTTGGGTGTTGTCAAATCTTCTTTCAAGAAAATCATAATTTCTGACGGCCTCTCACCAGTCGTTATTTCAAAAGGTTCCTCCATAGCTATCCATCTAGCATCATAAAGCTTCTGATTAAGAATCTTGAATCCCCTTCTGGATTTGCATTTTTCACAGCTATTCGGATATTGTAGAGTCTTTTCTTTCTCTGTTTGTATCACAGACATTTTTTCTCCGCATTCATAACATTCGAAAACTATTTCAAAAACCTCGGGTCTGACTTCAGACGCTCTTTTAACAATTCCGTCAACACAAAGAAGCTTACCTATGTGCTCCGACCTTATGCTCCTTATTCTTATCTTACTGCTTTCTGGCATATTCTTGAATCTTACATGAAGTTTCTGTTTTTTCGGTAGATCTATTTCTTCGGTGCATTTCTCGAAAAAAATTATTGTTTCTTCGGGCTTCTCAAGAACCAGATCAGAAAGCTCTGGATTAAACTTATCCAAAAGACCGAAATCTATTATTAACGACTTAATACCCTTTGAAACGGCTATGGCTAAATCCTTTCTATAATGTTCATCCAAAAATTGTAAGAATTGCTCCCTTATATCATCTTGTTTCATTGTATTATGAATCGCAGTTAAGACTTATTATTTTTTTCTTTCCGGTCTTATAGAAATATATAAAAACTAAAAAAGAAAAAGCGTTAACTACCAGCCAATGCGTGGATGCTTGTAAGTCTTTTAGAAATGGTTTCTATTGCAAACTCGACGTCTTTTATCTTTCTTGCCCCAGTGCATACTATTTTTCCTGATGAAAACAGCAGGAATGCCACCTTTGGGTTCTTCATTCTAAGAACTAATCCTGGGAATTGCTCGGGTTCGTACTCCGATTCTTCGACTTCAAATGCTATTTTATCCAAATTCAGTGTGGATTTCAATTTAGCCGATGCAACAATATTTTCTATCTGGATTCCATAATTCTTCGGATTCCCTATTTTTGCTTCTTTAATTGTCTTGACAACTATTTTTATTACTTTTTTGACGTCTTCTATGCTTCTTGCCCCGGTGCATACTATTTTTCCTGATGAAAAGATCAAAGTTGCCGCCTTTGGATCTTTTAATCTATAAACTAATCCTGGAAACTGTTCGGGCTCGTATTCAGTTCCGTCTAAAAACTTTATCATCTTTTCTAATGGTATTTTAACACCCAAGGAAGCTGAAGCTACTATGTTTTCAATTTTAATATTGAATTTTGTCATTAATGCACCTCCTATTCAGAATATAAATCTTTTTAAATATTTATAAGGAGCCTTTTAAATGTAATTACTTATAGTTAGTTAATATTCCTATATGATAGAAAATTATAAATCACAATTCTAAATTGTTCAATAAAAACTCATTAAGTTTCCATAAAGGCACGACAAACACATTTTCATATTCAACAATATCTTCTTCAAAAAGAGTTACTATTAAAGGTATGATTTTATCATATTTGCCAACTAAATTTTTATTCAGTTCCTCGCATCGTCTTAACTGGTTTTTTATTGCGTTTCTTAATCCAGAACTTTTATATCTGCCCATATTCCACTGCTTGCAATCTATAGCTAGTATTGTGCTTTTTTTTATTGCCAAGATATCTATTTCATATCTATGTTTTCCTGCAAATCTGAAGTTAAGAAAAATTTCAAAGTCACAATGTTTTAAAATTTCTGAGACAAACTGCTCAAATTCTCTCCAATTTATATTTTTAACAATATTCTCTATTTCTTCTCCAAGGATAATTTTTTGATTGATTTCTTCTAAGTTTATCATTGCAAATGATTTATAGTAGTTATCTAATAAAATAATGAGACTATATTCATAGAAAGCAATAGTTGCTTACGTCTAGTAAAGAGGTGTTTTCGTTGAAAGTTTTGGGTATAGATGAGGTAGGACGCGGAGCAGTAATTGGTCCACTTGTTATATGCGGAATAGTAATAGATGAAAAAAAACAGAATGAACTAAAAAAAATTGGGGTTAAAGATTCTAAAGAGTTGACTCCAAAAAAAAGAGTTGAACTGAGCGAGAAAATAGAAGATATAGCAGAGCATATTATAGTTCTCAGAGTACCAGCATGCAATATAGATGAATCAAGAAAGAAAGGCACAAATTTGAATCAGTTAGAAGCAATAAAAATGGCTGAAATAATAAATGTATGCAATGCTGACACGGCTATAATAGATACACCCAGTCACAACAGCAATAAGTTCAGAGATTTTTTGTACTCAAAACTTGAAAATAAAAACATAAAATTAGTTTGTGAAAATTATGCTGATAAAAATTATCCTGTTGTTTCTGCTGCATCAATTGTGGCTAAAGTTGACAGAGACAAAAAAATTGAAGATCTCAAAAAAGAATTCAAATATGATTTCGGTGTTGGGTACAGTCACGATGCAAAAACTATTGCTTTTCTGGAAAAACTAGCTAAAGAAAATAATGGAAAAATGCCGAGGCATATCAGAACTACTTGGGATACTGTTGTGCAGATCACAAAAAAATACAGGCAAGGAAATGTTCTAGGATTTTTGGATAAATTGGTCAAAAAAAAATAGACAAAGAAATTTTAGTATAAATGATGTTGGCATCAGACAGTTGTTGTTGTAGTACTAGTAGCTGATGTGGATGTCGTGGTTGGTGAATTTTGCGTGGTTGTGGTTGTATCTGAAATTATTTTTGCTCCAGAACAAATTAAAATGTCACTATCTTTTACTTCTTTTCTTTTTAAATAGATGTCACTATTTGATTTTATTTCATTCTCATTAAAGCTTACATATATTGTGTGTGAATTTATTGTAGGCAATTTACACTCATCTATCTGAATAACCTGAATGGATTCGTCCCAATTAGAACTGACGCGTTTTATATCATCAATAGTAATTTTGTTTTTTGATGTTGCATAGAAATTGTTGCATTGCCCTGTTGAAAACCCGTATAGGATGTCTTTAAAGTCATTGAAACTAATTGCTGTGTCATTAAATTCAATGCATTGAAATGTGACATTATAAACAATCCTATCTAGTGTTTTTGGTGCTTGTTTATAGAAAAAATTAATTATTCCTATTCCAACAAATACAACAATAACCAGTAAGAAAAATAAAAGTATATACTCGACAGCCAACCCTTTCATTTTTAACATCCTATTGTTATGTTCTCATTTATCCAATCATATTGCACGAAAAGTGAAGTAGCATCTCTGGAACATAAAATAGAGCAACGTTTGGATACTTCAGAACTTAGAGGCGTTTTCTTAGCTACGGTTGTTGGGTTTGAAGCTTTTTCTAAAGATATTACATAGCACATGGACATTTCTTTGCATTCTCCTCTTTTATTCTTTTCCCAGCATAAATTGCAGTATTTTTCTAAAACTTCCTTAGTCACGGTGCTCTCAGTAGATGTGGTTGGCGTTATCCCACATTTTTCTATCCGATTTTCCTTTTCGCAAGAAGAGGGGAGCAAGCATAAATTAAGTATTTTGTCTTTGAATTGCACCATAATTGCTACCAGAATTAGTACAACAATCAAATATAAAAGAAATTTGAATACAGTTTCTAGTTCGAAACCCATTCAGCTCGCCTCTATTGTTTTGCTAGTTGAATTGTAGGCTATGCCTATTGTCTTTGATTTGTTTATTTTGCCTAATTTCCAAGTCAATATATCCGGATTGACATTGCTTGAAGAAATGCTGTTTTTTACCATAGTATCATCCACTTCACCGTTGACGCCTCTCACTGTCACTTCATAGCAAATCTGGTTTTGGCCAACATTTATTTTGCCTGTTTTTTCCCAACATGCAATAATATATGAAGCGATAGTAAAAGCTATTCTGTCAGGGTCTCTAGATTCAATTTCAGTTGTTTCTATGTATACTGGAACATCCTTCTGGCAATATAATGGAATTTCCGGCTTTAAATCAGTCGGCAGCGGCAAAATACTTCTAAGGCCTTGGAACACGCTGCAAAAAATGTTTTTCATGGAAGGTGATATCTTGCTGTTGAT
This sequence comes from uncultured archaeon, assembly GCA_964372465.1. Classification (GTDB taxonomy): domain Archaea; phylum Aenigmatarchaeota; class Aenigmatarchaeia; order CG10238-14; family CG10238-14; genus JAGVVZ01. The sequence goes on from CAYJRA010000012.1 coordinate 16,349, forward strand.
TATAATCAGGATGAGAACAATGGTTATCATTGCAAGAATAAGATATGCAACCGTTGATAATGCTATTCCCTTTGTCATTGATAACAATTGATCATTTGAGAATTTAAAAATAAAGCAGAATTCGTATTTAAGGTGCGCCTGGCGGCGACGGCTTTTCTCCCTGTGGTTTTGGTCCGGGTTCAGGTTTTGGTTCACCTTGTTCTCTTTCAAATCCTCCTTTTACATCTTCTGGAGTTGATGGGGATGACGATCCTGATGACTCTGAAGGTGTTGAAGGTGTACCAGTTCCGCTACCCGAACCGCCTCCGCTCCCTGTTCCCACATTCACTGCTTCCTTCTCTATTGTCTTTTCTTCTATTGGGCCTGGCGCCACTTTCCCGCAATCACATGCATTTGGAGGTGGACTACCAAATGTTCCTCTTTTCTCGCAGGCTGCTTGCTGTTCAAATGAGAAGTATGTCTTTACACTAAACTTGAGATATCTATCCCCTCCTAGTTCTGGCACAGAGAGTGCATATTTCTTGTCAACACATGTGAAAATTACAGAAACACCTGCTTTTACATCTTTCTTATCGTAAACACAAGTAACAGCTGCTTTAGCTAAACCATATGACAAAATATCATCTACGCACAGCTTATCATTTCTGTTTGTGTCGCATTGCTGACATTTGTTTTCCTCGAATGGACCGCACACGCCTTTGGGTTTACAGTATGCGGGGCTTAGATCCAAATAACACATGTGTGTGTTGCCTGTGCATTCAATGAAGGGGTCGTCACTGAATATTCTATTTTCTAATTCCAAAACTCCCTTGTTGACAATTTTTCTGATAACACACTCGTTGAGCGAAGGGCAAGAACTGCAACCGCCACAATTTATGTTTTGACAACCACAGGCTTCACTAGCACAACTATCGCATGCATTGTCAAACACTTTTGTTGTTTTAGACCATTTTTCAAATCCTCTGAATAATTTCCAAAATCTGTCCCTTACAAGAATATCTGAGAAAATGTTGTTGTCTGAAAATACGTTGTTGTCTCCGCCTGATATTCTTATGTTACTGCCATACAAGCTTATGCCAAACCGCTCATCCAATGATCCGGAGTTCAATTTATCTGGCGTTACGTCAAAATTTACACAACTGCCTTTTTTCACATCAATTTTTAATAAGGGCTCTGAAAATTTTAGGTTACTGATATATGAGTTAAAGTTGTCTTCTGTGACACTGCCTAAATCGTTTATAATTACTTTGTAGCTGGGTGGTGTTGCTTTATTGCAATAATATGTCCTAGCTTCTTGAGCAACTTCATATGTTGCTTTATAAGTTGCCAACTGCAGAGAGCTTCTCGAGAATCCTTTTATTATATCCAAATATTTTGCAAATTTATTATATGCCTCTGATGTGGTTATCCTGTTTCTGATTGAGAACTGGTTGAACGTGGTTGAAGCCCACAGTACAGCAAGGACTGCGACAATCATTACTACGATTAATATGCTACTCTGTCCAGACATACAAACACTCATATCGGATAGCACTAATTATTTATAATATCCTCTGATTAAACTAAGGTGCCTTTGGAGTTGGTGGAGGCTGTCCGCCACCGCCACCGCCACCGGCGGCGCCACCGGCGGCTACTACAACAAATACAGGTACGCATGAACAGGCATCTGGTGGTGGTATATTGAAGTTTCCTTTTTCTTGGCATACACCTTCCTGTTGGAATGAGAAGTATGCTTTTGTGACAAACTTAAGATATCTCGTACTACTTGATGCAGAACTTGAAGACTCTGGAACTGGCAGCGCATATTTCTTGTCAGTACATGTGAAAACCGCATTAACGGCTGCTTTTACATCTTTCATTTCAACAACACAATCATATGATACAAGCTTTTGTTCTGCTGCACGGACTAAACCATATTTCAAAATATCATCTACGCACAGCTTATCATTTCTGTTTGTGTCGCAATTCTTGCACATATTCTCTTCCCATTGGTCGCACGTGCCTTTTGCCTTACAAGGAACTTTTCTTATATCCAAATGGCATGTAGTGGTATATCCGGTACATTCTATAAATGGATCTGGTTGTCCACTCTCATCTAGGAATATCTTATTATTTAATTCCAAAACACCTTTCCTGATAACATTTTGGGTGATGCAAGAATTAAGCGGGGGGCACGAACTACATGCTCCACAATCGGTGCTCACACATCCGCATCCCGAAGTCGCACAACTGTTACAGCCTTGTTCGAATACTTTTGTTGTTTTGTACCATTTTTCAAATCCTCTGTATAATTTCATGAACCTGTCTCTAACAAGAATATCTGAGAAAATGTTGTTATCCGAAAATACGTTGTTGTCTCCGCCTGATATCTTGACATTGCTGCCATATGAGCTTATGCCAAACTGTTCGTCTAGTGCTCCTGAATCTAATTTATCCTTAGTTACATCAAAACCGACACAGTTGCTGCCTTTCACATCAATTTTTAGCAAAGGTTCCGAAAACTTCAGATTGTCAACATAACTATTAAATGCATCTTTTGTTACACCTTCCAGATCATTTAGGATTACTTTGTAGCTGGGTGTGTATGGTTGATTGCAATAATAAGTTCTGCCTCCCTGGGCAACTTCATATGTTGCTTTATAAGTTGCCAACTGCAGAGAGCTTCTCGAGAATCCTTTTATTATATCCAAATATTTTGCAAATTTATTATATGCCTCTGATGTGGTTATCCTGTTTCTGATTGAGAACTGGTTGAACGTGGTTGAAGCCCACAGTACAGCAAGGACTGCGACAATCATTACTACGATTAATATGCTACTCTGTCCAGACATACAAATAACCTTTTATAACCTCATTATTAATTGTCGGCGTCGCTAATAAAAGTTCAAAACTTTGTATATCGGTTGACCTTGGTTTTTCATGACCCAGTCTAAACGGCTTCGATTCTTTTATCGGCACTTCCAACTGCCATCTGTCATCAAAATAAATATTGAAAAAATTTGTTGTCATGTTATCCACATCAATATTCGGATATCCTTCCCCGTAATATACTGGGGTTTTATTTAATATAATTCTGTCAGCAAGAAATATCGGCAAATTCATCTGTGTTCCAGAAATTTTTGAATAATAAAAATCGTTAACAGCATTCAATACTCTGTTGTATGTATGATAATTTACGATGGACTGCTCGGTTTTCTTTTGCGGCGATATGATTATAAGATAGAATAAAATAAAAACGACGGAAATACTCACAACTAGAATGGCAAAATCCAACATTTCCCTTGTTTGACCCTTATTCGCCTTCACACGACCACGTCTATTTCATTACCAGTAGCTCTTACATTCAATATATATGTTCCGGGGTTATTTATATTATCTAAATTTATTTTTTTGTCACAAGATAAAACTTTGCAAACTTCCTTCTTATCTACATCCATGCAAATCTTGTTGACACCATTATCATTTTTAAGAAATGTTCTATATGATAGCCTAACTGACTTTTGCAGGTCTGTGTTTGTTAAACAGGCCCCATCCAGAACACTAGCCACTCTTTCGAGTTCTCCATCAAATAAATAAATTGTTATTTTTCCTGGCTGAAGATCTGTTGCATTATATCTTATTGATACAGGCAGGGATACTGAAAGCGTATTATATAAACTGTTTTTCTCTGAATGCGATTCCGATCCAAAAGTCCATTCTTCTTTCGTTTCTGTTGCTTTTGGAACACCCTTACCTAATTCACAGAATATTGACTTCAATTTTCCAACAGATGTGGAGAGATAATATCTACCATTTGTTTTTTGAGACATGCATCTTAATTGATTGCCGCCATAATCTATCTCCACATCACATGCACTCTGTGTGTAAAGACCTATTGTAAATATGTGAATATTTGGGCTGGCTTGGCTAACCGCATAATCACAGACAGCATTCTCTGATGGGCATGAGTTGCAGTAATTCTTCCATGCGGGACATCCTTCTCCACCTACATATTCAGGTGCACAATCCCCGCATGTCTCACAACCATCTGTCAATAACACTAACATTTTATATACAGAAGGGTCTGGAGATTGTTGCTTCAAAATATCTGCAGATAATCTTACAGCTTCTCTTATAGGAGTTGCTTGTAATGTGGATATTGAATTTATCAATCCCGTCAACCTAGCGCGATTGTTACCCTTACCCAACATGATTAGATCGGACAATTTTTCTATATTGCTACAGTCTCTGAATGCAACCAAGCCCACTCTGTCAGTATCACTTGCACACTCTACAAAACTAGCTGCAGCGCTTCTTGCATAAACTATTTTATCATCCCATTCCATACTCTTACTTGCATCGAGAGTCAATACTATATCTCTGCCACCATAAGGTATAGAACCCCCTTTACCGGAATCAACTCTTGTCAAATCCGATTTTTCTACGGTAATATAATATCCGTAATTGAAATTCCTTGCGCAATTTGGCTCGGAATATTTGTATTTATCAGTAAATTCTTGTATTTTGTCTATATCAAGAACCCTGTGAGATATTTCATTTATTTTTTGATCGCCTGGTTTTATTTCCTCCTTATATGCCAAACATGAATCATATCCAGCCAATTGATCTAGAATGTTTTCAGCGACTATTCTCAAATCAACCTTTTCATTTAATTCAGAATATTTTCTAGTAGTAGATACGTATTGAAATGTGAAGAAGCTGATCAGAATTAAAACTAGAATTAAATAAACGCTTTTGACGAAAAATTTACTGTCGCCTTTCATATTTATCATTTAACCATGTGTTTGAGTCTCTTGTTTTGTCGCATTGCTGCTTCTCTTATAAGACACAACTACAATAATTATGATTATTATTAAGATAAACGAAACTACAAACAATACAATTGAGGTGTTCGATTGGGGCCGAATTGGCTTTTCAGAACTTTTTAAACAATCTTCCGGACAGTTTATCTCATCTTCGTAATCTGAACATGAACTATCTCTATTACACAAATAGTCTTTAACATTCAGTTCAAAAATTACTGCATTATTGTGTGTTATCTGGATCTTTTTAGCATGCTGAGAAAAAGGCAATTTTAGGTAAATATTTCTCTCTTTCAATTGAATTTGATCCAAGCCCGTCTCTGAAATTGGGCTGGCGATAAAACTTATAGTGAGAGGCTTTTCAAAAATAACTTTATCGTCAAATGAAAATATTTTTATGGAATATCCGACACTTCTACTTGAGAATGTTGAAATTTTACCTTCTTCTATGCCGAAATTCTTAAGCAGTATTGTATCGTTTCTATAAACAATGATATTTAAAGCAAAGATTTTTTGAATTTCTTGGGATGATGCAATGCCAATTAAAGAAAATAAAAAAATAACTACTATGATTTTGTATATGTGTCTCACATCAACACCCATTTAAATAATCTTTGAAAACTTCAGTTTTTAAATATTGGTAAGCTGCCGGACCATACTTTTCCATTGGTTGACAATAATCCATTATAAATTCATTTTTATTCGGCTCATTGCAATCATTCAAATTCGGACAATCCCAACCGGTGTAATCTATATAATTTAAACATTCTACATCACAACCAGAAACATGACAAAGACCAAATGAGTGACCCATCTCATGAGAAACGACTTTATAACCTTCTGCAGTTTTGCAAAAACTACCGTAATTGGTGATGCTAGTTTCTGCGGGTGTTCCGCCGGCACATCCACATGCTTTTTCCCACCTACCGTTATAATCATCAAAAGTATTCATGCATGTCTGACCCTTGCAAATGCCAGCTACTTTGTCCCAGTTGTTTTTATATTCGCTTCTTAAAGCACATTCCATAGCTACATTCTGGCAATCTCTACAGACATCGGAACATGCTTCTTGGCAATCCTTTGGATCGACAAAAAATACGTTGACCTTCAATCTTGGATTTGGGCAGTCTTTAAATGGCGATCTTGCCAGCCAATAGTCAAACGAGACGAAGGCTTCTTGTTTGAACCTGTCAAACTCTCCTGGCGAATAAAATAATGGAACGAAAAGTATATTATATCCTCCTGGCGAGGGTGGCAAGGAAGTGGTCGTGCTTACAGAAACGATGGTGGAAGTGGTTGTTGAAGAATCAAATAAAAACTGACTTGAACATTTACCATCTCCTATTTTAATTGTTATAGATTCCGAACCAATCAATGTTGAAGTGGTTGCTGCTAAACTAGGAACAATCTTCATTATACAGATATCTTCGCTGTCTTCTATTTTAGTGGGAGCTAATATCACATTGTTTGGAATGTTCTTTATGTAAAATGAAGCGTTTTTTCCTGAATATTTGTCACGAATAGAAACTTTGTTGTCGTTTATTTCAAGAATATATTTTTTCAATGATGGCTTGTAAAAAAAGGTTGCATTACCAGTTATCGCAATAGTTCTATCAATAGAATTTTCCAAATCCTTAGCAAATTGGAAAACTATGTCCTTCTCAATTGTTTTCTGCTGGCCACCAAATAGAACTCTCAACTGTAGAATGAGAATTACCGTGGCAATGAGAATGCCGACAG
>CAYJRA010000013.1:0-22679 GCA_964372465.1 uncultured archaeon
TTGGGATGATTCCTTCATTCTTCTTGGATGACCAAAATCCTATAACAAAAATAAAATAAGTGTATCTTTGTCTTGACCCTTCTTTCTTTCACATTAAAAAAAGAGGTGATAAAAATATGTTGATATTTTGCGATGAGTGCAATAACATAATGGTACTGGAGAAAAATATGCATGGCATGGGAAAATTTATTTGTCGTGTCTGCCACGCAAGTAAAAGATCAAAGGTTAAACCCATAGAGATAATAGAAGAAATAAAAATCGTGGAACCAAAAATACCCCTGTATGCATAATAAGAACGATGTGATGACATAAAGTTAGATCTGAGTATCGTTCTACAATATATTATGCATAATCTGAATTATTTCGAAATTTAGGCACTTGTCTATGTCTAGAAATAAGAAGTATTTTTGTTTTCACAAAACGATGAATCACAATGCATATTTATACAAAGCCTACTTGCTTCTTTGCGGCTTCTGACATTTTTTCAGGAGACCACGGCGGATCAAAAACTATATCCACTTCTGCTTCTTTCACATCCTTTATTGCCAGCAGTTTATTCTTAACATCTGCCTGAATAAAAGAACCCAAGTGGCATCCAGGCGATGTCAACGACATTTTTACGTTGACTTTATCTTTACTGATTTTCACATCATATACCAATCCTAAATCTACAATATTAATTGGAATTTCGGGGTCGTAGCAATCTTTAAGAACTTTCATAACTTTCTCTTTCGCAACTTGCATATTATCCCTTTTCATTATCTACCTTAAATATCTTTGCATCAAATTTTTTATTCCAAAATTATTTTGCAACCAATCATCACTTTCCAATAACATAGTATGTTTTTAAATACTTTTTGTGTACAACAATATTAAGAAAATTAAAAACACCACTGAGGTGAAAGGATGATAACTTGGGATGATGAAGAATTTGGCGACGAAGAGAGCGATGAAGAATACGATGAAGAATTTGAAGATGAAGATTGGTAAAAATAAAGAGTGTTAAATTTTTTGTTTTAACGCGACTTTCTTTTTTGTTTTCATTTTCCAACCAAATGCATATCTTCCGCAGAAGTGATTTTTACATGTTTGAATGTTCCTAATTTTCCTGATGTTACTATTGGTTTATATTGACAATTCCTGCTGATCACGCTTTTATTTTTTCCATATTCGTCTATCAGCACTCTTCCCTCCCAGCCGATCCATTTTTCATTATTTTTTCTTGATATTTTTCTAATTAATTTATGAATTTTATTGCTTCTTCTGTCAACAATTTTAGTATCCAGTTTTTTCATTTTGGCAGCTTCCGTATTAGGGCGAACGCTGTATTTAGAAAGATTAACAACATCCGGTCTTACCTTTTTAATCAATTTAACAGTTTTGTTGAAATCTGAATTTGTTTCTGAAGGGAACCCAACTATTATATCGGTTGATATTGTAATATCTGGAATTTCTTCTCTGAACCTATCAACATAGAATAAATAATCATTAACATTATACCCGCGTCTCATTAATTTCAATAATTTATCACTTCCGGACTGAACAGGAATATGCAAGAATTTGAAAACTTTCGGATTTTTATATGCAGACATAAGACTATCCAAAAATGATTTAAGATGCAAAGGATTCATCATGCCAACTCTGATAAAATAACTGCCGGGAATTTTGCAGATGCTATTTAAAATTTCTGACAAGTTGGTTCCTATATCCCTGCCGTATGCCGAAGTGTCTTCGCTTGTCAACTGAATTTCTTTTGCCCCGTTTCTTAGTGCATCGGCAACAGACTCTCTAATTATTTCTGGCCTGTAACTGACTAAATCTCCTCTTGCAAGTTTCGTCGCACAGAATGTACATCTGGAAGCGCAGCCTTCTGATAATTTTATGATGGATATCACGTCACTAAAAGAATATCTTGGGAGATATGGTTTCTGATTAGGCAGCCTAGATGTTTCTATTATATTACCACTGCCTGCTTCCACTCTCCTTATGACATCCACTATTTTATGAATAGAACGGGGATCGATCATCGCAGAAAATTCAGGAGCGGCTCTCTTTATTCTTTCAGAGTTCACTTTGGTCAAGCATCCGGCGACAATTAATTTTTTATCAGATTCGGACAACTTTTTAAGCCTGTGAATAATCTTCTCTTCGGTCGTCGACTTTACGGCGCAGGTATTGACAAGCAGATAATCAGCTTCTTCTTTTTTGCTGGTTATTTTGTAGCCTGCTTCATTAAGCAATCCTATCATTTTTTCAGAATCAAACTTGTTAGACGTGCATCCGTAAGTCTCAACATAAACTTTGCCCATATTATCTCTTTATAGAATAAGTTTAATTGTTAAATCGCTTTTGATGCTTTACATCTTCTGAATGGCCGACTTTCTTCATCATTTCCTCAACCCTACCAACAACAACGTCCGGATTATTAATTCCTGTCATTTTCATCTTGAATTCACCAAATGCAACTACATCCACATCGCCGTAATTCAAAATTCTTCCGAGAAATGGTTTCTTCATATAAACATGGCCGATAGATGTGACGGGAACTGTCAGTCTTTTTTTGCTTAGGAAACCTGTTTCTTCAATAACTCTATCCCTATCTATTATGTACGTATAATAGAAGATCAGCCATTCAGGGTGCGATATCAAAAGCAGGGACAGCGGAGCCAATAAAAGGTTTAATGTGGGATCTATTTTTATTTGAAAATTAAGCAAATACAGATAGAACAGCACTAAAAACATTGCGAAATAATTAATGAGAAAGGCTTTCCTGGTGGTTTTTACTTTTAGCTGGCTTGACATCTATGAATAATAACCAATTTCAAATAGATAAATCTTGCTTGAAAACAAAAGAAAAAAGTAAAAAATCAGCCCGACTCAAATTTTTTCTTGGCTAATCTGGCAATTGTATCCTTTAATCCCAAGCCAATGGCTATCGCGATGCCCAAACCCACTGATGCCGTTATTATCAATACTATGCCATCTAACATTCTGGTTGGCAGCCCAACCACATCAAAGGCCATGGATATTGTTATTATCAGCGTAAAAAAGAAGATCACTTGGCCCAATACTTCTGAATATTCTGCCTTTGTATTTGCAACCTGTTTTTGTATGTACCCTGCCAGCGTATATCCCGCTATCAACACGAACACTCCAGCGAGCAGGTTTGCAAGAAAATTCAAAAGTTTTGTAAAGTAGCTAGACAATACTTGTATTCCAAGCAAATCCACCGAGGCTCCTAGAAAAGCCAGGTATATTATCCAAGACACTACTAGAGAGATAGTTTCGCTTAAAACGAGTTTTTTCCCAACCTTGAAGTAACTGTCCGCTTTCAGTTTTTCCAAAATCTCTTTAACTACTTTGCCAACTATTCTGCCCAATACCCAACCAACCAACAGCAACAATATGGATCCTATAATGTTTGGCACCGTTTTAGTTGTGCTCAATAATACATTATTAAAAAACTCTTTTAATAGATCGAATGCCATATGATCAAATAATAATTGGGATTTCGTTTATAAAAATATTTTAATGGCATTTTTCAACTTTTTCCATTGCTGTCTTGTCTCTAGTTGTGAAAGAATACCGCACTCGCATGATAGATTATATTCGAGCAGCATAGACATCTAATAGCAAAGCACTTAAATTTTGTTTTTGATTGTTGAAAGGATAAAATGCCAATTTTAAGTTATTTGATAGATAGAGTTTATAGAAGATTAGATAAAAATAGAAAACCCCCGGATTTGTTGTCTATAGATACCCATCGTGGATATTATAGGCTTTTGATATATTCGATGCCAATGATAAAGGTTGAGTTTGATCTCCTTCAGTATATTGTTGAAATGAATATAAATCCAGTCGATGTTTTGCCACAATATATCCGGGCTTCCTGCACATATCTTGTGCCACGCCTGTTGTTGGCAGAAACTATTGTTAGGCTTTTTGATTATGTTTCCTTTTCAAAAAAGACTCGCGATTTCATAAAAAAGTCTAACATGCTGTTTGGCGACCTGAAATTTTTGGGCGAAAAATGTAACAAAAGTTGCACCAAGCTGCATAATGGGGATTACCGAATTGCTGTATATTCTAGCGGCAACAGAATCCATTTGGATGTCCCAAAATCGTTAAGAGGTAATAATGTAGAAGCATACTCTAGTGAAATTTATGAAAAATTAGATGCTCCAAGCATGGATGAACACTAATTCGGGCAATATAATTTCTTATGGATTTCATTCTACTAATTCCATGATCATATATTATCCTTTTCTCTAGAATAATAACCGGACATTGCTAATAATTCATCATAAGTTGGCGGTGACAGCCTCTTCATCTCATATAAAATTTCAGCTTTGGTCATGCCGTGGTATAGACATACTGTTGGCAAGCCTTGAATTAAAGGACCTCTGGGACGAAGGCCTTCCGCTCTAAACCAATTCAATTTATTTCCATGCTCGTCTGCTCTTCTGAATTCTTCCGGAGGTCCTACTAAAAACTCATATATAGACAATTCGCCTTCGTATTGAGTAGCAAATCTTTCAAAATCTGGTAATACTCTTCTACAGTCTTCACACCAAGAACCAGAATAAAGAGCTATGAAACCATGACCTTCTCTCATAGCTTTGTTTCTTGCTTCAAGCCATGCTGTGTAATTTGACGCTTCGTCAACTGTTCCAGTTCTTATAATTTCAGCCATTATTATCTAAAAGGATAATGGGGTTAAAACATTAATTGTTTATCTTCTCAACCATTGGTTATGTGAGTTGCACAAAAAGTAAATTAAACTTTTCTTCATCTCATACCTATTGATGGGATTAGACGCCTGATAAAACAAGTTACGCCAAGGTAGGGATTTGAACCCTAAAGCCCTTACGGGCACTAGCTTTCTAGGGCTTTCCAGGCTTACGCTCTATTGTACAGATTAGCGCGATACCAGATTACGCGACCTTGGCACAAATATATTCACTCTAAATTTAAATTTAAACCTTAATCTATTCAAACTATTTTCTTCTGATAGTTCAAAAAGAAATCTACTATAGCCGCAAGCAGGCCAACCCACGCAGGCAATCCGGCAAAGTATATTAAAACAAAAACAACCGCTGGCTTGACGATTATCTCTATTATTCTGCCCAAACCAAGCAAATGAAGAATAATGGCCTCTGCAACTTGTATCAGTAAGAATACGCCTAAACCAGAGACATCTAATAAAAAATCAATGCCCAAGACAATTATCTTTGTAAACAACGGCATGAAATCGAATCCTAAAATGAAGAAAACTGCTTTAAACTCAAATCCAAATTCTAACGGATCGAACCATGCTAACAGCACTAATATGACCCCTATTATTGATCTCCAAGGAAACAGATGAAACATTTTTAACTCTCTCTTTACTATAGTTACTCATGAAAGTTAAAATTAATGATAACGGACAAATCAGAGAAGTGGATATAAAAAATGCATCAACAGTTGCAGAAGCGGCGAAGAAAGTTAAGATAATCTTGCCAAGCTACCTGGCTAAACTCGGCAATAGAATAGTTCCTGACACACAAAAATTAAAAGAGAGTGATGAGATAGAATTCTTCAAGATTATTAGTGGTGGATAATGGTAGTAATAGCGATAACTGGTATGCCGGGGGCTGGCTCGTCTACCATTGCAAAACTCTTAGCTAAGAAACTGAAATTAAAATATTTTTCTCCTGGTGAATATTTTAAAAGCCACAGTAAAAAGAAAACACAGACCGATCAAGCGTTATCTTATTGGAATACTAAAGAAGGTTCAAGCAAAAAATTACATAATTATATTGAAGACCTGCAGAGAGAAATGGCAAAGAAAGGGAATATAGTGATATGCGGTAAACTGTCAATATTTGCCTTGAAAAATATACCATCAATTAAAATCTGGTTGGAATGTTCGCTAGAAGAAAGAGGGAAAAGGACGATAAAAAGAGATAAAATAAATCTTACTGAAGCTATTAAAAAAATTACTGAACGGGAAAGAATGGAAGATAAGGAATGGAAAAAAATATATGGAGTAAACAGAAAAAACCAGCAAAAATTGGCAGATTTTATTATTGATACCACAAAGTTAAACAAGGAACAGACAATAGAACTGATATTAAAAAGGATTAAACCTATTCTGTTATAGGTCTTGTCTGTAATAAAAATATACTGTCATTTTTTACACACCATTCGACATCCTGCGGTGTCTTGAAAAAATTTTCCAGTGTCAAACCGTATTTTGCTAATCGTTTTATTTCTTTATTAGACAACGTCTCTTTTCCCACGACCTCCTTATTAATTACTTTAAAGTCTGACTTATCAACGATATAACGATCGGGATTTTTTAACCCAGCAACTACATTTTCTCCTATGCCCGGTGTTGATTCTATTAAAATATTTTCATCCGAATCCCAAATGTTTTTAGTGAACATGACTCCGGCTTTATCCGCATCTATCATACCTTGAACAACAACGGCCATTCTTATATCTTTAGGTTCTATTCCCTGCATGATAGAATACAACACAGTGCTGGATTTATATGGAGATATCCAGCATTGTTTTATCGAATCCAGTAATTTTTTCATATTATCTACATACAAAAAAGATTCGAATTGACCAGCAAAAGACGCCTCAACGCTGTCTTCGCAATTGGCAGATGACCTAACTGAAACTGAATTATAATATTTCTTTAATCTTTTGAAATTTGTCTCTATGGATATTGAAATTTCAGGCGGGAATTTTCCGGATAATATTAATTTTTTAATCTTCTCTTCTGTTTTTTGGATATTTTTGGAATTGACCTTTGAAAGCAAGTCATTAACTTTTTTTTTAATGTTGTTTTCTTCTAGGAATTTATCAAAAAATGAATAAGAAATTATAAAACCGTTTGGAACTGGTAATTTCAATTTTATCATTTCAATTAAATTTAGTGCCTTTGTTCCGACTATTTCAGTTTTATTATCTTTATCTGATAACCATACAATATTGTTAGCAGAAATATTTACCATTTTAATACCCTAACTAAATTTTTTTGACGCGTCCTTTTTCTAACTTTATTCTTTCCTTGTTTTTTATTTTAAGGTTTTGTATTAAAAAGGATGGTATTTTCATTTCTCTTAAAACTGTAGCAGCATGAGACATTATTGAACCCTTTGTTAATATGACGCCAACCGGTTTTTGTTTTGTGATGGCTTTCATTATAAACCCAACGTTCAGGTTATCTGTTACCAATATCCTTCCTTCTATGTTTTTCAAGTCTTCGTTATTTTTTGCTATAGTTACAGATCCCTCTATGTCGCCGGGATATATTGTTTTTATTTTAGCATCCATCTGGAATTTTTCAATCTCTAGTTTCCTTGTGCCTTGGATTATAATTTCACCTGAAACCAGTACGGCCCATTCCACTTCTTGAGGTTCATATGTCCTTTCCAATTTCAATGCATAACCAGCCAATTCCTTGATCTGATTATTATTTAGAACGGGTTTAGCTGACTCGCTTTCGCTCAATTTTTTGTGTATCAAACCGCTTTTTGATTTAACAAGTGTTTTAGTCTTTTTGGCTATGTCTCTATTCACAATTCTAAAAGTCTTTTTGTCTACTTCATAGGTATCGTATTCAGCTCCTTCCCTTGTTAGGAGGTTTGAGTGTTGGCCAAAAATGGCTTCTATATAGATATTATTTTCGTTATTAGTCGTATGCAGAAGGCCACACTTATCTGAATCATAGAATGTCTGCATTAAAGATGAAAATTCTATTTTCTCTGGGGATTTTACTGCTCTTATAATACTATTAAAACTTGTGATGATGACATTTTTAACATCATCCAAATCAATGATATTTATTTTATTTTTCACATACAGATCCAAACCCGTTTCAGTGGGGGAATAAACAGAAGGTCTATAAGCCAACGTCTTACCTTCTTTTTTCAACATTTCAAGAAATAATCTTAATTCCTCCAGGAAATCCCTTGGAAATTTTTTGTTTTTTAAGAAATATCTGTATATTTCTGGTTTCATCATCCAAGGATCAGGAACTGTTGGCACCCCCTCCTTTATCAGTTCTAATATTCCGTTTACTTTTTTACTGTTAACCTTGACTCTCACTTTTCTCAAATCTACAAAATATTTGAATTCTTTCATGCTACTCATATCCTTAGTACAAATAAGCAGAGTAACTTATAAATTTATCCTATAAATATCCTTAATCTGTTATTTTCTTACTGCTCTTCCAAATAAACGTATATCTCATGGGCATTATGGCTCTAGAAGTCGTCTTAAAGCCGCATTTTTTGCACTTATAACCCAACCGAACTCTTTTTCCCATCAGATTGGTTGCATACGTGTCTGAAATCAAACTATTACAGAGAGGGCACTTCTTTATTAAAGTTATCTTGGAGCTTCTCTTTGTTTTTGCTTTAATCTGAATTTTCTTGATACTCCTCACGACACCTTTTAGTCTTTTTGGCGTAATCACGTATTCCTTGTTGCTCTTTCTCAACTCAGAAACAGTTATCTCACGTAACTCTCTCAGTGTTTCAACAGTCTTTCTGTCTTCCATTATTTTTTTAACTATTTCAGTTACTTTGTCCAAAGAAGGAATCAATCTTTTTGACATCTGTATCTAAATAATTAGTGGTTTTTGATATTTATCTCTGTATAATATTTGTCTATATCATCCTCGGTAAAACCAACTACCGGGAAAAAAACATTTTTAAATTTTTTAGTTTTGTTTTCGATATCTTCTAAACTGTTTAACCTGTTCCCAAAGACAAACACATTCACATTGAACTTCTCTCCAATTTTTGTCAAATCCTTTTCTTCTCCAATTTTTATCTTTTCTAGCTTTATGCCATAAGACCATTTATCTAAAATCCCGCCGAACTTCTTATAACATAATATTGGAATGCAACCCCTCTTCATCATAAGCCACGCTGCTACAACATCATCTTTCTTTTCTACATAGCAGATGACTCGTCCTGCTGTTCCCAGAGGCAGACCACCAGCACAATGTATCTTTTCGAAGTAAACATATACTTCGTCGTTCCTTATATCTATGTAAACAGTCAGATCTGGCACTGTCAAATTTACTTTTTTTCTTGTTCTTTCGACTATTATCGATCCTATCTCTCTTTCAACATCTTTGCTGCTGAATTCGTGGTTACCATCTCTGGAAACACGAACAGCAAACGTATCCTTTCTGACCAGATTTCCAGAATTTTTTTCAAAAAACGATTTCATATCAGACAATCCAATACTAATAGCAGGTGAAACGGAGATTATACCAAAAATTCTTCTTAATACGAATATTGCCCTTTGCATTTGATTTGTCTTTAGGATTAAGTGGAATCGTTTTGATATGATTTTATTTTCTATTTTCTCTTCATGCAAGGCATTCTTGATATTTCTAACCAATATTTTCTGAAATATTTGCCTGACAGGATTGGATTTTAAAGTCAATTCTGAAAAACGGATTAATATGCAGTCATATTTCATAAATAATAACTAATAAGGAAAACTATAAAAATAATATGAAAATTGTATTTGCTGCATTATTATCACTTTTTGTTGTTACTTCAAATATCTTGTTATTATTGACTAATCTGTATTTAGACATTAGCTACCATGGACCACTCAAGCAATATGCTTTTGATGCCTTGGGTTACGTAAAAAACGGCGATCGCTCTAAGATAGAAATATTCACCGAAAATGAAATTTCCCATCTTAATGATGTCAGATCATTGGTTGGCAAGACCATTGTAATTAACCAGCTGTCTTTTGCCAGCATCTTCCTCATTTTCATTTATTTCGTTCATGAAAAGAAAATGCATGATCTTTTAAAGAGTGTATTTTTTGGGGGCCTTTTTTTATTGCTGATAACAACAATTTCTCTTATTGCAACAACAATTTTCTTTCAAAAATTTTTTATAGAGTTCCACAAAATATTCTTTCCTAATGGCAACTGGTCTTTCCCATCAAGCAGTATGCTAATTATTTTGTTCCCCGAAAATTTTTGGTTTAACGCTGCGAAGCATCTTATATTTCTAATGCTAATTGAATCTGCTATTTTAATACTGTCATTTTTAAAATACAGGAAAGGCTAGAAAAATCAACTAAACTCGTAGCCGACATTGATCGAGGAAGAAATCTCTATTTTGCCGGGTGAAATGCTCGTGGTTGCATCCCTCATACTTTCTGCTGCCATTGCTCCGCCAAAACCCTTGTAATAAGGAACTACGTTAACATACCCCTCGCTCGCCTTGCTGACTTTTGTCAATTTAATACCCAAACCATCTGCTATTGCTTGCGCCCTTTCTTTTGCATTCAGCGAGGCTTTCATAACAGCTTCCTTTCTGACTTCTGCTTCTTTTGATTTTGACAAGGTGAACTGAACGCCACCAACATTATTGGCACCCGCATCTATAGCCGCGTCGACTAGGCTTCCAGCCGTATTCAACTTTGTTGTAGATATTTTCAATATATGCGTTGTTTTGTACCCGATAACTTTTTGCCTGCCAAACTCGCTGTAATCCCTCATTATATCCACGGAAAACTGTTCAGTTTCCATGTCCTTATCAGAAACGCCTGCAACTCTTAATGCACTTTTAACTTTATCCATGATTTCAGCGTTTTTTTGCTGAGATTCTATGGCCGTCTGCTCCTGTGTCTCTACTCCCAAGAATATTTCAGCTTTATCCGGATCGACTGTGGATGTATATGTACCAGTAACATCAATTGTGTCTTTCGGTAGTTCACTTGATGCCTTTACAGTGATATTATTTGGTTTCAAGCCCACCATGACTGCCAATACAACTATTCCGACTGCCAATAACACGGGTAAAATTATTTCTGTCTTCATCATAATCAATATATGAATATTAAGCAATGGGTATATAAACATTGAGTTTTGCTTTGGCGAAAACCAAATGATTTAAACTCAATGGTTGAAATAAAATTCATGAAAGTATATTTCATGTTCCAGCCGTGCAAAACCGACGCATCCTATGAAATGATACCTTACGGGAAGTTTGATAAGAAGCAGTTGGTGGATATTATAATAAAGGAATTTAACGGCAAACCATCTATGGATACTCCGCAGTTAACGATTATAGACATTGATAACGGCAAATTATCTGTCTCCAATAACAATAAAATTCTGATAAGGGAAGTCAAAGACGAGGATAGAGCAAGAGAAATCGCAAACAGGATAATGAAAAATCTGATGAAATAAACTTTGGATATATTATTTTTAAAAATATTTTCGAAGGCTTAAATTTAGATATTCTAAAAACACGGCATTTAATTCGGAAATTGTCAATAATTCGGGCGATGTCCTAGAATAAACCTCATACGTGGTTTGCGGTCCAAGTAGAAAAATCACAGATCCTGTTGGATGAGATTTTACAACACCGAAACAGCCAATTAATCCTTTTTTTCCTATTTCTCTCAATACCTTTGGTGATAGATCAAAGGACATATAGCATAGTAAAATTATATCAGGTTCATTCAGAATTCCCATGTCCAGAGGAACAAAATATTTTCTATCACTGCTCTCGTGAGCTTGTAGGTATCGAACAATTTGATCGTTATATAATTCTTTCAACCGCTGGAATGTGGGTATAGGCATGAGAGAAATAAAAAGAATTAAGTTTTTAAGTTTCATTATTCCAAATAAATTCCCGGCTTCCCAAACTTTGCTCTTTTTGCCTTGTCTTCAGGATCATGCTTCTTCGGATCGGATGACAATGATATAATGATGCTCTTGAACCCGAATTCCTTTTTCATGAATTCCTGCCCCTCGATAAAATAATTCTGCTCCTTGGGGGACGCCACATACAAATATAGTTTATTGTTTTTGCTGGAAAGTTTTATCACTTCTCTGATATCATCGCACGTCTTCTTGAATATATCTTCCATTTGCAGAACTTCCTGATTGATTGTTTTATCATCTATTCTCGGCCATTCGGCTTTTGATACAAATCCTTCCTTTGCCATCATCTCCCAGATTTCTTCGCATATGAATGGCGAAAAGATGGATAAAGCCTTTGCCATTGACTCAAGCACATAGTTCATCGTCTCCTCATGCCACTTCTCAGTTCTTTTGATAAACCACTGCAAATCATTGAGCATCGAGTGGAATTCAGAAACTGCAGACCTGTTCTCCATCCTCTCCAAATGTTGCGTCATTTCTTTGAGATGTATTTTGATCTTAGATTCCAGCCAGAAATCTATATTCCTCTTTACTACGGACGATCCATTGTTATAATATTTCTTGACTGTATGATAGAATGAATTTAATTTCCCTCTCCACGCAATAGTAGCCTGCTCCGTCCAATCCGGATCCTCTATTCCTTCATTGGCATCCATCAACGTTATTCTTATTGCGTCGGCAGAATATTTTTCAACAGCGTCGTGAACCGTTATGAAATTGCCTTTAGACTTAGACATTTTCTGGCCGTTCATGTTCTGCATGCCGTTAACAGAAAACGCATGCGGCCACCTTCTCGGCTCGTTCGGCCAAACTGCAACATGATGGAATATGCTGTATGTCATGTGGTTTGGAATCAGCTCCTTGGCAGAATTTCTTATATCAAGGCCGTACCAGTAATCAAACTCGCTTCTCATCACTTCAAGCAGATCTTTGGAAATGCTAGTATCCTTTGCAATTTTTTCCGCACCGCCTTTTCCAAAGAATATGAAATCAAAAACCTCTTCTTTTAATTGGCCTGGTTCTATCTCATGCTGCTTGATATAATGAGCGATGGTATAGAATGCCATATATATTACGCTGTCAGAAAGCGTCTCGATAATCCAATCCTTGTCCCAGGGCATTCTGGTGCCAAGGCCGGATCTTCTAGCGCAAGCCTTGTCGTCAATCCATTCTACAACATCTTCAAACTGCTTCCTTGCGATCTCTGGATAGATTTTCATTTTTGACAGGCACTCTCTTACTCCTTTCTTCCATTTTTCATCAGAAAATTTCAAGAACCACTGCTTCTCTAGTATTTTTATGTGATTTGCCGTGCCACACCTGCACACAACTTTTCCTGTAGGCTCCCACATTTCAGCGGCTATATTCTGTTTCTTAAAATCTTCCGACAGCTTTTTCTTGCATTGGTTAACTGGCAAATTCTTATAAGATCCGCAGTTCTCTCTTAGAACACCCAAATGAAATTCCTTTTTATACAATAAGGCACTGGCTTCTTCCAACTTGACTTTATCATTTTGATCCTGGATACCCAGTCTATCGCATACATCAACTGCCGGATGCTCGCCGAAGCCTTCCACTTTAACGACTGAGATTGGCTTGATTTTTCTCAAATCTGCCGCTTTGATGTTGTAAGTCTTTATCAGTTTGTCCTCTATTTTGGAAAGATCCTTCAATGCCATCCAATCATACGGTGCGTGAGAAGGAACGGACATCACGATGCCTGTCGTCATCTCCATGTCAACGAAAGTTGACGGAAGCATTATAACGTCAGCGTTGTTCACAGGGTTCTTGACAAACTTTCCAATGAGATCCCTTCCTTTTATTCTGTTCAATTCTTTTACGTGATGCAGCTGATCCTTCAGCTTAGGCAAGGCAGACTCGGCAACAACCCATATCTCCTTATCCACCTCGACTCTCACATACTCAACATCCGGCCTTATCCAGATGTTTGTGACGCCGTATATTGTTTCTGGTCTTAGAGTAGCGGTAGGAAATATTTCTCCTGAAGGATGCTTGAATTTAATCACAACATAATCAACCGGACTCTCTCCCTCTCCATTCAGCCTGTCATGATCGCCGGTTGGGCTAAGGCAATGTGGACACCAGACGACTGGATGAGTTCCTTGAATTACGTGCCCGCTCTTTTTCAGCAGATTATACTGCCATTCTATAAAACGGTTGAATATGGGATCTATGGTTGTGAAGCTCCTTCTCCAATCTATGCCAATGCCCAGCTTCTTCACATCTTCTGAGGCTCTTTGTTTCCAATAATTTGCTATATATTTCGGGTCTTTGAACTTGCTTAATTCTTTCTCATGAATTCCCTCATCAACCAGAATTTTCTTCTGGACTTCATCGCCATTTGCAAGTCTCTCAGCAACTCCTAGAATTGGCTCCCCGGTCGCATGAAAGGCGAAGGGGAAGAGGACGTTAAAACCTTGCATTCTTTTGAATCTTGCATAGATATCCAGTCTTGCCAAACTAAAGGTGTGACCCAGATGCAACGGTCCATTCACATACGGGAATGGAAAAGTTACAAAACATTTCTGCCTGTCATTAGGATTAGCTTCAAATACTCTCTCATCTATCCATTTCTGTTTCCACTTTTCTTCAAGCTTCCTAAATTCCTCTTTAGACGTAACAATAATCATCACCAATTAAAATATGGTTGATTTTGAAAGCATATAAAAATTATGGTTTGACTTATAATTAATTAATAGTAATTACTTCAAAATTAATGGATAGATACAGGGTCCGTAGCTCAGCTTGGACTTGAAAAACCAAACAGAGCAGCTGCCTTCTATATGAGAAGAAAGCAGAAGGTCGTGGGTTCAAATCCCATCGGGCCCATTCTATCTCAAATGTCATTATTTTACTTGAAGATCTCACCAGTTTCTTTTGACCAGAATAATAAATCCAATTCTGCAAACGGAATTTCAATTCTCTCAGAAAATTCTTTCATTTTTTTCTCTATTTCCAAATATTTCTTGGGTGTCAAAAAAGTAGGAGGTTCATCCAGAACTCCGAAATTAACCAAATTCCTGATTATGTGCCTGTCCAAAATTGCAAGGTCTTCACCCATCCCTATGTTTCTGAGGAAATGGCTTGCTTCCTTATAACCAAAACCTTTGATGTTTTCTATGAGCCACTCTCTTGCTTCAAAGGAATCGGAGAATGATTTCAATTTTTCTTTGATGGAGATTTTAGAAAGCATTTCCCTCGCATTAACAATATATTTTGATTTGTTCTCGTGGAACCTGACATTGTTAAGAAAACCTTGTATCTGTCTTTCATTGCCATTAAAAAGCATGTTTGTAGATTCCAATTGTTTTATTGCTCTATCGCAGATCTTAGCCCTGCTCTGCGGAGTCAACAAGCAGAAACATAATTCAGAAAATATTTTTTTGTCATCCTCATTTTTAATCTGTCTAAATTCCTGCAGTCTCCGCTTGATATCCGTTTTTCTATATCCGTATAATGTCTTTAACTCGCTTATTGACATCATAAATATACGGGCATTCAAAATATAATATTTTATGCCAAGGAAAGCCACTTAACCTTAACACCCAAATTCTAATTATGTCTCTCACCACGTATTTCCCAAATAATGTATTACTCCTAAAACTGAATAGCGTACATCTTATAGCTATTTCATTCATCCTGTTGGTCACAATCCTATTACTTGTATTGTTCTCAAGACAAAAAACCAAGAATAAAGAGGAGTTCTTTAGATTCTGAAAATTTCTTTAGCATTTTTCATTATTTGCTTATCTATGTCTTTAACGCTCATGTTTCTCAGATGGCTCATGACAGATAGCGTATGTTCAACGTTCAATGGCGTGTTTTTCTGATTGTCATAAGGAGAAAGGAATGGAGCATCTGTTTCTGTTAATAGTTTTTCTAATGGGAACTTGCTGCCGATCTTCTTTGTATTTTTTGATTTAGAAATCATTGTTGATACGGATATGTAATATCCTCTTTCAACGATTTTTTGGGCCAAAGTTAAATTGCCTGTGTATGAATGAAAAACCGCTTTTTCTATTCCCTTGTCAACGACTATATCGAAACATTCCTGTTCGGCTTTTCTTGTATGCAATACTACAGGCAGATCAAGTTCAATGGATAAATCCAGGCATCTGATAAAAAATTTTTTCAATCTATCCTTGTGCTTGTTATCCGGAAACCAATGATTATCTAATCCTATCTCGCCTATGCCTACTATATTTTTTTCATTTGTTTTGACGGTTTCAATATATTCTTCCATATCTTTGTCAGACATCTCAACAATATCATGTGGATGCAGTCCTAAAGTAAGATAGACAAATTTTTTGTATTTATGAACCAGCCCTAATGCCTTATTGCAATCCCTGGGAAAACCACAGGTTATAATGGCATCCATCTTCTTCCTGCAGTTCTCTACAACCTTCTCCCTTATCTCATCCAAACCCGGATAAGTAAGATGACAGTGAACATCGATCATAATTCATTCCCTATTTTCTAATTCAAACCTATTCATTCTTCAAATAGCTTAAATTTAATTAATATGAATAATATTATTATAAGTTGATGCTGATGGACAAAAAACTGGCAAAATCCCATATTATCAAGAAACACTTTCATTATAGAATCTTGGCATCTTTCACGCTCTTCTCATTGTTTTTAACCATCGGAACCGTTGGGTTTCATTATATCGAAAGACTGAGCTGGCTCGACAGTTTTTATGCAGCTTCCATGGTAATAACCGCTGAAGGTGCAGAGGGTTATGTGCCGACAACATCGGGTGGGAAATTGTTTGTGAGTCTGCTGGCTATTTTCTCAGTTGGTATGTTAGTTGGTATAATGATCTTAATATTCCAACCATTGGCTAGAAAATGGTTTAAGCTGATTCTAGAAGCGGAAGAAAAAGTCGAAGAAATCAAAGAGAAAAGAAGGAAGAGATGATATTAAGATTTCATATTGATCATCAAAACTATAGATATGATAAAAAGGATCAATGAAAATTGTATCGATGCTATCGGACTGATCTTTTCGAAAAAAAAACCTGCAAACACTGGTCCTATAAAACGCGCCAAACTAGAATAAGAAGCCAAATAACCCAAATATTTTCCAAACTGTTCCACGTTTTTAGTTAATATGGATCTGATTGATGGATTAAAAAGGGAAAATCCCATGCCGACAAACCCAAGGCCAAACATCAATAAAATAAACTTCACAGATACTGACGGTATCATTATTAACAGAATATATCCAACAGACATCATGGCTATCGAACAAATCGTCACAATTCTGTCTGGAAATGTGTTGCTTAACTTTCTTATTATGAAGCCCTGGACAAAGAGAGATATTATTCCCAAATAAGCAAAAAGGAAACCATTCTCCCTCTCACCGTATCCGAATATTTTCTGAGCAAACAGCGCAAAAATAGACATGAATCCGGTGAAGGACAGGACAATAAGAAACCCAACAACCATAATAGTTCCTATGTTTTTCACTTTCAAAACATTGAACATATGGATAAAATCATATTTTTCAGAATGAGATTTTTTCAAACTTTCTTTTAATCTGGATCCTACGAGAACGGAAGCAACAAAAGACAAGGAAGCCGCGAATAATCCAGGCAACATTATGTTTATGCTACCTAAAACACCCCCTATGACAGGGCCCAAAATGAAGCCAAGTCCCATCGCCAGTCCGATCAAACCCATAGATTTTCTTCTTTCTTCTTTACCACTGATATCCGCTATATACGCCTCGGCTATGGAAATATTCCCCCCAGTTATCCCATCAATAACTCTTGAAAGAAATATCATGTATATGCTGTTGGCAAAGGCAAGTATCAAATATCCTATGGCTGAACCCAATTGACTAATGATTAGCAAAGGCTTCCTTCCATATTTGTCTGAGAGATGACCTAATATCGGCGCGAAGATGAATTGCATCAGGGAAAAAACTGACACCAAAGATGTGATAATTATTGCATTGGATGTGTACCTTTCTGCATAGAACGGCAGCAACGGTAGCAGTATGCCAAAGCCCAAAAGATCAATAAAAATTATTAAAAAAATTACAGAATATTTTGCATCCATTTTCATGAAATCAACTTAATTATTAGAAATTATTCAGAAGCTATAACTTATTTCTTATCTTCTACTATTATGCCATTCAAAATTCCGTGTTGTGACGGTCTGCTAGTGATTTTTACCAAACCAATTTCAGTTCTAACCACACTGCCCTTCGTGATTATGCCTCTTCTTGTATAGTGCTGATTATCTGCGTGCTCTATGACTGCCAAGATTTTGGTTTTTTTTGCCTTTTTTGTAGCAGGATTCGTGGCATTAACAAATTCGGAAGCAACCGATCTTGTTTTTATATGACCAGCCAACACTCTGTCTTCCTTCTTCTTGTTTTGGCCTAAAACTGTTAACATAGGAAATGATCCCTTCTCAAATCTCCTCTTTTTTCTATTTGGATGTATGACTCCGCCTGTTATTTTTTTGCCTCTGTCAATATTCCATGCTGTCACAAAAACACCTACCCAATATATGTAACGTTAGATTTATCAAAGTTATCTACTAGCTCAATTTCATGATTTTCAGGCTTTCCGATATTTGATGATCCATACATGACATTAGGAATGAATTTAGAAAAGTTTTCTGACATTTGCGTGACTGTGTGATTTGGTCCAAAAATCCTCTTGGAAATCTCATTAGACATGAATCTGACTATATTTTCATCGAGAACACCTAGCGTATGCAGATATTCATGAAGCAAGATGTGAAAGACATATGATTTATATAATTCCGGGTTCTTATCTTCAATTTGTTTCAGCGGGGTTTTGTTCATTATTATAATGTTAGATCCAACCGGATAGAATGCACCAACAAATCCATCCAAATTTAATCCCAATTCAGTAATGCCTAACATCAGGCCGGCTCTGCTTTTTTTGATTGAAATTTTAACGGTATCTTTTACTAATTCAAATATATCTGAAAGTGATTCAGACATTTCTAGTTTATCATGAAATATGTTTTTCTCGGACATCTCAAACTTATAGAATTAGATCTGGTCTCTTAAATACTTTTCTGTGTTTATTTAATATCTGTCATCTGATGGCAACTAAGTTGGGGGAAAGTATTTAAGTTTAATTAACACCTTCTATATGAAACATATAAATACAGGAACTAATAAAGTAAGTGTTATAATGACAGACAGACCAATTGACGCATTAGATAAAGCAAAGGGAAAGAAAGTATACATTCGACTAAAGAATGGTGAAGAAATCACGGGTTTACTGAAAGCATTAGATCTTCATTTGAATCTGTGGTTAGAAGATGTCGAGATAATCGGAGAAAACAAAAAAAAGATCAACGTATTGTTGATAAGGGGAGACAACGTATTATACGCTTCTCCGGTTTAGACTAGCAAAACATTTAAATGCTTTCTTGCTGATTTCTGATAAAGCTGTTGCAATAATTTAAATAATCGCTTTTTCATAAAATTAAAGAAAGTGATAGAATGGTAGGAAAGGGAACGCCGTCACAAGGCAAACGTCAGAAAAGAACGCATGTACTCTGTAGAAGATGTGGAAAAAAAAGCTATCATTACAGAAAGAAACAATGTACTGCCTGCGGTTATGGAGAAACTTCTAAGATTAAAAGATACGCTTGGCAAAGGAAAACGTTGAATGGAAAAAGAAAGAAATAATCATTTTATTCGTATGATTCTTATTATAATATGAAAGGTTGTTTGTATTAAACGAAGATTTAATATTGCCTGAAAATCTGAGAAAAAAATTCAAAATAGCCTATGGCCAAATATATTCTTCTGTTGAAAATATAAGAAAAATTATTGATGGTAGGTGTGTGATCACAATAGGAGATAGAATAAGTTTCAATATACTCAAGTGTGGATACAAACCAAAATTAATTGTTTTTGATGGAAAAGAGAAGAAAACTGATGTTCCTAACGAAATAAAATTCAAACTAGAATCTTTCAAGTCCAAAACATATAAAATTAGGAATCCACCAGGAACAGTAACAAAAGAGCTATGGGCATCTATTAGAAATTCATTGGATGATAAAGATACCGGGAAAATAATTATTGATGGTGAGGAGGATATGGCTTTCCTCCCAGCTGTCCTGGAGGCAGAAATAGGTTCTTATATTTTATATGGGTTTTTTGATAAAGGATTTGTTTTAACGGATGTAAATAACGATATAAAGAAAAAAATGAAAGATTTGTTTAACAAATTCGAAAGGGTCGATAGCTCAGCTTGGTAGAGCAGCGGACTTTTAATCCGTTGGTCGCGAGTTCAAATCTTGCTCGGCCCATTCATAGTAAAAAGTGTCAGAATGGATAAAAAAGTTTTTTTTCAAATAATGGTATTATTTACAATATTTTTATTTGCCATTGCGTCTCTTTGGCATATCAGCGTAACTAGCAATATGCAAATATGGAATATTCCTGAAGTAGACGGCGTTTTAAAAATAAGCACGAAAAGAGCCAATTTAATATCTATTTATTCACTTGTCATAAGTCTGATGCTGTATAACATATTCGGCATTTATTTGATTCTATCCAAACGTTGCAACTTCCGTCATATGGGAGTTGATGTTATTATTGAAATGGATAAAAAGATTTTGTTAATAAGAAGAAAGAACCGACCGTTCAAAAATATGTTAGCTTTGCCTGGCGGAAAGATTGAACCCAATGAAACAATAGAAGACGCTGCTATCAGGGAAGCAAAAGAAGAAACAAACATAGATGTAAGATTGAAAAGTGTCCTAGGAATTTATTCCAATGCAAGTAGAGATCCTAGAAAAATAATCACTACCGTATTTATCGGAGAACCAAAAAATAAAAATTTCAAGGCCGGCAGCGATGCTCTGGAAATAGGTTGGTACAACATGAACAAAAAAAATCTAAATTTAGCCTTTGATCATAATAAAATAATTTCTGATTATTTGATTTGGAAAAAAAATAAAAAGATTTTTTTGTCATTAAGTAGATCTTATGCTACTAAAAATATACAATAAATTGCTTGATCATTTTAAACCACAAAATTGGTGGCCGACTAGTTGTAAAAATAAAAAGTTTGAAATAATTGTTGGAGCAATATTAACTCAGCAAACTTCCTGGAGAAATGTAGAGAAGGCAATCAAAAATTTAGAAAGGGAAAAGAAACTGGATGAGAACTCACTCCATAATACCAATTTAAACGATATTGAAAGACTGATTAGACCAAGCGGTTTTTACAGGATAAAGGCAGGTAGATTAAAAAACTTTCTGGGTTTTTTATTCAAAAAATATAATGGTATTTTAGAAAGACTATTCTGTTTGGAAAGAAATGACTTGAGAAAAGAACTATTATCAATAAACGGTATTGGGAAGGAAACAGCCGACTGCATTGTATTATATGCTGCGGAAAAACCAATTTTTGTTATAGATGCTTATACTCATAGAATTTTTAATAGAATAGGATTAATTAATTGGGTAGATTATGAAAAAACAAGAAATTTCTTTGAAAGTAAATTAAGAAGAAATGTTAAATTGTTCAAAGAATTTCATGCTTTAATAGTTCAACTTGGTAAAAATATTTGTAAGCCGAAACCAAAATGTGATATATGCCCATTGAATAAAATGTGTGATTATGCGATTAGTATTAATAACAGATCTAAAGGATAATATAAAAAAGTAATACAAACACAACCGTTGGAGGGCTCGTAGCTCAGCTAGGAAGAGCAGCTGACTCTTAATCAGTTGGTCGAGAGTTCAAATCTCTCCGAGCCCATAAATTAAGTGTAATAGGTGGGTGAAAAACGGAAGATCCCAATAATTGTATTTAAATTTTATTTTCTACTATTCTTAATTATGACAGATTTATATCGATGGTTGGACGCAGGTAATGTTATTATTTTTGGTTTAAACGGCACCTGCTATTTTGCATATAAAACTTATGAAAATTTTACTAAAATTTTAGCTACTGGTGATATGGGGTATTCATTAGATATATTTGGTGGGCTAATTCTCACTACAATAATGGCTGCTGTCGCAATCGGTTTTAATAAAATTATAAAATCATCGGGAAGAGAGAGTTACTATTAATTAAATTTTGTATTCATAAAAATAATGAGAATACCATGTTAAACCAAGCAAAACAAGATTTACAAAAATTAAAGAATAAGGAAAAGGCTAAAATACTGTCTAGATTTTTTAAAACTGGGAAAGGAGAATATGGAGAAGGTGATGTATTTTTTGGAATAACTGTCCCAGACCAGCGTAAAGTAGCAAAAAAATACTCAAACTTAAATTTAGAAGAGGTACAAGATTTATTTTCTAGCAAGATACATGAGCATAGACTAGTTGCCCTGCTTATACTAATTAAAAAATATAAATCATCAGATGCTAAGGTAAGGAAGGGATTTTTTGATTTTTATTTGAAAAACACAAAGAACATAAATAACTGGGACCTGGTGGATTTATCTGCGTCTCATATTGTGGGTAATTATCTGTTAGATAAAAATAAATCCATTTTATACAAATTAGCAAAATCAAATGACTTGTGGGAAAGAAGAATATCCATAATATCAACATTTGAATTCATAAGAAACAACAGATTTGAAGAAACTCTTAAGATTTCCGAATTGCTTCTCAATGACAGGCATGATTTAATACACAAAGCTGTTGGTTGGATGTTAAGAGAAGTTGGAAAAAGAGATCAAGAAATAGAAGAACAATTTTTGAAAAAACATTATAGAAACATGCCAAGAACTATGCTTAGATACGCTATTGAAAGATTTGATAAAGATAAGAGAAAATTTTATTTAGTTAAATAAATCGCGAATAACTGTATTCCTATATATACCTAGATGTCATACAAAATAAAAAACTAGCTATATCTTCATCTCTCTTAATTTTTTAACTCTTTCTCCTGTACCTGGATGTGTAGAAAATAATGTGAATATCAAATCCCCTT
>CAYJRA010000014.1:0-8169 GCA_964372465.1 uncultured archaeon
TATCTTCAATCGCAATAATTAAAAGAAAGTAAATTAATTGGTTTGACCATTAATAATTTTGAATGAGAAGTGAGGTTGAATACAAACATCAATTTATTTCACTTAAATACTATCTCCAAATCCACTGGGTTTCTCTGGAAATATTCTTTCATTGCCCATTTCTAATTTTCCTTGATACTGCCTAGAATAATCTGCAATCACATAAAGATTTCGATATTTTCTCTCAAATTCTTGTTCGCCTATTTTTCCTCCCATGTAAGCATCAAATAAGTCATTTGTAATAGCTATTGCTAATTTCATATATTCTGACAGCTCTCTTTGTGTGACAGATCCTTTTGTCCAAAATCCCGAATCTTTTTTATCCATAAATTTATATGGTGCATCTATTCCTATAGCTCCCAGTAGTCTGTCTTTATAGAGAGCAACACAAGCCAATCCCGCTATTCTAGTTCTATCTACATATGGAACCATAAGTAACTTAGAATTATCATCAAAATCAAAAACTGCGGTGTTATTCGAATATCCGTAATTTGTAACTTTCATATTCTACCACTATTTACTACTATATAGAAACAATTAAACTTTTAAAGGTTTGGATTATGAATAATAAATATGCCGCAAGAACTTGATGCCCAAGTTGTTATTGAAATGTTACCTCCGGATACATTTCCTGCTGGAATAAGAGATAGAAACGAGTGGCTACTGAGAGTAGCATATGAATGGTATCAACAACAAGACGGGAAAAATGGGCTTGATTTTGACGGTTTTGCTAGGCAATATGGACATGCCACGCAAGACTGTAATTCAAGAATGGATATGTATTTTTATGGAGATTATGTAAATTTCAAATACCAACTTCTTCATGGCGTAACTGTCAGAGCACTGGGAGGGAGAAATGTGTTTGGCATATACATGAGAGAACACAATGATAGGCAAGCAGACATTCAAAAAATAAAAGATTTGGGGGATTCATGGGAGATGTTTCTAGAGCAGCAAAACATTGTTCATGAGCGAATAAATGCATATAGATAATTCAACGACCCCCTTGAAATGTTTATAAAAATTATTTACAAAGATTTACCCGATAAAAATGGAAGAAGTTCAATATTTAGATTTACATAAGGTAAAATTATATGGTTGTCACAGGTCAAGAAATGGAAGCAGTATTCGTATATATCAAGAATTAATTAGGGGTGGAAGTGAAGCCCCTCCTGTTCATGTTTGCAAAATTGGGTTGATGAGTATACATTAGACATGTATCATACAAATCCACAAAGAGGTATTCATGATGCGGTTCTAGATGGTGGGCATAAAAGAGCTAGAGCGTATTATGAAGAACGAATGTTACTACCAGTTATTCTAAGTGATTCTGCTTTTGCCGTACCTTCAGAAAGGAGAATTCTCATTTCGGATATGGAACTTGTAGACCAGCACAGATTATGTATCCGTTAAATTTATCTTTGAGTCTAGAAAGGATGTCTATTAAGAATTTCGGGATTTCAGAAAGATTATTTGCTGTAGCTCACATTCACATTGTTGAAAGCAACGTTCGGAGAAATACATCCAGCAGTTCCTCCCCAAAGAATTGACTGCTCTTGCTTGCTGCCTATCCCGATGATATTGTTGAGCAAATTCAAAATGTTGTCATTGATTCTAAAACTGTTCGGTAATACAGACTGCTTAATCTCGCCGTTTTCAACCCAGAACGTGTTGCTTCTGTTCGTGCAGGAGAACTCGCCCACGGTCGGATTGATCGGATAAGTATACCACACTCTTCCTATATACATGCCTTCTTTTATTTCTTTTATCAGTTCCTCATCAGAAAAATCTCCTTTATCCACGACTAGGTTTGTTGGTGATGCTGATGGCAGCATACCATAATCCCTTCCAGGAACTGCACCAAACCTGAACCCGTTAC
The DNA here is from genome assembly GCA_964372465.1 of uncultured archaeon. GTDB lineage: Archaea > Aenigmatarchaeota > Aenigmatarchaeia > CG10238-14 > CG10238-14 > JAGVVZ01. The sequence goes on from CAYJRA010000014.1 coordinate 1,919, forward strand.
CTGTCAGTCTAATGCCTTTCATCGAGTCCATCATTTTATATACAAAGTAGCTGTCCCCGATAAATGTCTTTAGTATGCCTTTAGCAATCAGCTTGACAGTATTCGTCGGCACGCCCTCGTCATCCACTGCTTTCGTTCCTATGCCTGTAGGATGCCGGCCATCATCGTATATCGTCAAACGCTCATCCGCGATTTTCTGATTCAGCTTATCGGCAATATAGGAGAATCCCGAATCAACCGCTGGAAGCAACATAGCATAAGAAATTATGTGCTCGAGGAGATTGGCCATGGCATGCGGTCCGAACACAATTTTGAACTTTCCGGGAGAAACTTTTCTGGGGTTTCCCAGCTTCAAATCATCCATTGCTTTGGTTACGACAGCTTCCGGCTTGAACTCGTTTAATTTTCTCCCGCCGAACTCGCCTAACGATGAGTTGTCCTCTCCTTTCTCAACAGTAAGTGAATGCATCAGAAATGTGTTTACGTCAGAAATATCAACTCCATTCGAGTTTCTGATCCATGCCTTTTCTGTGACGACATTTATGGATCCGGAAATGTCAACTTTCGGATCTAAACCCAGACCCGTATCAATTATCTCCTTTCCCCAATCAACAACCTTCGTCATCTCCAAATCAAAGAATTTCTTGTCGTATAAGTCCCTGACAGGTTTTATTCTTTCTGGATCTGGTAATTTTTTGAAAAAAGGATCGGCGTCTTTCGATAAAGCATGCCTGTTTGCTTCGTCAATAAGCATATCTGTTTTCGATAGATCGTTTGTCGCGGCAAAGCCAACAGACTTGTTCTTAATGAAACGAACGCTGCATCCGTCCGAGATCAATTGCTTAGCCTCAACGACCTCATTCATTGCAATCCTGACTGTTATCACAGAATTTTTAGAAGCATAAGCCTCAAACTGATCTGGCCTTTTTCTCAAACTTGATTTCATTAATTTTTCTACAAGGTCTTCCATGATAATCACTCATCTAATATCTCATGGTTTTCTACTTTGAACGCAGGTGACGTAAATGTCAATACTTTCATATCGCCTTCATAATAATACTTTTTGTTTGGTTTCAACATAACTGAGTCATTTTTTGTCAAATTATACGATTTGTCGTCTATTGTTATTCTTCTTTTCCCATTCAAAACAAAGATTATTTCTTCGAATGTTTTATTTCTTGCGAAACCCTTATCCGGATATCTGCCTTTCATCTCTATCAATGCAACACTAGTGTTTTCGCTCCCGAAAAGATACTCGTAAGCTATGCATTTTTCTGAATTTGCTACCTTATTTGTATTTTTCAATTTTATTAGTTCTCTATCCATATCAATCACTTCGGTCCAGTCACCATACCAAATCCTCTCACATGCGGCCCGCCGTTGCCAACCTGCAATGTCTGCATCGGATCGCCTTTTCCGCAATTAGGAACGCCGAATATCTGCAGATCTTTGCCCACCGCATCTATACTAGAAAAGAACTCTGGAGTTATGCCAGTCAATGTCGGCCCTCTCAGATGTTCTGTGATTTCGCCGTTCTTAATCACATATGCCTCTTTAGCGGATATCTGGAAATTATATCTTCTTGAATCGACGGATGGGATTTTATGGCCTTTTATATAGACGCCGTCCTTGATATCATCCAGCATTTCCTCGAAATTATGATCGCCTTTTTCAATATATGTTATCGGCATTCTGATCAAAGGGGCGAAGACATATGCCGTAGCTCTCATTCCTCCATTCGGCTCTGCATTAAAAATTTCCGCCGTCTCCCTCGAATGTAAAAACTCGTTCAACACTCCGTTCTTGACATGAACTATCTTTCTGGTTGGAACGCCCTCATCATCATATTTATACGACCCGAAGTTGCCGAATAATGTGGGATCGGAAACCACCGTCAGCTTTTCTGAGAATATCTTCTTGTTCTGTTCGTCCTTCCACCACGCCTTACCTGCCCATGCGGCTTCCTTACCAAGCACACGATCAGCTTCTGATGGATGGCCGAGAACTTCGTGGGTTATCAAAGCAACAAAATTAGGATCCAGCAGCACTCTCGTCTTCATAGTCGGGCATGCCTTGGCATTAGCAAGACTCGCTGCCTTCCTGCCTATCTCTTCAGCATGCGACAATGGATCGTAATCATCAACTACTTCATACCCTTTGGTATATCCTTCCTCCCATGAGTAGTATTCTGTCGCACTGCCTTTAGCAATGGCACCCAAAGAAAAATAAGTAAAGATCTTCTTTTGCGATATATATGTTCCCTCACTGGAGCAGAATATTTTTTCGGCCTTGGCGGAAACTATTCCCATCGAGGATTTCTTGACTGCCTTGTCTGCCTCGCTGATTCTCTTTGTGACTTCCCTGCATAGCTCTGCCTTCTCTTCCAAAGGCACTTCCATTGAATCCCTTTTGAATGCATAATTCACCTCATCTTCCACTGGTTTGATTGGCGCGAGCTTGATCTTGGTCTTATCATTCGCTTTTGCAAGCTTTACTGCATTCTCCACTGCCTTGAGAATATTCTTATTGTCATCGGAAATCGGCATGGCCGAGAAACCCCAGCCGCCAGCAACTAATGCTCTTACTCCGATGCCTTTTTCAATGGAAACCCCGGACTCATGGATTTTACCGTCGGTCGAGCTTACGCCAGTAGAGATGCCGCTTTCATATCTTATATCTACGTATTTTGCTCCGAATCGTTTGCCGTGATCCAATGCTCTCAGCAGAATTTCCTTCATTCAATATCCTCTTAATAATTAGCTGTTAAAATATTGATTAGCACATTTTTATTCTTTAAAGGATCTCATTGTCATTTCCGATCGACTATTTTTTCACAACGAAAGGTTTAAATCGATATTCAAATAAGGAATCTCATGCTTTAATTCCACAATGAATTATAGCATATAACAAAAATGGTGACATTATGGCAGTTGGACTAGATCTAAATAATACTCAGTATTCGATAGTAATAGAAACTCCCTTAGGACGCGTTGCATATTACGAACTTGATGGAAATGATAAAGGATATGTAGCAATGCTCAGTCAACAAAGTGGCAATTTTTGGTATGTGGAACCCGTATCAGCAGACAATCGAGCGGACTTAAGAAAAACATTAAGAAAGAAAAAATATAAAAACTTTGAATTCATGGAGTGATCAGTAAATTTTCTACCAAATAGAAATCCAAGCATTAAAATCTAAAACTTCAAAATCTTAAGATGAGTTATAATTTTTCCAGATATACTCCTTATTTGTCATACATCATTGGTGGGCCGCTTGCTTCTGCTGGCAGTTCTCTTATTGGTTGGTTGTACAGACTGAACGGACCACAAGATTCAAATGATCCGGTTCAATTCATAGATTATAGATTAAGATTAGATGAACAATGGCGCGGTGCCGTTCTGTATTTAACATCTCTGGCTGTGAAATTCGGAGCCCAATATTTGTTCAAAAACAGAAAAATCCCGCAAATATATTATGAATCTGGACAAGTCATTTCAATACCAATTTTGGGATTAACTTGGGAATTAATAGAAAGGACAGAAGCATTAAAACATATAATAAATATTACAAATATCGAATTTTATCCAACCCAAATAGGCACATATCAAGATTTGGTTATGGACTTGACTACTGCTCTCATAACTTTGCTGTTTGTGCCTTTAACCCTGTATCTAATTAAGAAACACAAAACTACTTCTTAAAATTTCAACAATCTATTTTATTATAATATGCCCTGGTAGCTCAGTTTGGACAGAGCAGCGCTCTCCTAGTTCAAGAAGAAAGGCGAAGGTCTGGGGTTCAAATCCCCTCCGGGGCATCGAGAATCAATCAGCTGAAATGAATCATATTTTCTAAAATTATACGCCCCTAGAAAGTGAATAGTCTTCTAATCCAGACATACAGTAAAACTAAAACAATATCGATTTTAAATTAACCCTGAGTTCCAAATTGTCAATATTCAGTTGTGAGAATAATTTCTGCCTCTCAAGATTTCCCCAGTTAAACCTAAACTCAGCATTAAGTTTCATAAAACACCAACAGTTATGAATTTTGCTACTTTATTTGCTGGTCTATTCCCAACTTTATGGGCAACAGCTACAACTGGACCGACTTTAGAAGTTCTCCCGTAAATATCATATAACCTCCGATCATTTGGATCATAAGGTTCCATATAGGATCTACAAAGATCAATCACTAAACAACTACTATCTGGAAATGGGATTTCGTAGTGTATTTTTGAATATAATCTTAGTTTTCCAGAATCGCTTCTTATATATAGAAGCCCTGCATTCCCGTTATGACTCATATAATAAAAATATAACTCTCGGGGCCCTTGAAAGGGGTCTATATAACAGTGTAAATCGCGCCATCCACCTCTAATTTTATCTCTATGCTGAAAATATAGTGTCGCTGTTAACAAACCGGAGGGTATTAAAAAATTATGCATATAAATTAACTGTGAGTTGCCATAAGTTTAAATAGTTTAATTTTGTACAAATTAAAGGAATAATATGGATCAACTGCAAGAAAAAGAAGAAACGATAGATGGTAAAACCTATACCATTAGAACATATTTTGAGCCCGGTAAAAATTGGGTCTATGAAGTTGTTGAAATCAGAAGCAGTTATCATAGCTATGGATCTAGAAGGGAAGCCCGTGCAGCCGCTATTCAAGCAATAGGTTCATCTATGATGTATCAAAAAATCGACTAATTTTTCGTCAAACTGTTAATCTTCATTCTTAGCAGATCAAAGCCTGTGATTCCGCTTAGAAACACAGAATAGATTTGCTCAGGTGATAAGCCTTTCTGCTGCCCATATTCATACAACTCTTTATATAGAATTTTTCCCCAATGATAGCAGCATTTGAACAATCCTCCTGTATACCCTGTATAAATTCCTTCAGTTACTTCTGCAACAGCTTCTTGCTGGTTCATACCTATATCTTTATATAAATCCACAGCTTCCTCATATTCCAATCTTCCTGTATGTATTCCTGTGTCTACTAATAATCTTGTGGCTACCTTTAATGCATGATTTCTTTCCAACAGTTCATCCTTCAGTGTTTCATAGTAACCAATATCATGAGCTAAGCAACTTTCAGCAAAGGTTGCAAAACCTTCCGTATTGAAGTTTGTATCAATTCCAGCTCTGACAGGATTATTTCGCGGTTTAGAAAAGTCATATAAATGGTGACCGCCAGATTCATGTGCTGTAATAAGTTTCACATCTCTTTCTAAATCGTTGTTCTCTTCCGGTTCCCCATCTCTTCTCGGAGTGATATATAAAGTACCTGTCATGCGTCTAAAATCGGGATCATAATGAGCGACTCGTATTATATCCCTCAGCCTAACCGGCGTAAGTTTAACTTGAAATGGATATGTTTTTCTATTGCCAACTACATTCTTTAATAAATCTAGAAACCGCTTTGCTTCGGTTCTATAAAGGCTTAAAAGATGCTGGGCATCTGTGCTATTTGTCCTGTAGTCCTTTAATAAACGTCTCCATCCTTTATTTTGATCGATTTCTCCAGCTGTTTCACCAATCTTATCCAAACACTCATTATATTCAGATAATGCCCAAGAATACAGATCTTTAGCAACATGTTCTATTCCATAAAGTTTCAAAATCCTTCTTAAAGTACCTTCACCTATACCCAACATTTTTGCTTCTTTGCTTTGCTCTACAAATTTAATATATTCTCCCAATCTTTCTTTTGCTATTTTTATACGTCTTGGGCTAGCTCTTGATTCATCTAATCCCACTAACAGATCTTTTGCCAATAAAAATGCACTTCCTTTTAAAACGGGGTGAAATGCCACACCTAATCCTTCATATTCTTGTAAATAATGTGGTATGCTTCCTACTATCTTATCTGCGTTTCTAGATCCATTTTCTTCATCAAAATCCAAAGCATTAAAAATACCTCTTATTACAAGTGTTGGGTCTCTCCTATGCATCTTTTTTTGCAGAAACAGGAAAATGATTAGTTGAATATTTCTATAAAGCATCTTTAAATCTATTAATGTGTCAACATCCAGTTGGTCTCTAGGGATGCGTGAGAGCCTATCAAGAAATCCCATATAATATCTAGCGTCTCCTTCTAAGCCAACAAAAGAGTCTAATCTGTCAATTTTTGGGTTGCCAGCATTGGGAAATGGAGAATCAAAGCCGGAATTCGCCATTATTGGGCATTTTTCGCCTATTCTTTCAAAATATTTTTCAGCTATATTATATATTGCCCTAGCATA
>CAYJRA010000014.1:8269-20934 GCA_964372465.1 uncultured archaeon
CATACTCAACCATGTACAAAATAAACAAATTACAGATTTAAATCAATCTACCGGATGATTGCTGAAATACCCAGTTTACACTAAAAATAGAAAAGAAAAAAGAAATGAAGCGTCTTAACCCCCGAATCCGGCGGTTACCATTGTCGAAAAAAAGCCGACAATCAAAAGCAAAACTAATACTAACAATGCTTCAAATACCATTGTCTCAGATAAACCCTATAGAAAAATAGACTTTAAATGTTTTGTATACAGAAGTATATAGTAAATTCTATATTATTTAGTAGTAAAATCTTTCCTATTTTATAGAAATGGGATAATTTATAGCCAAAAAGTGTTATAATAAGAGTTTTTACTACTATTTGATAGGAAATTATATATATCAAGGGATTACTAGATATACAGGTGAATAAAGTGGGAACGCTTTATGAATATCTCGTATATAAACCATATGTACTTTTTTCAGGACTATCAGATGGGACATTATACAGAGAGTTTAGAGAATGGATATCAGATGTCTCATCTAGACTACCTAGTACTTTATATAATGTAAGAGATTTGGCCGAAGAGATTCTACCAGATATAAATGTGCCAATGGTAAAGACAAATGTACAATATGGTCTTCCTTTAACTGATACAGGTTTGATTGAAAGGCAGATTTTGGATCTTTTGAATCTAGAAGATGCTATAATCAGATCCGTATCAAAAGAGAGAGTTGGCTATGCCCTAAAACATGCTACAGATAGGGACAAGAACAGTGATCTATGTGAATATAAGTTTGGAGATAACGAGGATAGACCTCTCCCCCAAAATGTAACTTGGGGAACATATATTCCCGTTAATAAAAACAACGATTTCTCACAACATGCGCTTTTGGGGTATTTGAAATCAGAAGGAGACATATTGGCCGTATTACTTGTATATGATCCACAAAAATTAAAAAGAACTGGTGTGTCTAGATATGAATTTGGTTTTTGGAGAAGAGATTCATTAAAAGCTATTGTTTACCTAACAAAAGAGAACTCTAATTAACTTCGTGCACTTCTATAGTATGGCTTAAATCGCAGCCCGGAACAGATACGGTAATATTTGTCACATTTTTACCCATGCCAAAAATATCAAACCTCTCTGTCTCTCTTGGCTCCACTGTCAAGTTATAGAATGACTTAACTTCCTGCTCGCTGCCTTTATGCATGGTTAAATCATAGTTATATATCCAAGACGAGCCTACATTCTGGAAATAGACTGTTAGGTTGCCTGCCTTATATCCATAAGATTTGATCCTGAATCTGGTTATCCTACAATCATATTTAGCAGCTAAAGTGGTCGTTGACTCTGTTTGGTCAGTTTCCTTCTCTTCTCCACCTGGTAAAGTAGTTGTTTCCTTTGCTCTGTGTGCATCCTTGGCATGGCATCCTATATCTAGACACATAGGACAAGAAGATCCGACCTCACACTGGCTTGGACAATTATCGTGCCTGAATTTGTGGCAATATTCCTCTGTAAACGGTAATAGAGTTGTGGTTGTCGATGCCGGTTCTATTCCCATTTGCTTGTAATTATTCACTATAAAAATAGCTATCAATACAGCCGAAATCATTATACCAAGCAGCAAATAATCTTTCTTAACCATCAACAGAAGTATGGTTTTTGTTTATTTAATTTTTTCCTCTACCAGGAGAAATCACCTTGTTATTTATGCTAGGAGAAACAGGCAATTTACCCTTTTCCGAGATAAAAAATTACAATAAAACATTTCCTCTCCTCTGCAACGGGTTAGGATTGAACAACAAGGACTAAGCGTCGCCTCAAAGCATGCCCAAGGAAACAAGTAATCTATCGCTACATCGCGCCCCCAATTATTTCTTGTACCGCTACGATACTAAAAGTTTCAAGAACTATGGTAATTATCTGAGTAACATCACTTTCAGGCTAGGAACTTTTCTAAAATCCTTTGCATTGTCCGTCAAAACACTGGCGCCAACATCTAATGCTTGCTCTGCGATGATGGCGTCATTTATTCGTACCTGTCTGTCTTTTGCTAGTTGAAGCGCTTTCCTCAGTGTTTGCGAGTCCGTCGGAATATAAACAACGTCTGTAGAGTCCAATATCTTGGTCACTCGTAACAACGCTTGACTCCGATCAAGCAGAACACTAAGTTTGTGGAATACCTCTGATATAACAACAACATTTGTTGCGATACCACCTTCTCTTATTTCTCTAATCTTCACCCTGGCGATTGGATGTTCTGGATAGTTTTCCATGCTCAAAAATATCCAAATATTAGAATCTACGAAAATCATGGAAGCCACATCTCATCTTCCATTTTTTCTAGATCTATCTTTTTCAGTTTCTTTGGGTCTGCCCGTGTAGGATGCTCAAGAAGCCAAGTCAGTGAATCTGCCTTTCTTCTATCAGCTCTTGCGAGCAGGGGCGTTATAATAATTCGATTGCGTTCTAGTGTTACGCCTACAGGCATTTTTGGGAATATATTTACTTTCTTTCTGACTTCCTTCGGTATAGTAACCCTCCATTTTTCATCTATTGTTTCCACTTTCATTACATCACCCACATAAACGTGGGAATAAGAATATTAAAAGCTATCGCAATTCCACATGTTTGGTCTTAGCTCTGTGAACGGAGGATGATAATGCTTTGTCTGTCATATGGAATTACGTAAGTGGATCATAGACATTCCCGCTTTAATTCCTCTCCTCGGCTTTTTAAGGCTCTCTTCATTAAATCAAGTCGCCCATCAATCTTCATCGGATTTGAGGCTTTGATTAAAAGATAAAAAACCAGATTTTTAAATGAAGCATATACTTGAGATAGAATTACATTACCACTTCATACTCAACAGGATCTTTTTTTCCAACATCTTCAAATGCTTTTAATCGGAGTTTACAGGCATCGCATTTTCCGCATGCTTTTTTTCTGCCGTTATAGCACCTTCATTTCAACTCAATTCTGGAAGAAATAAGGGAAAAATTTTCTGATTCAATACAGGGTTTTGAGTCGTTATTATTATTGGAAGAATGCAAATTTACTTGCTTCTGTGATTCTTACTATGATTTGGTCAAAGATGAGTGAATACATTCGCAGTAATTCGAGTCCAACATTTCCTGTACAAAACATTTAAATGGATTGGAAACGGTAATTGTTGAAAGTGAAAGTGATGCCAATCCAAGACGAAAGCTGAAAGGCAACGGTTTTCTATCTAGCCCTAACTATACTCAATTATTGCTGTGTTTAGAAAGAATACTGGCAGAGAGACTCACGAAAAAACAAAAATTGATATTGCTTGATTTGGAATGCAATAACTATGAAAACATAACTTCATTTACGGAGAGTTTGTCCTATCAACTAAAATGCTCAAAATCGTGCATATGGAACAATCTGAATTCTTTGAAAAGATGCAGATTAATCGAAAACGAAAGAGACAGGCCCGTGAAATTGTCTGGATTATACATGCAAATAAAGAGTGAAACGATAAAACCAAAGATTGAAAAATCTTCAGAATAAAAATTAATGAGGTGTGAATATGGAAGTAAATGGCTTTGTGGATGAAGTAAGAAATCTGGGCGGATTGAAATTCATTAAACTGAACACAGCTGGGGGCTATTTACAAGTCACAGTGCACAAGAAAGAGGTGAGCAAAGATGTGCTTGACAAAGTGGAAAAAATGACCAGGCAATCGGTCATTTCCGTTCATGGAAAACTCCAGAAAAACAAAGAAGCTCCTGGAGGACAGGAAATTATTCCAGAAAAAATAGAGATCCTTTCATTATCGGAAACGCCACTGCCGTTAGATCCATCTGGGAAGACGCCCGCCGAGCTGGATACCAGATTGGACTGGAGGCCTCTAGATCTTCGCTCGCCAAGAAACAGAGCCATAATGAGAATACAGTCAAAAGTAGTTGAGGGTATGGAAGAATACTTAAGGAAGGAAGGCTTCACTCAAGTCTTTACCCCATGCATTATCGGAGCCGCATCAGAAGGAGGATCGGAAGTTTTCTCGGTGACATATTTTGATAAAGAAGCTTTCTTGAGGCAAGATCCGCAGTTGCACAGAGAATTGACAATAGTTGGCGGCATACCTAAAATATTTGATATAGGGCCGAGTTGGAGAGCCGAGCTCAGTCATACGATAAGGCATACCTGCGAGCATAGGGGCTGTGCTGTTGAACTATCCTACATAAAAGATGAAAGAGATACGATGAGGGTAGAGGAGCAGCTCGTGGTTAACGCATTCAAAAAGGTTGAAAAGGAATGCAAGGAAGATCTTGAAATTCTGGGCAAAAAACTGGAAATTCCGAAAACACCGTTTCCCGAATTGAAGTTCCCTGAAATTTACGATGTCTTGGATGGCTTTGGAAAGAAGTACAAAAGAGGAGAAGAGGATTATGACAGAGAAAGCGAAATGCTATTATGGGAGTATGTGAAAAAAAAGTATGGAAGTGATTTCTTCTTTGTAAACAGATTTCCATTTGCTGTCAAACCATTCTATGTCATGCGTGTTGACGAGGATCCAACATGGGCCAGAAGCGTGGATATGATCTATAAAGGGATAGAGCTAAGCTCGGGCGGACAGAGAGAGCATAGATATGACAAGCTTATGGAACAAGTAAAATTGAAAGGTTTGCTGCCCGAAAGTGTTGAATGGTTTACAAAATACTTTAAATACGGCTCGCCGCCAATGGGTGGATTTTGCATAGGTATTGAGAGACTGGTAATGCAGATGCTGGATATCAAAAATATCAGAGAAGTCATGCTGTTCCCGAGAACGCCTGAGAGATTGTTGCCTTAACTGTTATTACTATAAAATAGTTAACTGTAAAGTTAGCGTCAGGCAAATGTAGCAGTTTAATCATTTCTTCTGAGAAGGGTTTTTTGAGCAAGGATGTCATTTTCCGTAGTTTTAATAAAGCAAGTCAAATATTCTATATTTATGGCCGACAATTTGACAATTGAGCAAAGAAGTAGAACAATGTCAAGAATCAGGAGCAAATGGACAACTCAAGAAAAAAAGATACATGCCTATTTGAAGGGGAATAAAGTTAAGCATAAAATGCATCCCAGAATAGCGGGAAATCCAGACTTAATTTTTGAAAATACAAAAACTGCTGTTTTTCTGCATGGTTGCTTTTGGCACAAATGTCCAAAGTGCTATATAAAACCAAAAACAAATAAGAGATATTGGCTTCCGAAAATAGATGCAAATGCGAAAAGAGATCGAAAAAATAACAAAATACTTAAAAAAGAGGGCTATAAAGTAGTAAGAATATGGGAGCATGAGGCAAAGAGAAACATTAAAAAGGTATTAAAGAGGCTATTAGAATATGAAACAAAATGATATAGAGTACCAATTAAATCAAGAAGACTTAGATAGATGCTTCAAATTCGCTTTAGAATATCATCTCGATAAGACAAAACTGGTAACGAACAGAACCACAGGTCAATATCGAGGTCTAGGTGGCATAATTGATAGCTTTGTTATAGGCAAACTTATAGAGATAGGTGTTGCAAAAATAATAGAAAGAAGTATAAACAAAAAACTTACGCTCGATTTTGATATACACCAATTAAATAAAGAGAATATTTCAGATCCAGATATTATAAAAATTGTAGAGGTCAATAAAGAAAGAGCGCCAAGTCTTTATATAGAAATAAAAAATGTTTCTGAAGAAGATAGGTGGATAGGATTAACGGCAGAACAATTCAATACCATACTTTCTAATAGATTGGTGAAAAATGACCCTAAAAAAATAATTTTAATTTACGCAACTCTTGTTAAAAAGAACAATCAAGGTGATATAGATCCTCTTGGCGTTTATCTCAAATCAAAAATAGATATGAATTTGCTTAGAAAATTCTGTGATGTGGGTGATTTGTACGTAAAAATTCAGTATGTTATTACTGGAGAAGACTTGAAAAAATTTGGCGTTCCTTTTAATCAAGGTTCATATTTATATGAAACAGAAATCATACGGGAAGCGAGTTCTACAACTACAAAAAAGATATTAGAATCGCATAATAAGTACAAAAAAATAAAGATAGAACATGGAAAGCTCCCAGTAATAATGAGCAATCTTCTTCCTGAACCTAAAGAGTTTGGGATTTTTACGTATGAAGGAGGGATTGAGGTTTATGTAAAAAATAATTACATGAACAAGAAGATTTCTTCAAGAAGAATGTATATTTATTGCAAAAGGAACACAACAATTAGAAATAAAGTTTTAGGCATATTTGAACTAAAAAAAGATAAGATATATGAATGCTGGTTCATAACAGTAGGAATGAATCCTTCTTTAAAAAGAAATAATATTTGGATAGCACAAAGAAATCTTAAAAATATTATTTCTAGAAGACCAGAACAATATATCGAAAAAGTAAGGCAGATTATCTAGATTTTTAAAGATAGGCAGTAATTATATCTTTTCTTGGCGGAACTTGATTTAGCAAAATCTTTCGCATGTTTATTGCAATTCTCTCTATGACTGGAACGGTTACGCTGTTTCCGGCTTGATGATAGAGTTTAGTGTCTGCAATTTCAGGTAGTTTAAAATTTTCAGGAAAACCTTGAAGCAAAAAACATTCTCGCGGAGTTAATTTTCTAATGCCATTGCAGTTTTTTACGATTGGAACATTATGACCACCCAAACCCATATTTGCAGTTAATGTTGGAACAACGCCTTTTTTATTTGCTCTGACATATCTTCGGCGCCATTGATAAACTGTATTTTCTAAATCAACCTCTTTCTTTAATTTTTCAAACAGAGGTTTATCGTTATAGTAGTATTTATTATCTGCCTCGTTCGCTACATATTCTTTAAAACTTTTTGTTAGAGGAATAGGTTTTGGAAACTCAAAATTTTCACAGTGTTTTTTATCAAGAAAACCGACTATAAATATTCTTTCTCTATTTTGGGGTATATTTCCATGCGTCATGCTATTCAAAACTTCAGCCTTTACGTGGTAGCCTAATTTTTGTAGAGTTTCTTTTATTATCTTGAATGTTTTGCCTTTATCATGAGTTTTTAGATTTTTAACATTCTCTAATAAAATAGCTTTTGGTTTTCTTGCTTCCAGAATTTCTGCGATTCTAAAAAATAAATTACCTATGCCTCTTTCATCTCTAAAGCCTTTTCTATAACCTGCAATGCTAAAAGCTTGACAAGGAAATCCACCGAGAAGGATATCAAATTCCGGCAAATGAGCAATATTTAATTTCCAAATATCTTCATTATTTAATTTTGGTTCTTTGAAGTTTAGGTCATATGTAGATTTACAACTTGTATCAAGATCATTTGCAAAAACTGTTCTAAATCCAGCCATTTCAAATCCCAACCTAATTCCGCCAACACCTGCAAACAAATCTACTGTTCTTAAAGTCGTTGTCATTTGAACACCTATTTTTTAATTTAACCTCTTTTAATTTTTCGTATACTGCATTATTTACAAATGCAGATAAGGTTGGATGTTTGTATTTGTTTCCATTTTCATCCAGCCATTCTTTAACTTCTTCCATATAATAACCGCATTATAATAACTATTAACTTAATATTTATTGGGTTTCTCATGATAAATGATTAATCTTTACCAAAATACAAAAATTATGTAAAGGTAATGCAGAAAATACATACCCTATATTATTAAAAAATCCCAAATAATTAAAATGGGGTTCAAATCTATATTTTCATCTTTGTTTCCACTAATTCTATTCTTTATCGCTTTTATTATAATCTACAATTCATCCATGGTGCTGCCGAAAGTCATTGACGTGCAGTACAAAATTTTTGAAATATTCATGAACAATTTAAAAGAGAATGATCTCTCCTACTCTTCCAATAAGGTGTTCCATTATTTATGGGTCAATATTTTTTCCTATCTACTTCTTAGTTTTGCGTTAATCGCATTTGGAACTATTATAACAATAAAATATATCGAAGAGATCAATCCTAAACTAGTTGTTATAGGGAGTATTATTTCTGTTGCATCTACCTTTCTTGTCACAAACTCGGTTGAAATCCTCATAGCATTCATTGCATTAGCTATTTCAAACATTTTAACGATAAGGTTCTTTGAACCGAAAAAATATTCCATCATCACAGGATACAGTTATATCGCAAAAAATCTAGGCATGGTCGGACTGTTCCTTTCATTGGGAATATTGGTAGCGATGTCTGCAAATGCAAATGCGTATGAAAAGGCTGTTCATGATTCTACTGCAAAAACAATATCACTTCTCCTGCCAAACCAAGACGAAATAATCAATGCGCAAAAAGAAAAGGTAAGAACAGATTCAGAATTTATAAGATCGTATATAAAATACAGCCACGACTCTTTGCCGGAAGACAGCAGAAAAGGTTGCGAGGGAGTTTATACCGGCTGCTTGACAGCAGTAAATGAATATGAAAATGCATCGTTAAAAGCAATTGACCGGAACGGCATCAATCTAGCTGTACAGGATTTGGAAAACAGTTTTCCAGTAATAAAATCCTTTGAAAAGACAACGCCCATTTTCATTTCAATTTTCGTTTTAACTTCGGCCGGTTTTCTTAACCCAATAATCAGCATTTTCGGCGGTTTTATTTATCTCATACTAAAAACAACCGAGCAAAAAAATATGAAAAAATCTTCTACCAAGTGAAAGAAGAAAGTATTATTTACCTTAACTGAACATAATAATATGTAGATTCTATGCGGAAAGAATTTGCTTCATTGTTGCTTGCGATTATGCTACTGGCTGTTTTTATCGAGGTAAGAGCAGTCATCACCAGCTCGCCGTTGCAGCAGTTTAATGCAACTCCTGATATTGTCTATCTGAACTGGACCAACAACTACCAGAGCAACATATCCTTGATCTTAAACAGCACGTATCAAAATACGATAGCCGAGATACTGAATAGCACGTCAGTCATTTCAGGAAATTATTCCCAGGCTAATACTCTAACCCAATGTACCAGCGGAGAGGATGCGAGCAGATATCATCTATGGATTAGAAATGCCACCGGCAGTTTCAACAGCACCTTTATGATTTCAGATAATGTCACACTCATGGACAACATAGACTTCATCCATCTGCAATGCAGCCCAGGAAAATATTATGCAGGAATACTGACAATAAGAAACAAGACGCAGACCAACGAGACGCTAAATGTATCTGTTATTCTAGATATACCGATCAGCGATAACAATACCGTATCCCAGTCAACAGGCATAGGCAGCTTCGGCGGCAGCCTGCCGATAAACGCATCCTCGTATCAATCCTATTACTTCAACACAAACAATGTCACCAATGCAACCGGCATTTATATTAATCTATCCGGCTGGCAGTCGACGCAAGACCTGGATGCATTCTTATTCGACAACACAGGCAGACTGAAAGCAAAGGGGATAAACAAGACGCAGACTAATGAGGAATTTGTCTTCAGTTTTTTCCCTGCAGACTCAGCATATTGGGAGATTAGAGTGTATGGAAACTCTACTTCAGCCATTGGATATAATGGGTCTATTGCCTATAGCACATTAAACACCTCTACATATTCCATTACATTCGGAAATGTGATGAATGCGACCAACACGACAATAGAAAACATCACCTTGAGGAACGAAGGCAACGTCACAATTAACAGCGTCGGAGAAACAAAAGAATTTTATCTGGTAAGAAGATTTGAAAACAATACGCAGAACAATTTCACATTTCTTGTACCTGATTCATCTATTGTTTCAAGATTGAAAGTAACGCTGAATTGGACTGGAGCCAGCAACTATTCATTCAATCTGCTATCTCCGAACGATACTGTCATTGCTAGCTCGCTGGCTAAGCATAGATTCGCCAATGTGTCTGGAGCAGAACACGAAGAATATAACGAGACCACTGCGATAGAGAAAGGTGTGTGGAAAATCCAAACAAGAAATATGACTAACGCAACAGGCGACACATATACAGCCGTTGCTTATCTGTATGTCAATGCTTCCCAATGGATAACGACAAACTATACGACCATGACATTCAACAAGACAAGCCTGAGCAACTACACGGTTGGTATAGGCATCAATTTCACAGTGCCAAACAACACGTTAGACGGCAGTTATGAAGGATTTTTGATCTACGGCAGCACTAAACTGAAATTGCCGGTAAGATCTACTGTCAGAACGGGAACGCTGGTCGTCAATAATACGATAAACTCCACGGCAATTACGTTAGATGAAAATCTTTACGGTAATGTGACGAGGGTTTTGAATATGACTCTAAACAATACCGGAAGCTATGACTTGCCTATGACTGTATCCAACTCTAGAAATGCATTATTCTTAAATACAAATTCAAGCAATTATATCAATTTCACTTACGATAGTCTGCCGTCGCCTTTGGTTGGAAACAGCAACCACACCCTGAATATAACCTTTCCTCTTAATACATCTCTGACAGAAAACAAAGCTGGCATCTACGAAGGATGGATATTTTTCAGCACGCCAGACTCTCACCCATATACGGGCTTCAATTTGACTCTGAAGATGAATTTAACCAGTCTTCTGAGAGTGGATGTTCTCGACATACTTTCCGCTGATGGGAACAATGTCATAGAGAATAACACTGTCAATGAAACCGCGAAAGCCATATTCAAAATCTATTATATGAATGGCACTAGAATTGACAGCATCAACGAAACAAACGTAACATCTGTTTTCCTGACGGAAAATAATATCACAACGCTCAGAATTCCTACATCAGGCAGCTCGTTATTGACGAAAGGGACCGAACCTATTAATATCGGCGGCAACTATTCAACTAACTTCACAGTTCAGGACAATAGGGTCGGCGGCAGATACAGAGGATGGGTTGTTGTAAATTTCACAAGAGATGACTCGCGAACATTCAGTGGAATCGGCAGCCTATCCCCATTCTCAATAAACAATACTGGATTATACATGCGTTCTAACATCACTGGATGTGGATTCGGTGATGATTCCTGCTCGGGTGGAATAAGTGTGAGCAATGGCACGACTACCAAATTGCATGTAAATGTTACAAACTACGGATTGCTGATCAACTCATCAGCCAACATAAACGTCACGGAGAATTGCGGCGGCTATTCTGTTTCCAATCCAACATATTCCAATTGCCCGTCAACAAGCTTCCTACCAACTCCGGGATCCTCTACATGCATCGCCACATTCACAATTACTGCTGGCAGCACTGCAGCCTCATCATGCACGCTGACAGTCAATGGCACGCCATCAAATATGTGGTTTAATCCGGCTGGGGTAACAACTGCAGTTACGGTTACTGCCCCATCATCTTCATCCAGCAGCACCACTTCAGCAAGTTCCGGTGGCGCTGGAACGAGTGAAACACTGCTAACAGCAGAGCAAGAATCAACTAATAAAGTGGAAGGCAAGCCTGCGGTATATCTGGAAATAACGTCATATTCATCCACTATCTCCATCGTCCAGGGCCAAAACAGAACAGAAGACGTTATGGTGAGCAATATAAATAGCACTGAGTGGCAGGATGTCAAATTGGAGATAACCGGATTGGACAGCGGCTGGTATAAGATCACCCCATCAGACAAAGTAAACATTGACCCGCTATCGAATAAATCATATAAAGTTGCGTTTTCGATTCCAGAAAATGTTAGTGTTAAAGACTATCCCAGCAAATTTGTTGCCAAAAGCGATTTCGCCTCTGTCAGTGCAGACTTCACTTTGAAGATTCTGCCCGGCGTGCAAGTGCAAGTCAGCGTCAACTCAACCTTAAATGAATTGAAGGTAAAAATAAGCGATTTGGAAGGATTGATAGAAGGATTAAAAAGTGAAGGTAAAAACACCACTGCAATAGAGAGCAAACTAACTGAATTGAAAGGCAAATACAACAAGGCCGTTCAGTTCAATGACTTAGGAGATTCTAGATCGGCTTATGATTTGATAGACTCTATCCAAAAACTATATTCTGAAACCAATCAACTGATAGAAACATCGTTCCCTGCCAGCAAGCCAAGCACGCTAGGGAACATAATTAAATGGACTTTGATCATTGTCGTGATAGGCGGCGTCTTAGTCTTAGGGTATCTTCTCTGGCCAACTTCACAGGGATTCAAGACAGAAGGCGGCTTCAAGCCAAAAGGAGAAAAAGACGAAGCCAAAGAAAAAATCAAAGACCAGTTTGAGAAATTGAAACAGAAATGGAAAGAGCTGAAAGAGAAGAAATGAACTAAACTTCAATGGGGCATTCGCTGTACACATAATCTGAGCTTATAATTCTTCCTTCCCTGATTTTCTTACAGATGCCGCATATCTTGGAAGTTATTTCAAATATGCTTGCATTCTCATCCTTGATTCTTTTTGTCAGATCATAAATCAATTCCATGACTCTAGTATCTTTTTCCAGCACCTTTATCTTCGATCCCCTGGACTGACGCAAATACTGGGATATGGCAGGCTGAGTTAAACCAAGAATCTTAGCCGTTTGCTTCTGGGTTAGTCCATGATTCTCTATCAATTCTCTAGCCACTATGGAACGCACAGCCGGCAAAAATTCTGTTGCAATGTTCTCGCAGAACGGTTTCATAATTATTTAATTACCTATTGAATTTATATCTCTTTTACTCCCTTTCGAGAACTCGTCGCAAGAGTTGACCAGCCAAATAGCGAATCTTCTATCT
>CAYJRA010000015.1:0-20809 GCA_964372465.1 uncultured archaeon
TGCACAGAGCCATTTCAACCTTTCCATCTTTTTTGATTAAAAAAGGTCCATTTTCTACATGTTCTATTTCCATTTTACTCATATGATCACCTTATTTATGTGGGAATTAATAAATATAATAAAGTAGGTTTGCCCCATATTTTATAACGGCACTCCGAAAGCTTCCGATATTTCTTTTAATTTGTTTATCTGGTTTAAGAAAACCTCGCCTTTGGGTGTCATTATATAAAATATTTGATTATTAATCCTGTTCTCTACGACAAATTCTTTTGATAGTAGAAAATCCAAATATTCATCCAGTCTGGTGTGAGTTAAATTGGCTTTATACACTATATGAGTCTTTTTTAGTTTACCATGGTTTCTTTGAATAGAACGCAAAATATCTATGTATATCTGGGTTTTCGTTCTACGGGAGTTCATTTATTCTTCACCTAGATACCATAACTAAAAGGGAGACGAAGCCGGCCAACAGTGATAAATGAGAAAGGACATACATCCACTCGCTGGTGAATGAGAATAAATAAAACACATGGAATAAAGAAATAAGAATAAAGGACATCATTACTAGGAATGAGTTCAAGTCTCTTCTTTCATTGTAATTAATAATTGTCCTGAAAACAACAAAAACTATCATTGCTAAACCAATTAGATGAAAATACTCAGAATAAAAATACCATAGCATGTAATGCTGTATCAGAGCTAATAGCAGTATAATGAAAGCCAAATAACCAAAAAATAAAATAATTAAAATATTGAAAGTATTTGAACCTTCATCTTTATAGGCAAGAATGAAAAAGAAATAAGCGATTATGCTAAGGCCGAAATACATAAAGTATGTAAAATCTTCTAAAGAAAATACATTATCTATTAAACCCAGGCTGCACGATATATGGCAGTTTTTAAAAACAAGGTAACTGAACGTGTTTGTTACTGATAGACTAAGGAGACCAAGAGACAGAATTAAAAATCCAAGATGAAGAAACATATGTCTTTTTCTTGAGTTTATTGAATATATTTGATAAAAATAATAACTTAGTGTAAAGCCGACCATAGAGCTAATGAAATACATGATTGAATCGAAACCGTAGAACCACAACGGTATTATAATATTCATGTAACCACATCTTAACTTTCCATAAAACTATTTATAAGTTTTGCGAACTATGCGTCCTTTCTTTTTGTTCGCATTTTGGATATACTCTATATTCTAATTACTTCTATAAAGGGAAAATGAGCGAAAATAGTGGAGGCAGATACGAATGAAAGAACAACCGATGTGTTTAAAAGATACTTCCGATGATGCTTCGGCTGAGGAAAAATATGATTTCCTTTGATATTTATTTATGCTTTAATTTACGTGAAATAACAATTTTATAGATTGATAAAAACAACACTAAAACAAACAGCATCAGGAAAATTTCAATTTTCGAAATTATAAAGTCTGTTATTTGTGCAGCCACTATATTGATATCAGTTTGAGTTGAAGAGTGAACCGCTACTTTGTTTGTCATGACGGAATATAGAATAATGGTCGACATAACAACAAAAATAATACCGGAAACTAAATCAGAGGTTGTTAAATTGATCTTCCTTCCAAAAATTTCATATTTTATTTCTTTTTTGAAAATATTCATTTTTTCTACGATTTTTGTTTTATCTATAAAATATGATATTAAGAACAATGGAGACACCATACCCAGCACGTAAGCTATTGAATATATGCCTCCCCATAGAACAGATCCTGGCAAAACAGATAAGGCCATAGCGCCCGCTAACACAGGAGCACAACATAGTGTGGCAAAACCGGAAAATATTCCCATCAAGAATATAGATTTTGCGCCAGTTATTTTATTGTTTGATTTCATATGAAAAGGAACGGAAAAATGATATCCGAATAGTATTGAAATGCCCAATACGAACAAGAATATGCTTCCGAGTATGTATATTGTGTTATGATACTCCTTGAATAATTCTCCCAAAAAACCAAATCCCAAACCCAGCGGAAGAAACACCGCCAATAATCCTAGAAAAAATACCGAAGTCATTAGGAGAACCGTTTTCCTTTGTCTGAATATTGAAGCAAAGTATGTCGGCAACAAGACGCCTATGCAGCACGGCGCAAACAGCGCTGCTAAGCCAGCTATAAACGCAGTTATCAATGATGCAATAACCAATATTTCCATTTACTCTACCTACCATTTAAGATGATAATTTAGAAACCAGAATTCCATTGTTTATTGCCATGTTAGGATCGTCCAATACAAAGGTTATGATGCCGTCTTTATTGACAATGAAATATGTGTGTCCGGGATAGGATCCTTTATGCATAGAAGACTCCAAATTTAAAACATCATAATTTGTTGATACTTGAGTATCCGTGTCAAAGAGTATTGTCGCTCCCTGAAGTTTTGGTTGGGACTGTATGATTTTATCCCATTGCTGTTTTGAGTCTATCACAATCGAAACAGATGTCGTGTTATCATTATTAAATCTTTGGTCTTTTGCTAATGATGCTATCTGGTTCCAGCATGCCGGATAACACATAGAACCTTCGTTGAAAAAAAGAATAACATTTTTTCCTTTGTAATCGCTTAGTTTAAACATTTCTCCATCTTGGTTCATCAGAGCAAAATCAGGAGCAGGTTTGCCTGCCGCGTCGTTAAAATCTATAGCATCAGGACCTTTATCTACTATTTTAGGTGCACTTCTATGATGGCTAGACATGTCGTCGTAGTTTTCATTTGACTTAGTAACTGAACCACTGGGGTTGCTGTTTTTGTTAGTAAAAGACATTGCAAAAATAGATCCAATTAAAATTGCAAAAACACCTATTATTGCGATTAATTTATTGTCCATACCGATAACCTATTAAAATTTAGATATATCAAAATATTTAAATATATGCTTTCAAAGTAAATTAACATGGTTATAAAGATAGCTAGCCTAGTGAAATTCTACACAATTCTGCTTTTAATGGAAAAGCCAAAGCACGGATATGAAATAATGAAAGAATTGGAAGGGAAAATAGGTAAAAAAATAAGCACAAGTCAGATTTATCCGTTTTTAGATATACTGGAAAAGGAAAAACTTGTCAAGGTAGATAAAACTGGTTCAAGGGAAAAGAAAGTTTATTCTCTTACTAAAAAGGGCAACGATTTTACCAAGGAAATGTTGAGTAGATCTGGCGATTTGTTTTATTTGGCTTTGAATCCCCAAGTGAGTGTTTGTGCTCATTGTGGTTGTAAATTAATAGAAGGTGGATATAAAGAAAAAATACAGGGTAAAGAGATGGTTTTTTGTTGCCATCTTTGTGCAAAATCTTTCAAGAAAGGGTAGTATGATTTCGGGAAAATTAAAGAAAATAACAATCATTTCGCTCATCGTTATTTACCTGCATGGTATTGAAGAAATAATTATGGGTTTTTGGAAGATTGATTCTGTAATGACTATACTTGCCAATCATTTTGAATCTATACCAAAAGCAGTATACTATTCTACTCATATACCTTTTTGGTTATTATTATTACCGATGTTTCTTTTGGTTTTGGGTGGTAGATGGGTATTGAGGATGATGATGTTATTCGGTGTTATATTTTTCATTGAACTCCACCATATAATAGGAGCATTATTAATAACAAAAAGTTATTATCCAGGAATGTTGACAGCCTTTCTTTATCCTATTATCGGGTTTTTTTATTGGAGAGAATTAATCAGTAATATGAGACAAAAATAAAATAAAAAATAATTACATTTAATCTAAGTGTTGTTATTTCTTTTTTTTCTTACTTGATCCACAACATCCAGACATTTATTTCACCCCGTTTATATTTATTATATATTAATATTTAGATATATCTAAATATTTAAATATTATTATAAACATAAAATAAAATTAGGTATATATATGAACAAACTAAACGTGAACAAAATAGGGTTAACAGCAGGAACAGCACTTGGAATAACATATGTGTTGTGTGTTATTTTATTTTGGTTAATACCAGATCTGGCTTTAACCGTGTTTTCATATATGTTCCATGGTGTTGATATAACTAAAATACCGTCAAGACCAATGGAACTTACCACTACAATTGTGGGTTTTGTTGAAACTTTAGTGTTTGGTTATGTCTGGGGAGCTGTATTTGCATTAGCATACAATTTCGTAGATAAAAAATTTAAATGATTTTTTATTTTTGGTTTGTTTTTTTTGGTGCAATTATGATAAGAAAACTGTCAGTTAAAATAGGTGGGATGCATTGCTCTACATGCGCAATAACCATAGAGAAAGCATTGAATAGCCTTGATGGTGTTAAGGCCACGGTTAATTTTGGCAATGAAACTGCATATGCAGAAGTTGATACGGATAGAATAAACGAAGAAAAAGTCATGCAGATAATAAAAAACACTGGATATGAAGTTATAGATCAACAGGGAACAAGCAATGGGAACAAAGAGATAAAATTAAGAATTATAGGAATGGATAATCCTCATTGTTTGGGCACTATAAACAATGCATTGAGCAACTTAAATGGGATAATATTTAAAGAACTTTTTGTCAATGAAAAAGCAACCATTGTTTACGATCCAAATAAAATTTCTTCTGATAGAATAAAGCAAGCAATTAAGGACGCGGGTTATGAACCCGTGGAAATTGCTGAGGAATCTATAGATAAAGAAAAAATCGCGAGAGAAAAGCATATCAAAGAACTCAGAACGAAATTCTTTGCAGGGACTATTTTAAGTCTCTTGATATTTATAGGAAGTTTTCCTGAATTAGTTGACAGGGTTTTTTCACCTTTCGCTGCCATTCCAGCATTAGGTCGCGTTTTTAGTAATTATATTGATCCGATATTACCAGAGCATGAAGTATTGTCAAATCATTTCATTCTCCTCTTACTAACAACGCCGGTTCAATTTTGGATCGGCTCCCAGTTTTACAAGGGATTTCTCATTGCCTTGAGAAACAAATCTGCCGACATGAATACTTTGATCGCTGTCGGTACATCTGCAGCATATTTTTATAGTCTGGCCGTAACTTTGTTCCCGTCATATTTTATCAAAAGTGGCGTTGGTACCTTTGTTTACTATGATACTGCGGCGATAATAATAACCTTAATTGTTCTTGGACGCTGGCTGGAAGCCATTGCTAAGGGAAAGACTTCCGAAGCAATCAAAAAACTGATGAAGCTGCAAGCCAGGACAGCCAGAGTCATAAGAAATAAAGAGGAGTTAGAAATACCCATAGAGGAAGTTAGAATAAATGATATAGTTATCGTCAGGCCGGGTGAAAAAATACCGGTAGATGGCATTATAATGGATGGTTATTCTTCAGTCGATGAATCGATGATAACAGGGGAAAGCATGCCAGTGGAAAAAAAGAAGGGAGATAAGGTAATAGGTGCTACAATAAACAAGACAGGGGCATTCAAATTCAAAGCTACACGCATAGGCAAGGATACAGTACTGCAGCAAATAATTGAAATAGTTGAAGAGGCACAAGCAAGCAAAGCCCCAATTCAACAGTTGGCTGATAAGGTTTCTTCTTATTTTGTGCCGGTTGTTATAGTAATTGCTATTTTATCCTTTTTAGGTTGGTATTTTATCGGTCTCAAAGGTTTCATTTTTGCATTTACCGTTCTAATAGCGGTTCTCATAATAGCTTGTCCGTGCGCTCTGGGTTTAGCAACACCTACGGCGATAATGGTTGGTACCGGCAAGGGAGCTGAAAACGGCATATTGATAAAAGGCGGTGAGGCATTGGAAATAGCCCACAAAATTGACACGATTGTATTGGATAAGACTGGCACGCTTACAAAAGGAAAACCGGAAGTAACAGATATAATTTCCATTAGTGGTATAAACGAAAAAGAAATTTTGAAATTAGCTGCAGGGATTGAAACAGGTTCCGAGCATCCACTGGGAGAGTCAATAGTGAACAAAGCCAAAGAATCAAAAATAGAAACACCAAAAGTAATCAGTTTCAAAGCAATACCAGGTCATGGTGTGGAAGCCAAATATAGAAACAAAAAATTGCTTTTTGGGAACAGAAGATTGATGATGAATAATAAAATTAAGATAAACAACATTGAGGACAAATTACAGTTATTGGAGAATCAGGGCAAGACAGCTATGATATTAGCTGAGAATAAAAACGTTCTTGGAATAATAGCAGTCGCTGATACCTTGAAGAATTATTCCAAAGAAGCAGTGATGGAATTAAAAAGAATGGGGCTAGAAGTTATCATGATGACAGGTGATAATGAGAGAACTGCGAAAGCAATCGCTGGACAGATTGGCATGAATCTGGTTTTATCAGAAGTACTACCAGAACAAAAGGCAAACGAAATAAAAAAATTACAGGGAGAAGGCAAGGTGGTTGCGATGGTTGGTGACGGCATAAATGATGCTCCTGCATTAGCACAAGCCGATTTGGGAATAGCAATAGGGAGTGGAACGGACGTGGCAATAGAGACGGGAGACGTAATATTGATAAAAGAGGATTTGCGGGATATAATAACATCTATTGATTTGAGCAGATATACTATAAAGAAAATAAGACAAAATCTATTCTGGGCATTTGTTTACAACACAGCAGGCATACCAATAGCTGCTGGATTATTATATCCTTTCACTGGGATGTTACTTGATCCCGTATTCGCCGCTGCAGCAATGGCCTTCAGTTCTATATCAGTTGTTTCTAACTCTCTTTTTATGAGAAGATACAAACCGAAAACTTATTAAAACCAAACGTTTCTATAAGTTTTGAAAGATGATTTAATGAGAAAGAATATCCTGAATTATAAAACTGTTGGTTTAGTGATTTTGATAGCTTCTATCTTATTATCGGTCGTCATATATCTATATACAAAAAGCATGATAGCTATTAGTAATGAATTGCACAAAGATTGTCCTTTGCCAGAAGGCATATGTCCATACAAAAGAAGCGTGCCGGCAGAATCTACTATTGGTTTTATAATCACATTTGGCTTGGGTCTGTTCGGATTGTATCTAATATTCTCTGATTTAGATTCGAAGAAAGAGAATATTGTTGAAAGTGAAAAAGTCAAAGAGTTGGTCAAATCCTTAGAAGGAGATGAAAAAAGTGTTTGCGAGAAAATAAAGGAGTCGGAAGGCTACATATTCCAGACTGATTTGATGAACAAAACCGGATTTTCCAAAGTGAAAGTCACAAGAATTCTGGACAAACTCGAAACAAAGGGCATTGTTGAAAGAAGAAGGCGTGGAATGAGTAACGTAGTTGTATTGAAATAAATCCAATTATTTTTTTGAAAAATCCTGTCATATTAATCTAATTCAGAGAAATTCTTGTTTTCAAAAGATTTAAAAAACATGAAAAATAAATATTGTTATAGGAGTTGGCATTTGTGGATACAGAGTTCTGTAATTTTTTGGGAGGAATGAATGAAAATGGCGAGATTATAATCAAACCTATTGGAGTAGCAAAAAACAATGTTGACAAATCCATGTTGCCTGGGTGGAAAAATGTTGTTACAGAAATTGAAATAAATAAGAATTATTCTAAAGGCTTAGATGGTATTGAAGATTATTCTCATATAATAGTCGTATATTGGATTAACAAGGAGTTAGAGTGTCATCTGAAACATCATCCCCAGGGCAGAAAAGATGTCCCGTATATAGGTATATTCGCATGCAGATGTCCTCAGAGGCCTAACAGGATTGGAATGTCAACTGTTAAATTATTAAAACGAAAAGGAAACGTAATAAAAGTAAGGGGTTTGGATATATTGAACGGAACACCTATTATTGACATAAAACCATACACACCACAATACGATAAAGTTACAAAAACAAAAATACCGAAGTGGGTAAATAAATTAACATTCTAATTATATTTAGATCAAGAAGAAAACTTTCAAGAAAATATTTTTAAACTAACCATATATGGTTATTTTGAATTTAACTGAAACTAGTTTCATCCTAATGTATATACACTGTTTCTTTCTAGTAAATTAAAGAAAATTTAGAGGTTTGAGAAAATGGAAACAAATACAATAATGTTGCTGGTTATTGGGCTAGTGCTGCTAGTGGTTGTGTTCCAGACATTTGAATTGTTCAACATAATGAACAAGATGAATGTGAACACTAAGGATATGAACACTAATACGCCGGTGAAAACCAGTGGATTTTCTTCGGAAGAGGAAATGATGCAGGCACATCATGGTGGCGGTTCAGGTATGCAAACTGGTGGATGCTAGATGAAAAGAAAAAAGGAAAAGATCAAAACCACACACATAAATTTAGCATTGTTTTTTTTGATATTGGCTGTTGGATTCAACCAGTTTCTTATATACAAGATAGAGAACAATTTGAGTTTTTTGACGCCAACTAATGATATTAGCAAAGATCTGAAAAGCGGAGCAACTTCAGATTATGGAATATCATTAGACAACCAAGGATACCAGAAACTGCTGGAGTATGAGAATAGCATTACTCTGACAAAAGAACAGAACAGCCAGATTGTTGGGTTGGATATAAACATGCCTTGCTGCGGGGTTCAAAAAATATTGCCGGCAGGAAACTGTGCTTGCGGTCATCACTTAGCATTGCATGGTTTGGCTAAATATTTAGTGACAAACGGATTTGACAGAAACCAAATACAAAACGAGATAAACAAATGGAAAGAAGTTTTTTATCCCGAGTCAGGAAATGGAAATATGGGAGGTTGTTGAATGAGTAAGAGCGAAGGAGATATAACAATAAAAGTCAAGAACCCATGGAAACTTTTGTTTTTTGTAGTTTTAGTTTTGTTTTCAGGATATTTTATATACAATAGTTTAACGAAAACGCCAGAGACTCCTAGATCACAGGTAAGTGCGGATGACGACCCATTTAAGGGTGGGGCAAATGCCAAAGTGGTTATAGTGGAGTTCAGTGATTACCAATGTCCATATTGCGCTAGGGCAGAATCTACTGTTGAGCAGATTCTAGATGCATACGGCAACAAAGTAAAGTTTGTCTACAGAGATTTCCCATTACCAGGTCATCAGTTTGCACAAAAAGCAGCTGAAGCAACTGAATGTGCTGACGAACAAGGCAAGTTTTGGGAATATCACGATTTGGTTTTTGAAAATCAGCAATCGTTGTCTGCAGATTCATTAAAGAATTATGCGAGAACTCTAAACTTAGATGGAAGTAAGTTTGATAGTTGCTTAGACAGTGGAAAATATACGCAAGAAGTTAAGAAAGATTTGAGTGACGGCGCAAAATATGGAGTCGAAGGAACACCAACATTTTTTATTAATGGTATAAAAATACCAGGTGCCGTTCCATTTGAACAATTCAAACAAATAATCGACAACGAGTTAAAGAAGTAGTGATTGCAATGAACTTAGAAAAAACAAGATTTGATTTTCCTGCCATTAACCAGAAAATTAATGGCAGGCCCGTTATTTATTTCGATAACGCATGCATGAGTCTGAGACCCAAGCAAGTCATACAAGCAATGAACGAGTATTACGAGCAGTATCCAGCATGTGCCGGTAGAAGCATGCACAAGTTTGCCTCAAAAGTCAATGAAAAAATGGACGAAGCAAGAAACATTATGACCAAATTTATTGGGACTAAAAAAAACCAAGAGATAATATTTACTAGGAATACTACGGAAGGATTGAACTTGGTTGCAAATTCTTTGAAGTTTAAATCCGGTGATATAGTGGTCACGTCTGATAGAGAGCACAACTCTAATCTAATTCCTTGGCAAATACTCTCAAAGAAAAAGAAAATTGTACATAAAGTTGTTAGATCAAAGGAGAATATGACCTTTGATTTGGAAGCATTTGAAAAGACTATGAGTAAAAATGTGAGACTGGTTTCCATGGTCTACACTTCCAATCTTGACGGCTATACTCTGCCTGTTGAGAAAATAATAAACATAGCACATGATTACGGATCGTTAATCATGCTGGATTGCGCGCAGTCTGCCCCACATAAAAAAATGGATGTGAAAAAACTAGATGTGGATTTCATAGCGTTTAGCGGGCATAAAATGGTTGGTCCTTCAGGTACAGGAATTTTATATGGAAAATATCATCTGTTAGAGGAAATGGATCCGTTCATAGTTGGCGGAGACACGGTAAGCAGTACAACATATGATTCATATACATTGTTGGAACCACCAGAAAAATTTGAGGCGGGTTTGCAGAATTATGCCGGAAATATTGGATTGGCTGCCGCTGCAAAATATATAGAAAACGTAGGAAGAGAAAATATTGAAAGACATGAAGTAGAGGTTAACAAAATAATAACTGATGGAATCAAAGACATGAAAGGTTTATCTATTTTGGGACCACAAAATCCAGAAGAAAGAGGCGGCATAACGTCATTCAATATTAATGGCATTCATTTCCATGATATTGCGATGATGCTGGATGATATGGCAAACATAATGATAAGGTCCGGACAACACTGCGTCCATTCCTGGTTCAATGCAAACAAAGTTGAGGGATCTGCCAGAGCATCCTTGTATTTCTATAACACGAAAGATGAGGCTAAAATATTTATAGAATCACTGAAAAAAATAGGAGAGTTGAGGTGAGACTGTGGTAATTTGTGTCGTTGCGATGTTTGTGTTTGCAATAATGGGAATATTCAGCGCCCGCTATAGAGCATTAGCGAAAGAAGCCTTCTTATGCACCTTTAGAATGATTACATTTAGGCCCTGCTCTAGTTCACTCGACCAAAGAATCAAATCTAGTATAACATCCAAGCTTATGAAGCCGCTCCCGCATATAGCAAGATTTGTGTATAAGTACTTCAAATTACTTTCATTGGCCTTTGTTATGATTTTCTTTGTAAGCATGTTTTATACCGTAAGAGGTGTATATAATTTAGCAGTTCATGGAACATGCGATCCGCATTCAACAACCTGCATCTTTAATCCAGGGCATTTACATTGCGGATCCGAACATTGCCTAGCAACAGGGTGTCCATGCGAAGAAAAAGGCTGTGAAGCGCCAGATCATTTAGGATGTGACGGCAATTGCACATGCAAGGTAGGTACTTGTGGTTAAAAAAAAGATCAATGACGATAAGATGAAGGCAACCGGAATAATAGGTAGCTTCAGTAGCATATTGGGTGTAGCGGGATTATATAACGTATGCCATACAATATGCCAAGTTTTGATTGCTGTTTTGGCCATAATTGGTATAACTGTGACAGGCATGCCCTTGGCATTTTTGCAAAATTACAGGTTGCCGTTTTCCATATTGGGTTTATTGTCTTCTAGTTTTGGCATGGGTTTTTTTTATTGGACTAAAGTCCATTGTAAAATGAAAAAAACCAAGAGAGATTGGTTTTGGCTCATGTTGAATGTAGCTGTATTCGTAATAAGCATAACAGTAATAGTAGGTGGTTTTAAATGAAAAAAAAGAGAGCAAAAGAAAATAATTGGTCTTTGTATGTACTGCTAGTAGCTGTATTGATAATCTTGGGCTGGACTTTGTATACGTTCTTTAAACCACAGAAAGCGAGTTCGTTGCCCGACACACAGAATTTTGATGCATGCGGTGATTTGAATGACCTGAGCAATATACAACATCTCAGCCATCATCCGTCACAATATGCGGATTGCATAAAGAAAGTAAGTCCAGACAAATTCAAACAAGCTACAGAGTTTGACAAGAATGCGTTTATGCAGCAAAACGGAATAAGTTAATAATAGCAAAAGACATAACTGTTATTTATGTCATGGAAAAACGATTTAAGAGATTATGTTATAGCTGCAGTTATAAGTCTTCTAATATTTTCAATTCTTTCTTTTTACATTTTTGAAAGGAGGGGTTATTACAATCTTTACATAATGAACAAAGTTCTGGCTGGAACATCCCTTGTTCTTTTGTGTATAGTCCTTTTAATAGGACCGTTATGCGGATTTTCTCAAAGATTTACGCCATGCTTAACTTTTAGAAAAGAATTTGGTATGATTTCGTTCTTTTTAGCATTAACTCACTCAATAATTTCATTTTTCTTCCTTCCAGATAAATTCCCACCAATCTACTTTTTTAATGAAGAACCAGTCTCATTTGTTTTTGGTTTATTATCTATAATTTTATTGACTGGCATAGCAATTATTTCTAATGACTTTTTCATGAATAAATTGGGTGCACAACGCTGGTGGTTTATTCAAAGATGGGGTGCCAGAATTGCATTTGTTTTGATATTTCTTCATCTGACTATAATGAAATATCCTGGTTGGATAACATTCTTTACAAAAGGTGGCAGTGCAGAATTGGCTAGACCATATTTATGGCCAGCCAGTTTCATTGTATTTATAACTAGTGTTGTTCTTATAGGTATAAGGATAGTAGATATAATTAGGAGTTTCATGAAGAACAAAAAGCAGGGTGCTTTATCTTGATGTGTGTAGAAATGAAGGATTTGCATAAACATATAATTGAAAATAAGCTAGGAATTTCATCTTATGATTTAATAAAATTAGTTTGTGATAAGTGTTTGTTAAAAGATATATGTCCTTAATTAATAAGAAATTATATTTTTATTATGAAAAGAAAACTAAGGATAGGTTGGTTTTCATTTACTTGCTGCGAGGATTCAACAATACTTTTTGTCGAGTTACTTAATGATAGGTTCTTTGAATGGAAGGATAAGATAGACTTTGCACATTTCAGAACAATAAAGAGAAACAACGAGATAAGCGATTTGGACGTTGCGTTTATTGAAGGTGCTGTGGCAAACCAGGAGGAAGAAGATAAGTTAAAAGAGATAAGAAAGAACGCGAAAAGGTTGGTTGCTGTTGGCAGTTGTGCTGTTCTTGGAAGCCCTTCGAATCAGAGAAATTTTTTTGATGATGAGAGACTGAAGGAAATTGCTTTCATAATAGAAAGATTCAAACTAAAGGAGAAAGTATCTTCTGTCGGCGAGGTAGTTTATGTTGACGATACTGTTCCCGGATGCCCGATGAATGAAGAAACCTTTATTTCCGTGCTGGAAAAATATATGAAGGAGTTTGGTGTTTTTAATGCATAACGAACTTGATATAACGCTTGAAAACATCAGCAAGACGGAAGGTCATGCTGATTTGGACATTAAAGTGCTTGGCGGAAAAGTTACTGACGTTAAATTTAAAATCAGCGAGAATAAAAGATTTTTCACTCAAGCCATAAAAGGGAAACCCCTAGTCGGGTTGCCGCAGCTTGTTTCTAGGATTTGCGGAACTTGCAGCATTGCACATCTTACATGTTGTACTGAAGCTGCTGAAAGAGCATTGGGAATAGAGCCAAGCGAGCAGACGATGCTTCTTAGAAAGTTATCTATGTACGGCTTGATGATCAGGGATCATGCCATGCATTTGTATCTTTTCGTTTTGCCAGACCTGTTCGGAAAGGATTCCGTACTCGAGTTTGATGAATCACAACACGAGCTTGTTCATCAGGCATTTGATGTGAAAGGTGCTGGAAATAATATGTCAAAAATAATTGCTGGAAGATCTGTGCACGCGACGATACCACAGATAGGATCTTTTTCTAAAATTCCAAAAAAGGAGGAAACAAGTAAGATCGTTGAAGAATTGAAAGGTATAAGAAATCATGTAATAGAATTGGTCGATATTTTCCACGAATGTAAGTTTGAATTTAAAAGGAGTAGTAATTTCGTTGCTTTGGCCACAAAAGATTTCAGTTTTTTGGAAGGTGAGATAAGAAGTTCAAGCGGAACCAAAGTCAAAGAGAGCGACTATTGGGATTTCCTCACGCGAGTTGTTATACCATATTCTCAAGCAACCGGTTTTAAATTCGAAGGCAAAGAGTATATGGTTGGTGCTCTTTCTAGATTGAACTTGAATAAAGACGCGTTGCATAAAGATACGAAAAGGGAATTGAGTGATGTGCTGAAAATATTTCCATCCGATAATGTTTATCACAATAATCTTGCACAGGCAGTTGAGATACTGCATTCCATAGATCACTCAATAGAACTTTTAGAAACCGCAAAGTTTAAGGAAGAACCAAAACCAGAAGTGAAAATAAAGGAGGGGCAAGGCATAGGTGTAATAGAGGCTCCTAGGGGGACACTGTATTACATGCTATCAGTTGATAATGATGGAAAAATCAAATACGGGAATCTGGTTATCCCAACTGCTCAAAACCAAATTAAAATGGAAAATGATATAAAAGAACTTATACCACAAATTCTTGACAAAAGCAGGGAAGAGATTGAACTGGAATTGGAGAAATTGATCAGAGCATACGATCCCTGCATGAGCTGCGCCAGTCATTTTTTAAGAGTTAATTGGAAATAATTGATTTTATTTTTTCTTTTAATTGGTTCAATGCTTCTTTTTTGCCAATTTTCATTGGCACACCAAATATTATTACTTTATCTATCATTCCAGATTTTTTTAGCAGTTTTAATTCATAACCTAAATCAAAATCATGCACAGAATAAATTTTAGACAATTCAATTTTGCTTATATCAGTTATTATCTCGACTTTACTAATCCCTTCTACTGTATCTATTATATATAATTCCTTACCTTCATTTTCCATATTTTCAGACGGATCAAATTCTTTGAATTCTATTTCTGGAAAAACTTTTTTCAAATCATTCATTATCTTGAGAGGTAAGCTATCTTTTTTTACAAGAGGATTTCCGAAAACCAGAATTTTCTTTATCATTTCTATTTCTCGCTAAGCATTAATTTTACTTCCTTTTTAGATATTTTCTCAACTGCAACATCTCCTGCAAGAAGAATGTAGTCGTCTTTTTTCACTTTTAATAATTCTGTATTGATTTCCACTTCTTTGTTGTTAACCAATGCTCTTGCATTTTTTCCGTTAACTTCCAGTATTTTGGCTATAATTGGGTTGCACATATTCTCATTTAATATATGTTATCAGTATTTTAATCAATAATTCAACATAAGAATAATAAAATACATACTAGAATTAGATGATATCATGGACTTGAGAAAATTGGACCCGATAACGAAATTCATATTTATAATATTTGTCATACTTGTTGCCTACGTCATATTTCTTTTTATTTTAAGAATGTTTTTCTCACCAGCTGAATATTTGGAAAACAATATGATGAGAATGATGAACAGGGTGTCGGGTAATTCATATTTCAATACGCTTGCATTGGCTTCTATGATTTTATCTGTTGGCATAGGGTTGATCATATCATATTTTTTGAGACCGAAAATGAAACAGAATGATAAAATCAGAGAAAAGGCCTTTAGAATTGTTAAAAGAAGCTTATCTCCAGACGAAAAGAGAGTTCTTGGTGAAATAAAGAAATCTGGGAAAATAACCCAAGACTCATTGCGCTTTAGGCTGGGTTGGAGCAAGGCCAAAGTTTCAACTATCCTAACGAATTTGGATAAGATGAATCTTATACAAAGAGAGAGATATGGCAAGACGTATAGAGTTTGGTTGTCAAGGTGATAAAATGAATAACGTTAATATGAATAAAATAATGGAATTTGTTGATGGTGTTAAGAAAGATCCGAATAATGCCAAAAAATCTAAAAGGATCGTAGGCGAATGGAACTCTCAAGAAGGGGAACCACAATTTTTTAGCGATGTTGAATTTGCCAACGGAAAAATAAGATTGGAATCTGACATGGCACCGTTCTTGGGCGGAAATGGGAAGGCGCCGGATCCTCTGCAGTATTGTTTGTATGGTTTGGCTTCCTGCTATGCAAATACATTTGTTTCTATAGCAACCGAGCAAAACATTAAAGTGTCGAGTCTCAGGGTTGTTGCCGAAAACAAAGTCAATTTATCCAAAGCTCTTGGATTGAATGATGAGCCTATAGTTGAACAGGTTAAATTATCATTGGAAGTCAAAGCAGATGCAGACAACAATAAACTCAAAGAAATAGAAAAATTAACAAGAGAGAGATGTCCGGGCGTTTACTGCTTGACCAATCCCATAAAATTAGTCACTGAATTAATGTGAGAATCGTTTTAAACCGTTTAAATGGCAATGTATATATACAAACTGTCGAATGTATTTTAGGTGATTAAATGAAAAATGAAACTAGAAACAGAGCTATTTTAATAGCAGTCATAATAGGACTATCAGTATTAGCAGTCTCTGTTTTCGCACATAACCAACCGTCCAATTATTTTAATCAGAATGGTTTCGGGATGATGGATGGGATGATGGGAAATAGCGGAATGCATGGGAACACGATGAAAAAAGAAGGAATGCATACGGGGCATATGAAAATGATGATGGGCAACATGATGAGCAACGGCAAAATGAATTGTCCAATGATGAATGAATTGGAAGATGAAAATCTAGAGATACAAACAATAACAGGAATAGTTTCAGAAATTGAAATGCATAAAATAGTCTTGACATCATCAGAAACAGAATCAGAAATCCATATACCACCTTGGTTTGTGCAAAATCTTGAAATAAAGGAAGGGGATTCAGTTACAGCTAAGGGATACATCATTCAGATGCATGGAGACGAAGAGCTAATTCCATTTGAACTTACCATAAATGGTAAGACATTTGGGAGCGTTGAGGAGAAAAACCCTGTTTGGATGCAATAGTAGACAATTTAATATTTTTTTATTTGAGTTCTATTTTTATAATACCGTAATAACAAATTAGATAAATTTCCATTCACTTAATTTATATGATTTTGATATTAAGGTGAAAAAGTGTTTGATGTAATAATAATTGGTGGTGGGGCTAGTGGTTTGGTAGCTAGCATATACAGTTGCAGAAGAAACTTGAAAACCTTGGTTCTAACAAAAGATCTTGGTGGTCAGGCATCGAGCATCCCCCATATAGAAAATTACCCCGGATTTGAGCAAACAACCGGATTTGAATTGATGCAAAAATTTGAAAGTCAGGCATCGAAATTCGGTGCGGATATAAGATACGAAGAAGCAAAGGAGATCAAGGAGAAAGGAAAGACATTTGTTGTCAAAACTGAAAAGTATGAATATGAAGGCAAGACTCTTGTGTTAGCTTTTGGTAAAACACCAATAAGTTTAAATGCCTCTGGCGAAAGGGAGTTTAAAAGCAAAGGAGTATCGTATTGCTCTATTTGTGATGGACCTTTGTTTAGAAATAAGACAGTTGCTGTAGCTGGTGGCGGTAACTCGGCACTAAATACCGTTTTGTATCTGAGCGAAATAACAAAAAAGGTTTATGTCATACACAGAGGTAGTGAATTTAGAGCGTTTGCGGATGTTATTGAAAACGTAAAGAAATTGAAGAACGTCGAGTTTGTTTTTAATTCGGTTGTTTCTGAGTGCAGAGGCGACAACTTTCTGAGAAGTATAATTGTTGAGGATGTAAACACCAAAGAGAAAAGGGAAATTCAGCTAGACGGTGTTTTTGTGGAGTTGGGATCGGAAGTTAAAGTTGATTTAGTCAAAGATTTTGTAAAATTAAATGAAAACAACCACATTATGATTAATGAAAATTGTGAGACATACAAGCCGAATAGCAATGATATAAAAGAAGGCGTTTTTGCAGCAGGGGATGTTACTCACTTGCCGTTCAAGCAAGTAGTAATATCTGCTGGTGAGGGAGCCAAAGCTGCATTGCAAGCTGACAATTATATAAGAGGAGTTAAACCGGCTTTCACAGCTGATTGGGGTTTAAGAAGTAAAAAGGAATGATGATGTGAAATATAACTTAAATCAAGTTGGAGGTAAATATTATTATGAGTAGCGCGTTGTTTATAGGGAGATTTCAACCCTTGCATAAGGGACACTTGGTGACAATAAAGGAAGTTATGAAAAAACACAGAAAGCTTACAATAGCAATAGCAGCAACTAACAAACTCAATTCCGACAACCCATTCACATTTAAAGAAAGGGCGGAAATGGTAAGATTGTGTTTTGGAAATAAAGTCAAAATAATAGGTATTCATGATATGGAGCATGACAGGCATTGGACAAATTATCTTTTGAAGAAAGAGAAGTTTGATGTTGTAGTTACCGGCAATCCGTGGGTCAAGGGATTGTTTCATAAATTGAAAAAAATAGAGAGCCCGAGATTTGTAAATCCGGAAAAATACAGCGGGATAAAAATAAGAGAAAAAATATATCACGGCAGACAATGGAAAGACTTGGTTCCAACAAAGGTGGCTAAATATTTGGAAAAAATTGATGGTGTCAATAGAATAAGATTGTTGTCACACGTGGGTTGATCATCATTAATATCAAAAACAGGCAATTGTTCTTCAAATATGCTGTGCCATGCGCAGAAACTCTTGTTCACAGAGGCCAAAAAACCCAAAAATTTGTAGATGATCTAGTAGAAGACATTTCTAAAAATAAGGAAATAGAAAGTGATTGCGAAGAAAATTTCAAAGTAGCGTATGCCATGTGCAAGTTGCTGGCAAAGAGAAAAAACAAAAAGGAAATAGACGATGAAATAATAAGGGAGTACTATCTGTTTAATCATGATGAGATGGTTGACAAAAGATTTGAGCAAATGGGTGACTTTGATCCGACAGAATGCAGAATATATTCAGGGCAAGTTATTGATATTTCTGGTAATATAGCATCTGTAAAGACCATTCTTGGCACGAAAAAATATAGAATTGATTACAATAAAGACATGAAAAGGGGAGATTTTGTTACCGTGCACAGAAAGTTTGTTGTGGAGAAAATATCAAAAGAATTGGCTGAGAAACTACATGAGTTAAAAGAAAATTATTTCAATACGCACCCGAAATATGATGTGAGGAAAAATGAATAAAGAGAATTTGGGGACATTATTTGCAATATTGGCAGCAATAGTCAGTGGTATTGCTATACCCATGAACAAGTTGTTCATTGTAAAGCTTGATCCAACTATTTTTACTGCTTTAAGATCTTTGATAATAGGCTTAATATTTCTCTTCCTTTCTTTACACCAATCCAAATTTTCATTTAAGTCATTCAAAAAAGTTAACTGGAAATATATGCTGTTAATAGCGTTAATTGGAGGTTCTATTGCATTCTTGCTTTATTTTAATGGGCTTAAGCTAACAACATCATCAAGAGCAGCATTTTTACACAAGACACTGACGTTTTATGTTGTTATTTTGGGATTTTTGTTCCTGAAAGAGAAAATATCTAAAAGTCATTGGGTCGCATTGGGATTGATGTTCTTTGGCGTGGCATTGATTTATCTCACTCAAATAAAACCAGCTGAACTTTGGCAAAATCCCAGTTTAGGCGATTTGTTAGTAATTGTGGCAACTATGTTATGGGCAGTTGAGAACATTATCGCGAGAAAAACTTTAAGCGAAGGTGCAACAAACTTTATCGTCTCGTTTTCTAGAATGTTTTTCGGCGGACTCATATTATTTGGATTTTTGATCTTGACAAACAAATATCAAGCTCTATTGAATCTTGATCCGATAGCATGGAGAAACATAGGAATATCCACAGCAGTCCTGTTTTCTTACGTTTTCTTCTGGTATTGGAGTTTGAAATTGATCAATGCATCAAAGGCGGCAACATTTCTTTTGTTGAGTCCAGTTATTTCAACTATGTTCGGATTTTTATTATTTAAAGAACCTTTGCCATTACTGCAGTTGATAGGTTCTGCGATGATTTTGATAGGTTCTTATGTAACAATAAGAACCAAAAGTGAGTTAGTAGCTGGAGCATAGTAATAAATTTAATTTTTACTTGCTTAACAATAATTAATGTCAGATATCCAAATTAGTGCCACAGAATTATTTTTTGGCGTGATAAAAGATATAAACATGAGACCTTATTTTGTTCGAACTCATTTTTTATCTAGTAATGAGGTTAGAGAAAGACTACAATCGTATGGTCCTCAGTATTCTTACTTAAAACATGCAGATGTTGGCGGATGCTTTGGTGTTGTAGTAGGTCTAATATTGTTAGCTGCCCAAATATATTTTTATTCTCAAAATCCTAATTTTCTATTTATACCATTAGTTACAAATATATATGATTTTTCTTTTCCATATTTGAGAAAATAGTTCATGAATTATCTTTTCCTACTCTTTTTTGCTTGAGTTTTCTCTTTGGCTATAAAATAATACAATATAGATCCCAGAACATTCAGGAAAAGTATTACCAAGACCCAAACCAATTTATCCTCAAATTTCTTTCTTTGCAGGCAATCTACAAGCATCCATAACCAAAATACTACGGTAAAAATAACTAAACCAGTTATTAATAGCATGAAACTCAGCATTAATATCATTACGAACAGAGCGATACCAAACATTCTATCATTCAATATATTATGAAATTAGAATAAATCTCTTTGCAATTTTTTCAATATTAAAATTATAATGTTCTAAATATACTCTCATTTCTTTTTCATCCCCCTTTCAATTGTTTCTCCCACCTTTTTCATCTCTTTTTCAGTCATTTTAATTTCAGGGTGCGTTGATTTTGTATGTTTGGTGCCTTCTATCATTAACCTTCTTAGGCCTTCTGCGTCGCTCGATGCCTGGCATCTCAAAATGATGCCACAGTCACATTTGAAGGAGTATTCCATTATCTCACCTTAAAATAATTGGATTTATCTTATAAAAACATTTTAATTCTTAACATCTAGTACAATAGCCATAAAATGCTCCGGCAGTAGCGCCAGCTAAGAGAGCAAGTAATACAAGAATATCTGGCGGTTTAACGTCAAGCAACCTTGTTATTCCGCCATATAACATCATGGTAGTTAAACCACCCATTATCCCATAAATTCCTAAAACTCCTGATTTGTCAGAATTATAAGGTATAGTTGGCATAGTATCAATATAAATTACCCCAAATCAGTTACTTATACTTTCATAGCTAGACACCATCTTAT
>CAYJRA010000016.1:0-18858 GCA_964372465.1 uncultured archaeon
TCTTCACCATTCGTTAGTTTAAATCTCGATGGACCTGCACCTGTTACATCATTATATACCTTTGGCGTTGTGACCCAGTTTGATTTCAGAGTTATCACAGTAGCCGTGTTGCTTGACACTTCATATACCTCTCCAGCACCAGTGCCACTTTGTATTTCTAGTTTCCAGCCTTTGTATTCATTGACACCCATAGTAATATTTGATGTGACTGTGAGGGTATTGACGCCTATCGCGCTTGCTGTCATACCGCCAGAATAATAATCATCAGGATTTAGCATGCTGATATCGTCCCATTCTGTCATTCTTCTCCAATTTGTTGGGCAATTCACTGTAAATGATGCAATAGCGCCAACGGGAACTCCCCCTATGGATGCGTCTAATTCGCTCGGGGATACGCAATTAGTACACGACAGATCTTCAGCTACCTTTGCCCTGAACGTATAAGCAACGGAACCAAACTGTATTCTGGGAGATAATGTCTCACCATTAACTGCAACCTCAAACCAGTATTGATTGTCGAAAGCAAGACTGATTGAAGTGACAGAGCCAAGCATGGTTGTGAAAACGCCGTTAGTAACAACTATGTTGTTCTGCGTCTCGCTCCAGAGAGCCGTTCCTCCAGAAGAGGCGTCATATATTTTGAAGACGAAGTTGTAGGAGCCTGTTAGGGGGTTGTCACTGGCGTCTGTTAGTTTGCCTTGATAGTTGATTACAGAAGGTATTGCTGCTAAAGCTGAGGATATTGACAATAAAGAAAATATCAAAGATACAAATGCGATTTTTTTCATTATCTTTCACACCAGTGCTGAATGCATATAACGCTATAATCTATCTTTTATAATTTTGAATTTCCTTCTTAATAAATGTTTTCTATTATCTAGAAAACATCTTCTTCAACTTTCTGATTATTCAAAAACAACAGATGTTTCATTAATTTATGCGATGTTCCAACAACCACTTCCAGAAAGGGGTAATATGACATCCTGTACTTAGCTACGCTTTATTTTGATTCATTTAATAAATGTTTTGACCCAATTCAAAAATCTTTCTGCCTTTTTCACTAAAATTTCAGCATCGTTTTTACTTATGGTTTTCCTAACATCATATTCTGTAGACTCCCTTAATTCTAAACCCTTCTGAACTATATCTAGTTTTGAAGAATCACCAACCTTTTTAATCGCTTCTTTGTGCAAAAGTATGGCTTCCCTATGATCTTTTGTTGCTCTCTTGTTTATTATAGAAACCGTGAAAGCATCGTTGGCATTGATTATTGACTGGGTTGCATTAAATGCTGACTCCTCTGGATATAAATCTAGGTTTTTTCTGGCTATTTCCAAAAATATCTCGGATTTTTTAATAAAATCCTTGGCATATTCTTTTGGATACTCCTTCATCAAATCACATCATCAATATCTCCGAATATAATCTTACCGTTGACTATATCCATAACTAAAGGGTTTTTTTCTCTGTATTTTCTTTTGAATTCGTTTTTTTCAAA
Source organism: uncultured archaeon (assembly GCA_964372465.1). Lineage (GTDB taxonomy): Archaea > Aenigmatarchaeota > Aenigmatarchaeia > CG10238-14 > CG10238-14 > JAGVVZ01. The sequence goes on from CAYJRA010000016.1 coordinate 1,499, forward strand.
AATATGTGTAGAAAAAATGATATTTTCTTCTTTAATATATTCCACTTTCAATTTGCCTATGGCTATTTCCAGTTCTTTCGGTTTTTCCGTTATGATAGCTAAGTCTATATCACTAGTTGGTTCTTGTTTATCTAATGCTGAACCAAAAACTACAGCTGCAATGATGTATCTTTTGATTTTTTCACAAAATTCCTTTGATTTTTCAAATAAAATTTCAGAATCCTTTTTTAGCAAAGGCTCTATCATTTCCTTTACTATGAAATGTTTTGTGTTCAGTTGTAAGATAATGTTTTTATTGGTTTTTTTATATTCATTAACAATACTCTGATCGACAAAAGACTTTACAGCTCTATGAACACTTGACTTGGGTATAGAAAGTTCTCTTGATATTTCTGCCTCTGTGAACAGCCATTCTGGCCTATTCACTAATAGTTTAAGGACTCTTATTTTAATTTCTGAGTTCAATATTTTTTCAATCACATTTTTATCTTTATCAAATGAATATTTATATGTTTCATTTTTGGAACATATATGTTTCATTTTTGGAACAATATTGCAAAGGAAAATAATTTATTAAAATTTCCCCTTTTAAAGAAAATCATAGAAAATTAAAAGAATAGCGCTCTATTTATCCGGAAAAGTGCAGGACAGCCGAATCTCTCCTGACTTTTGACTCCCCTGATACTCTGTAAGCTATCCATAACTGCTTACCGTCGATGAAATTGAAACTACTAAGCGTTATATTGTATCAGAGTTCTGCATTCGGGATGTAAACAGTGCAAACAGAGGTTTTGACTAAATCTATTTTCTTATTGCCATTAAGGACATTCAGTTGCCGATCCGTATGATCAACATACTTGAAATAACTGAAGCATGGATTACAGTTTGGGTTTGTAGTAACCCATTTTAACACAATAAATGCTAATAGAAACGATAAAAGGATATATAAAATCTGGGTGTTGAATTTAGATGGGATGAATTTGACAGTCATTAAATAAATATTGTTTTGGTTGTTATTTATTTCTTTGGGGTTGTTAGTAATGCTGTACTATCTCACCACATATCCGACATATCTCTAAAGTATACTTCGCTTGGAGTTAAATATCCTGGATCAAAAAACATACTATATGTAAAATTTAGTTTGTCGATTTCTTCGTCACATGTGAATTCAAAGGAATAAAGTATTGAATTTATCCCGGAAATTGTTTGAATATCCTTCATCTCGGGTGCGCATTTTCTGCCGTTGTTGAATATTTGAAAATTGCTATCAAAATATTTCAAATTCATCGGAATCTGATTTGCCATATGCTTTTGCACTGGCTGGATAATATTTACTCACGGTTGAAACGGAAGATGAAAGGTTGGCTTCCACAGCTTTTTCATGAATCGATATGTATGTGTATGTTATTGTAAAGTCGTGTGCTGTTGCTGATGGCAGTAGAAAAATCAGTAGAAATAATATTGCGTGTATTATATACTGTAGGCTCTGTGGTTTCTAAATTAAGCTTGCTCATGGTTATTGCACTTTTGTTAATCCTATTATGACGTTGGATTCCCCAAGGATTATTGTATCATTTACAGTTCCGTTATAATTAAATCTTACGAACCTGAGAGTAGAATTTTCTCCTGATCTAAAAACACCTTGAATGGGGATTGGTATGTTAGGTATTTGAAAGTCATAAGCTACAACGGGCGACTGCGTGGTTTTGACAATTACTTTTGATCCGGATATCTTTTCATCCTTGCTTGCAACTGTTATGTTGTCTATTTTCAAACTTTTGATTTGAGTCCAAATGCCGGGTGAAGTGACTAACTGCACTTCATAATTTTTTCCGGATATCTTGCTTACGTAATTCAAATCGACTTCAGATATCACTAGTCTAGTGCCGTTAACCGGTCTTGAATTGGAGCTTTTGCTGGCGTCATAAAGTCTGACAATTTGTGCAGAAGTATCAACTGCTATCTGCTTCAGGCTGACATCAATATTTCTTCTTAGCATGCTGTTGTAGTAGCTGTAAATGGTTCCGGCGAAAAGAGTAAGCATCGTGAAACCAAGGAGGATCAGAAATGTATAGCCTATGAATTTTGAAATTCCTTTCATAATAATATATTATATTCTAAGCTAAATTTTATTACCTCGGAATAGAATATTGTTAATATGAAGGGAATATCTCCTTTGGTCGCTTCGGTCATCCTTATAGCCGCTACAATGTCCATTGCAGCCTTCCTTTCATATTGGGCAGGCAACTTCGTGCAAAGAGGTCTCACGGAAACTGGGAATACCACGCAAGAATCGCAATGCCTCTCATCCCAATTCAGGGTTTATTCAGGAAAATACAACAATGCCACAAAATCCCTGGTTGTCATACTAGAAAACCAAAGGCTGGCTGACATCTCCCTTAGCAACATCTATCTATTCTATCCAGATGGTATTTTGAAAAGTGTCAACATAACGGGAGTAATTGCAGGCAACGAATTAAAGACTTTCAATGTCAGCGGAGTCGATCCAGGCTTCACACAGGGGGAGATTAGAAGCACATGCCCTCAAACAGCCACATCATTTAAATGCGGAACCATTGCATGCACATAGTGATCTAATGAAAGGTATCTCTCCCATGATTGCATCAGTTCTATTGATAGCTTTCACATTGGCGGTAGCTGCCATTTATAGCGGGTGGCTAACCAGTTTTACCAGAAAAACGGCAACGGATGTTGAGCAAAAATCAACTGTCAGAGTAACATGTAGCTACGGCGGTATAGAATTAAGCAACTTACGATACAACACCACAGCAGCAAGCGGCAATATTTCAGGGACCATTGAAAATACGGATATTATTGATTTGGGGGATATAGATGTTGAAATATTCTTCACCAACTCAACAAGATATTTACTCGATTTGAACATGTCGCTTGGACCCGGAGAGAGGAATACATTCAATACAAGAATAAACACTACTACTTATGATAAAATCAGGGTGAAAACAAACTGCTCGAATGTGAATGACGAACTAACATCAAGCTATGTGTCCACGATAAGCTAAATTGTAACTAATGTGAATATGGATAATCCTCCTGCCATCAATACGAAGCTGTGCTTAGCGCCTGCAGACACAGCACCTTCAGACATTTTACCTATAACTAAACCGGCTGAGAGACCCTGTATTATAATCAAATTTCGGAATATTGTTTTATATTCAGAAGTCAATTTTTCTGCTTGTGCCTTTTCCACATTTGTATCTCCCTCTGTCTGCTGTTTTAATGAGATGTCAGATAATGTCGGCACTAGGAATTTTTGCAAACCAATAATGACTGCCAAGAAAACGAAGAATATGACATAACCGGAAATGATCTGGGAGTTTAGATACAGCTTCCTTTCCTCCCTTAGTCTTTCTATCTCAATCGTGGTTTTGCTTATCGATTCGAATATATCTATTAAATTGCCTCCGAAATTGTGGCTCTGGATAATAGTAGAACTTATGCGGCCGACTAATTTCGAGTTAGTCGATCTTGCAAAACTCAAAAAGGCCTTGCCGAAAGGAATTCCCCAGTCCAACTGGGCGCCCAGTTTCCTCAAATGCGGCGAGAGCGAACCGTAATCATTCTGTGTAACACTTTTCAATGCTACTGGCAGCGTCATGCCAGATCTAACTGTCTCTACAAGATCCTGTATAAACTGGGGAAATGTCTCTTCAATTATTTTTATCTGCGTTAATTCGTTGTACTTAACTAAAGTGATTGGTGCACCAGCAACGATCAACGCAACTACAAAAACCGTTGACATTAAAGACGGGCTGTCTCTCAAGAAAACGAACCCAAATGCCAGTATGAATATCCCCATTATCACGCTGACAGCCAATAAAATGATTTCTTTCTCTTCCATTACATCTCAACCTGCGTGGAATGCAAGAAGAATACGAATCCTATATTAAGAGCTGGAACCAGTATGTATATGCTGAGTTTCATCAGTTCTAAAATGCTCACTCCTCCTAAATTGGATTCAATCATATTCATAACTGAAAACAATGAGATGATAAACAGCGGTGCTGCAATCAAAAGACCGGTATAGAATTCTGCATATGTGTCCAACAGCTGCAGATATTTCTGCCTTTTCGCTCTCCATTCAAACAATGCCTGCTCCCCCATAATTTTCAGATAAATCTTTAGATCACCACCGCTTTCAATCGTGCTAACAAAGCCAAGCAAGATCTGCTTGAATTTCTCTGACGGGCTTCTTCTAGCAACCTCTCTGATTGATGACATCGGATCCATACCAAACATATCCATATTCCTCACGATTTTTCCCATTTCAACAGCCAATGCACCATACTCCTTGAAGTCTGACAATAGTTTGAAAATGGCAGACGGGGGGATGCCGGATGTAGCTATGGATCCCATATGTGCAATAGCAAAGGGTAGATTGGTTTCAATGCTTGTTTTTCTTGACATCATCTGGTTGTAAGGGATATAATAAGCAATCAAAAAAACGCACATGCTGAAAGCGATAGGAATAAATATGATGCCACCAATCATTGTAAAAATATTAGGATGCCATACAGTAGATAGAAGAACAATCAAAAGAGCCAAGCCGATAAAATATCCGACAACAGTTGATAAAATCATCATAGCCCCGTAATTTCTTCCAGGGATTCCTATATCGGATCTTGGGACTATGTCATACAGACTTTTGAATATATCGGGATTGGTATCAACAATGGAGCCGAAATTCTTGCTAGCAAAACCAACTATTTGGTCAATCATTAATTAATTCATTGTATTCCGCTAGCATATTATTTACGTTATACGGCATTCAGGCGGTGCCTCTGATCAACAATCTTGTATCCAAACAATTTGATTAAATCCATTTTTTCTTCCTTTTGTATTTCTACTACTTTTGATTCTTCCACCTTCTCATCTTCCTTTTTTTCCTCGACTTTGTTATCAACAATTCCTCCATTGACTGACTGGATCGTTTTCTCTTTATTGATAGTGAAATCCGTTACTCCAATTTGATCCAATATCTTTTTTGGGTTTTTATAAAATTCGTTTATTATATCAGTAACTTCCTTGAAATCTTTCTTGCCAGATTTAGCTAGCCAATCCAAAACCACCCTTCTTCTTTCAATTTCTTTCAAAGTATCCTCATAGGTGATGCCTTTATTGTGAGCAATTTTTCTTAGCAACACGCTGTCGGGATTGAAAACATAAGAGTCTGTGACAGGATCCCACTCGACAACTTTTTTTGTCGTCGCTTTAAAAGTGTTTGTATCTATGGATTCTATTTCTTCGACAGTCTTCATTCTTCTTGAGGATTTGCCTTTCTCTCTCGCATGAATCATTATAATAATCGCATCTAAGCTTTCGACCAGACTGGCAGATAGTTCTATAGGTGGTGTTGTCAATCTCTTGATAACAGTGTCTACAGATCCTGCGTGGAATGTTGACATTGAAGGGTGGCCGGAGCTCATGCCCTGAAACATAACATATGCTTCTTTACCTCTTACTTCGCCGACAATAACGTAATCCGGATTTTGCCTGAACGAGCCTTTCAGTAGATCGAATAATGTGACCTCTCCATATTTTTGCCCGGATGCAAGCGGGATACCAAACCCAAGCCTAGAAACAGCCGGAATCCAATGCTCATGCGAAAGCTTCAACTCTCTCGTGTCTTCAATGCTAACAATTTTAGATTCTGGTGGAATGAACATACATAAGCTATTCAAGAATGTGGTCTTACCTGTAGCGACTCCTCCTGCTATTAGCAATGACACGCCAGCTTCCATTATAAACCAGAAATACGCCATTATCTGAATGTTGGCCGTGCCCATTTCACACAACTCAATCGGTGAGTATGGGCGTTCGGTGAATTTTCTTATTGAAAAGGTTGGACCGCGTGTTGTGACGTCTCCTGCCAAACTGGCATTGACTCTCGATCCATCAGGCAGTGTCCCGTCCAATATTGGCTCGGCATAGCTCACATATCTGCCAGATCTTTCAGCCAATTTAACAACAAACTCTCTTAATTCTCCCAATTCATGAAAAATTACGTTTGATCTTATAGACCCAAACTTTCTGTGGACAACAAAAATGGGTATGTCAAAACCATCGCATCCAATATCTTCAATCATTGGGTCCCTCAACAGAGTCTCTATCTCATTCAGACCGACGAAATCCCTGTATATATAATACATCAGTCTGGTGTACTGATCTGGCGTCAATGAAACACCCATGTGCTTGAAAACTTTTTTTATCTGCCCCTCAAGATATTTCGTGGCTTCCTCATTGTCTTTGACTGAAGTCAAGCCGACTTGAATTATATCAACCAGCGAAGAGCACGCTTTCTTAAGCATTTTTTTTTCTTCTTCCGATAGTATAGGTTCTTCTACATTATACGCTACTTGCTGTATGTTGGGATCCCATTTAATATGAGCATAAGCAAAGGGTGGTATTAGTGGGTATCTTACGTCAATCTCGCTGATATTTTTAGTTTTTGGAATTTCAATAAAATCTCTTGATGAATCTACATGAAAACCGGGTAGTTCTGCTTCAGGCGCTTTTTTCTCTTGGAGTTTCCTCCACAACATCCCCCTGTATTTTCGAATGTCAATCATACCAATCATTGGTTCATGTGTTTTTTCCTTACAGATCTGCCTTTATTAACGATATGTTGAGATCTAGCACAACCAGGGCAGACTCTCGTTTGCCCCCCCATTAAATGAAGCATTCTTCTATCTATCTGCTTCAATATTGTCGGATCTGTGATTCTGAAACCTCTGTATGTCACGAACGTCTTCCATCTGGGAACCATTTTCCCACAAGATCCACACGCTACTGTTCCTTCATGCCCTCTTTTTTTGCTATGCTGATACTGTCGTTTATAAGGTGCTGTTGATATAGGCAATAAATCACCCCTCCAATATAAGTTAACTTTTATCAATTATATAATTAAATTCAAAAAACTTCCTTTAGGGTGGTTAATGCGATTTTTGACCAGTCTTCAACCGAATATTCTTCAGAATTGCATATTTTATCTAATTCTTCGATGCTGAGCATTTCGCATTTTTGCGCCTCTGAGCCAAGCAATTTGATATCATTTTGATCTGTCTCGACTAGATATAAGATGCCGAAATGCACCTTTCCCACATCATTGGAATCATCGTTAATATACCCCAAAACTTTCGGCGTTATTTTCTCGTTCAAACTTGTCTCCTCTTTCAACTCCCTTCCCAGGCTTGCCAAAATAGGATTTTCTGATTTTTCATCTATTCTCTCTATGTGACCGCCGATACCCCAAGACCATTTTCCGCGAAGCCTTTTGTCTGTATAATTCTGGTCTGCTGATCGCTGATATGCAAAAATTCTTTTGGATTTTTTGTTGGCAATAATCACATAAGCAATCGGCTGCTTGAAATTCGGATCGTTCTCCACAGAACCTCTTCTCATATACCCGAAGTTGTCGAGAATTTTTTTTTCAAAATCTGTTTTGCCGTGTTTTTCGAATCCTTGAAAATAATCTTTATCAAACAATTTTTTTCTGGCAACAACCATTATCAGTTGCTCGTCTTTATTCATAAAATCACTACATTATTTGAATGAAGTAGGAATATAAAACTTCTGATTTATTATATTATAGGAAGTGGGAATGTGGATATAATTTCTATTATTGGAGGCACTGGAGATCAGGGATTTGGTTTAGCATTGAGATTTGCTAAAGCTGGTATGCCCGTTATTATAGGTTCCAGAGATAAATCAAAGGCAGAAAACGCTGGAGAAAAAATAAAAGAAAAAATAAAAAACGCTAATGTGAAAGGAATGAAATATGAAGAGGCTATAAAAGAAGGTAATATAATTTTTTTGGTGGTCCCATTTGTTGATCAAATACCAACGCTTCAGAAATTACAAAAACATTTTAAGCGGGGTGATATTTTAGTTGATGTTTGTAATCCAATTCAGTCAAATGTTTTAGGAGAAATATCACACCCGGTTAAACCATGGTATGGTTCTGCCGCTGAACAAGCCAAATATTTTACACCTAAACACGTACCTGTAGTTTCAGCATTTAAAAATGTGAGAGCCACACACTTGCAAAATATATCAAAAGATTTAGAGTGTGATGTGTTTGTTTGTGGAGATGATGAAAGGTCAAAGAAAAAAATTATAAGTTTAACAGATAAAATACCTAAATTAAGAGTAATTGATCTCGGCCCGTTGCAAAATTCCAGATTGGTTGAGGAGTTGGTTGCATTAATGCTTTATTTAGAAATTAAACATAACACAGATAAACATTGGGAATTAAAACTTAAAGGTATATGATAATGTGAGGTGAATAAATGGGATTTGGAAATAGGGAATTTCAAAAACCGAAAATGAAAAAAATAAGCAATGTGATTTGGGAAATACCGCAAGAATTCAAAAAGGGAATGAGAGTGCCTGCAAGAATCTATGCTAGCGAGAAAATAGTAAATGACATGGATTTACAGGTATACGATCAAGCAAGTAATGTTGCAACTCTGCCAGGAATTCAAAAATATTCTTTTGTGATGCCAGATGGTCATAGCGGATATGGTTTCCCAATAGGTGGGGTTGCAGCATTTGACGTGAATGAAGGCGGGGTTATATCGCCTGGTGGGATAGGATTTGACGTGAACTGCTTGCCAGGGAACGCCAGAATCTCACTCGATAATGGTACTTGGACAACTATACAAGAACTCGACAACAATTGGCAAAATAAAAAATTGGCGTTCTTTGACAAAGACAGCAATAGTGTGAAAGTTACAAACCCGTTACTCTTTATGAAAAGAGAGGAAAGGGAAGAACTTTGTGAAATTACAACAGAGAGTGGAAGGACGTTAAGAGTCACCAAAGATCATCCTGTTTTGACAGAAAAAGGCTTCGTAGAAGCCAAAAATCTAGAAGAGCATAGCAATATTTTCGTAAGACCTTTCTCCGGAGTTAAGTATGAGGCGTGTTCAGATGAAAAAATAATTGATTTGAAAGACATAGAAAAGATTTTTGACAAGGTCGGCATTACAGATTCAGGAAATGCAAAATCCCAAATAATCAACACCTTAAAGAAAATGAACCTTCATGATATCACATATAATTCCCCGCAAATTCCAATTCTGCTGAAATTTATGGGATTCATTTTCGGTGATGGTTGCATATACTTTGCAAAGAAGAATAAAAGAGGATGCTTGACATTTTATGGAAAGAAAGAAGATTTGGAATGCATAAGAAAAGATTTGGAAATATTAGGTTTCAAGGCACAGCAAGTATATACAAGAGAAAGGAATCATAAAATCAATACATATTATGGAAAGGTTGAATTCAACTTCAAAGAAGAATCACTGTTAAAGAAGTCTACGGCATTGGCAGTTCTCTTAGTTGCACTTGGAGTACCGCATGGCGACAAAACGATGCAACCATACAGGGTACCTAAGTGGATAATGAAGGCACCTTTATGGCAGAAAAGGTTGTTCTTGGCATCTTTCTTCGGAGCAGAACTGTCCACACCAAAAACCATTAACAAATACAATTTCTACGCTCCACAACTTAATATGAACAAAGCAAAATCTTTAAAGGAAAATGGGGAAGAGTTTTTGAACGATGTCCGTCTACTTCTTTCAGAGTTCGGTGTCACTTCCACATATCCTGTAAATGTTGAAGGAAACCAATACGCAGGAAAGAAAGGCAAAACTATTGGATTAAGAATTTTGATGCATGGAAATTCTGAAAATTTAATCAAACTATACGAATTAGTTGGTTTTGAATACAATAAACAAAAATCAAACTTAGCGACCTTGGCTTCCAATTATTCAAGGATTAAGGAAATTATTTTGCTAGAAAGAACAAATGCCAGAAAACTAGCTCTTGAAATATACACTTTTGGGAATAAACCTTCTGAAATACGAGGTGCGCTTAGAAGCAAATACATATCAGACCATTTCATAAATCACTCTATATGGCCTGATAGAAGCGATGATACAAGAGTACCGCCAAATTTCATTTCATTCGAAGAATATCAAAAAAACCTTGTTGGGGACGGGATTGTCCTAGATAGAATAGCAAAAATTGATGCCATCCCATTCAATGGATTCGTCTACGACTTGACAATGAACGACAAGAATCATAATTTTATTGCAGACAACATAATTACCCACAACTGTGGTATGAGACTGCTCCTCACAAATTTGACTTACGACCAAATCAAACCGCATTTGAAAGCATTGGTGAATAAGTTATTCGGAAAAATTCCTGCCGGCGTCGGAGGGCAAGGCTTTGTTAAACTAACAAAACAAAAATTCAAAGAAGTTCTTGGTGAAGGTGGTCAGTGGGCTGTGAATAACGGATACGGATGGAAAGAAGATTTGGAAAGGACCGAACTAAATGGGATAGCGGAATGGGCGGATGTAAGCAAAGTCTCATCGAAAGCGATAGAAAGAGGTTATAACCAAATTGGTACTCTTGGATCGGGGAATCATTATGTTGAGATTCAGTGGGTTAAGCCCGAAAATATTGCAGACGGGGAATTGGTAAAAAAGTGGGGAATTTTTCCCAATCAGGTCGTCATAATGTTCCATACGGGTTCTCGTGGGGAGGGGCATCAAATTGCCACAGATTATTTGCAAATATTCTTAGGCGTTATGGAAAGAAAGTACGGAATAAAAATTTTAGACAGAGAGCTAGCATGTGCACCTTTTAATTCACCTGAAGGACAAGATTATTGGAAAGCAATGGCTTGTGCCGTCAATTTTAGCTTTGCCAATAGACAGACAATTGCCCATCGAATAAGAGAAGCTTTTTCTGAAGTACTTAAACAAGACGCTGAAAGTTTAGGAATGCATCAAGTTTTCGACGTTGCACACAACAGAGCTACGCTCGAGAAACATAAAGTTGATGGTGAGCTAAAAGAACTATTAATTCACCGCAAAGGTGCAACTGGATCTTATCCTGCAGGACGGGAAGAAATCCCCAATTTGTACCGCAACGACGGAAGTCCTGTTATTATCGGCGGTTCAATGGAAACGGGATCTTATCTGCTTGTAGGTGGAGATAAATCACATGAAACTTTTTGCTCAACAGCTCACGGATCAGGAAGAACAATGTCAAGAACTAGAGCTAAGCAATTATTCAGAGGTGATATATTACAAAGAGAAATGGAAAAAAAAGGTATTTATGTTAAATCGGTCAGCTTTGCTGGTTTGGCTGAAGAAGCCGGAGCTGCCTATAAGGATATTGATGATGTAATCAATGCAACTCATGAAGCTGGCATATCAAAGAAAGTCTGCAAGTTAATCCCAATAGGAAATGTCAAAGGATAGATATTGAATATTTAATTTTTAAAGTAATGATTAATAAATGATTCGATGGTAACTCATGCTTATTTTGGAGAACATCAATTTGATCCATATTTGAATTTAGCCATAGATGAAGTTCTTCTTCAGAGAACAAAACCAGGAGTTGTTTTTGTAAGATTTTATTCTTTTAGTTGCCCTGTTATGATTTTAGCCTATAGTCAGAGTCCGACAGATCTGAAAACTGACTATTTGAGAAATGAAAAAATAGCTGTTGCAAGAAGACTATCACCTGGTGGAGTAATGTATTGTGATCGAAACAGCCTATGCTATTCAATAATAGGCAAAAAAAGTGATTTACCGTCTCCAAGCAAAATAGATGACATTCATGTTATTCATGGAGGTAAAATAGCTGATGTTTTATCTGAGAATATCGGGTCTCCAATCTATGTTGGAAAACATTTTAGTTTAAGAACTAGTAATGGTATAGACACTATTGTATCTGGTAATGGATCGAAGCAGACAGCGGACTCTTATTTATATCATGGAATAATCGCGATAAAACCATGGGATTTAGATTTTCTTAATAATGGAATAGTATTATCCGAACGAGAACGACAAATAATTCCTCGATTGCCGTATATAAAAAGAGAACGATCATCTCTGGTCGGAGTTTTATTACAAGGTTTAACTAATGGAAAGTATGAAAGTATTCATCAACACGAATACGAACAAATTTTAACAGCTGCCGAAAAACTAGCGAGGGAAAAATATAGTAATGATAAGTGGGTATATGAAGCGAGATTACATGAAGAAGAAAGAGATGTCGTTTTGCAAAATGAAAGTGGGTTTTGTTTTTGCGTAACATGGGGTGAAGAAGAATTTTTGGTGACTCGATGAAAAAAACGCCTATCGCAATCATAACAGGCTATTTGGGTAGTGGTAAAACTACTTTACTCAGACATATTTTAGAACAATCAAATAAGAAATTAGCTATTTTGATGAATGAGTTTGGTGTAGTTGGAATTGATAGTAAAATAATCAAAGGGAAAAATGTTGATATGGTTGAGCTTGCCGGTGGATGCGTATGCTGTTCATTGACAGGGGAGTTTGAAGCTGCAATAAAAGAGATTGTAAAAAAAGTAAAACCCGAAATGATTGTAGTAGAGACTACAGGCGTTGCTGAACCAGACGCATTAGTTTTTGATATAGAAGAAAATATTTCTGAAGTAAAATTGGATGCTGTCATCACAATGGTAGACTGCGATTCTACGATCAGATTTCCTGACTTGGGGCAGACAGGAAGAATTCAAATTGAGGTCGCAGATATTCTGATAATGAACAAAATAGATCTAGTTAGTAAAAAACAGATAATTCAAATAGAAAATGGATTAAAAAAATTAAACAAAAGAGCAGTTATTCTGAAGTCGATAAAATGTGCACTGGATACAAATCTGCTGTTTGGAATGGGTATTGAAAAAGGAATAAAAGAAAAAAAGATTCAACATAAAATTGAAGATGTAGAATATTTTGATTACAAGTCAAAGAAATTTTTTGATAGAAATAAATTTGAAGAGATTATAAAAAAATTACCGAGAGGTGTTTATAGAGCGAAGGGTTTCGTTAGATTTCCTGATGGTAGTTATCTGTTTAATTATGTGGGTGGGAGATATGATTTCGAAAAATTCAAATCGAATGAAACCCAAATAGTATTCATCGGAGTTAAAATCAAGAAATTTGAAGAAGAGACTGAAGAAGAGTTAAACAAATGTAGATTAAAATGAAACCTAATATTGGCTCTGGAGATAAAGGCGAAACATCTTTAATCGGAAAAAGAATCAGCAAAGCAGACCAAAGAATAAATTGCATGGGCATTGCAGATGAATTAAACGCGTTTCTTGGTTTGGTGAGAGCAAGATTAAATGACGATAGTAGAATGAAAGATATTAATGAAGTCTTAGAAAAAATCCAAGAAGATCTATTCTTAATAGGATCAAATCTAGCCAATGTTGGAAATTACTCTAATATTAAGAAAATAAATTCTAATCATGTGTATTTTTTAGAGATGGAATTACAGGGGTTTGAGAAAGAATTGGATATGTTAACTAAATTCATTTTACCCGGTGGCACGAAATCTGCATCTTTTCTTCATATATCTCGATCTGTCTGTAGAAGATTAGAAAGAGAATTGTATCAGCTAAACAAAAAAGAAAATGTGGACCAACATATTTTGTCTTATGTTAATAGATTATCAGACTTGTTATTCGAGCTATCAAGAGTTGTTAATAAAAGATCTGGAATAAAGGAGAGAGAATGGAAAAATACATGCGATTAAAAGAAGTTTTATACAAGAAATTTTGAATGGAAAAACCTGCAAGGTTTCATAGTCTTTTAATCGCTGTTAGTTGCCTACGAATGTTTGGAGTGGTCGATTTTTATTGCAGCTATATTGTAGGTAAAAAATCAAAGTCGTTATGTTAATATTAAAAACGGGAATTTCCACAGCCACAAAAATTACCAAATTTCATATTTTTTACCAAATATTACCCTAACTCCACCATAAATATTGTATAAATAGGAAAAGATTTTGTAAAGTTTGGGAATTCTTACACTAAAAACATATATCATTATGCCGTCTTCAAGAGTTATGCCCCGTGGTATAGTTTTGAACTTTGATTCGAAGGTTTCTTCATCAAGTTTTCTTTTAGGATTAAGATTAGATGTTCTGATCCCTTCCCATACTGACCGTGGTGGAATTCCGACGAACTCTGTATTAAATAAGGAATATTTATACGGTCTTATGTATTTTTTTGATATTCTTAATTCAATGAACGAATTTACATAATACGAAAAAAACGCTTTTTCAAATCTTCCGATTAAAAGAAATGTAAATGGAATGTGTTCAGACTTGGTTGTTTCGTACCAACTGAACCCAAATTTTTTGAGTTTTGTTATTTTAAAACCTTCATTTTTAAGGGTAGAAAAAACTAGTTTTTTATTATCTATATCTAGAAGCAAATCAATATCACCTATTTTTCTATGCGGTGAACCGTTTATTGCAGCTAGTAGAATAGAACCGAGTACCCTATATGTTATTCCAAATCTCTCTAGTCTTTTTAGAGTTTTCAAAGAATTTTTAATTGCATCAAAATCTTTATCTTTCATCTTAAAAATTATATTGGTTTACTTTATTAAATTTGTTGAAATGAATAAGGTGATATTCTATAATAAATCTACACGACGATTGAAACTAATAAGAATTAAACGACACGGTAATAAACCCTTCTATTACTTTTCCCCTTATTCTCTATCCCAACTAATTCTATTGTACCAATTTCAGACGTGTTAGCAATTTGTGTACCGCCATCTGCTTGTAAATCAACACCCTCAATTTCAACCAACCTCAATTCTGATATCTGTGGTGGCAAAGCTTTAGCTAATTTAACGATATCTGGAATTTCCATGGCTTGTTCTCTTTTCATAAAAAAGAATTTAACAGGAATGTGTCTAGCAACTATTTCATTTGCTTTTTCAAAATATTCCTTAATTTTTTCTCTATCAAAATTCTCTAAATCAAAATCTATCCTTGATTTATCAACACCCAACTGATTACCTGTTATTAACGCTCCGGTTTCTTTGTTTATAATAGAACATAAAATATGGGCGGCTGTGTGCATTCTCATTAATAAATATCTCCGTTCCCAATCTATTACTCCTCTTACATCATCACCTGTTTTCAAGCCTGTTTCTTCAACTTCGTGGACAATCTCACCTTTTTGTTTTACTACTTTCAAAACTGTAAACTTCTGACTATCTGATTTTCTGATTATTACACCAAAATCCATTGGCTGTCCTCCGGATTCAGGATAAAAGGCTGTTCTATCCAAAACAATCTTCTTCCCGTCTTCCACTTTAACAATTTTGGCGTCAAATTCCTTCAAATAATGATCTCTGAGATACAATGCTTCTGTCATGTTGTATAATATAGGAAAAGCAGTGTTTTATTTTTATTGGTTCATATAACAAATACACCGGTGTCTTTATGTCATACAAATTTTTAGAAAAATTATCTCTTGCAGATGTAGCCTTCGAGGCGAAAGGCAAAACATTAGAAGAAATGTTAGAATCAGCCGCTTTAGCAGTCACAAACACCATGGTAAGAAATGTTAAATCGGTTGAACCTAAAACAAAAAAAATAATAAAAATTATTTCTGATAATCCGGAAGAATTAACTTTCAATTTTCTTCAAGAATTAATATTCTTAAAGGATACAAAAAAACTCCTATTCTCAAAATTCAAAATAAGGATAAATCGTGGCAATAAATTAGAGTTAAATGCAGTTGCAGAGGGAGAAAAATTGAATATGAAAAAGCACGAATTACTAGTAGATGTAAAGGCAGTTACATACCATTATTTCAGTGTCAAGAAACTTGGAGAATACTGGAAAGCAATTGTCGTGTTGGATGTTTAAAGTATTAATTTATTCAACATTACTTTCATAGCAATAAAAGGTGATTCATATTTTAAATGTTGGCGATAGAGCCCCAGATTTTGAAGCGTTGGATCAAAACGGGAAAATGATTCACTTAAATGATTTTAAAGGAAAAAAAGTGGTGATGTATTTTTATCCAAAGGACGATACGCCAGGCTGCACCAAAGAAGCATGTGAATTCAGAGATTCTATGGAAAAACTACAACAAAAAGGAATAGTGATTCTGGGTGTTAGTGTTGACGATATTTTTTCCCATAAGGATTTTTCTCAGAAGCATGATTTGAATTTTACATTAATATCAGACGCGGCTAAAAAAATTTCAAAAGATTATGGTGTTCTAAACGTAACTGGGAAATCAACAAGATCTACTTTCATTATAGACGAAAACGGTATGATAAAACACATATTTCCCAAAGTAAACCCGGATGGCCATGCCAAAGAAGTTTTGGAATTACTAAGAAAAAAATAAAATCATTTTTCAAATTTATATCCTAATTTTTCAAAAATATTCTTCATCTTTAAACTATCTTGCTCCAACAAGGGACTTTCTGAAATAATTGTAATGTTTGTTTTTCTTTTCAAAATTTCTTTTGCCAAAGGTTCAAAAGAAGGATGAGAGTTAATGGGAACATGTACATCCACATAAGTTTTCTTTTTTTCATCGAATTTAACGCCTTCAAAATGGGAATGTATTTGATCTAATTTTAATGCTTTTAATTTATCAAAAATTTCTCCATAATCTATCTTGCCTTTATTTCTTGCGAATAGGTGGGCCCAATCAATATAAGGAACTACTTGTTCACTTTTAATTTCTTTACATATGTTTATTACTTCATCTAAAGTACCAAATTGGCTTTCTCGTGCCATCGTCTCAATCCCAAGCTTGACATTTTTTACTCCCATGGATTTCATTCTATCCAAAATGTCTAGAAATCCATGTTTTGTTTTTTCTAATGCTTGTTCAGAATTTAAACCTGTATAATAAGCAGAATGAATAGCTATTGCTTTTGCGTCCATCAATCCTCCTCTATCAGCCGAATCCAATATCATCCTTTTGCTAGCTTCTATGGTTTTTTTATCTTTTGAGCAGAGATTTATGAAATAAGGAGCGTGAACTGTTAATTGAATGTCTAATCTCTCTGCTAAGTCCCCTACTTCTCTGGCCAATTCCGACTTCATTCTAACTCCATGCACAAATTCACATTCCATAGAATTCAATCCAAGCCTGGAAGTTTCTTTTATACCTTCCAAAGTTCCACCTTTTGCTGTAGTTGGTATACCGGCCGGACCCAGATGTATTCTTTGCAATAAATCACCTATTAAATTTTAATTATTAATGATTTAATAATAAAAATCATTTATAGGGTTTTGCAATGGTTTTTTTTGATATAAAATTTAACAAAGAAAAAACAATTTAGAGATTTCTGATAAAAAAACTAGAGAAGTTATTTTGAGTAATGCCAATTTCGGTATAATTTACAAGAAAAATGGAAATATCATAAACACTATAGATGCTAGTTTTGAAAAATAATTCAAAGCAGGAAAAATATCAATTTAAAATATAAGAGTCATAATAT
>CAYJRA010000017.1:0-1205 GCA_964372465.1 uncultured archaeon
AGTATGAATAAGCTTTCGCACCATATTTTACTTCTGATCTTGCTAACACAGATGTTGTGCTGTCCTGAATTAATATCCCCCATGTAATTTTTATTGGATCTCATAAATTAATCACTTTTTTATCCAGGGAAGCTTGATATGGTGTTCTTGAATGATCAGTATCCAAGTCCATCATTGTAAAACATAAGTAATATTAAGCAAAAAAGAAAGATTTTTAAAGCCTCGTTATATTTAAATAGTTTACGTGGGTAACTTAATTGATATAGGTGTTGGGAATTGCGTTAAAAAATTCTATTCTTTCAGGACTTTTGTCAAGCTTACTTATTATTGCATGCAATACAACTAGTTCACCTCTACCTAAGGTCACTCCAACAGATACCGCTAGACCCGCTGCAACAGCAACCGCAGCATCTGTTCCACAAGCAAGCCCCACTGCATATCAGACACCTAAGCCAGTGAATGCTGGTTGCCAATTGATAACAGTAAAAGTTGGAGAACCCGGGGTTAATGCAGTTTCTGATATTCTTTTTGGATACGCTAGTGATTGTTACGGTTCTACAAGAACTCAGCAAGAACTGGATGCTGCAATGAAATCCTTACATGGGCATATAGCATCGCAACAAAGAGGTGTTAAAAACCAAGAATATCCGATAATTCACGCCAGACCAGATGGAAGTCCGTGGCCAGTTCAAGTTTGGGGTTATACTGCAAGAGGTGGAGTAGAGCCTACAAAAGTTGCTGTTGCAACTTTCACTCCGACTAGAACGCCTATTCCCACAAGAGTTGCTACGCCAACAGCCACATCTATACCTCTTTATGATGTTGTTGTCAATATTATCTATTTGCTTGGATGGAAGGCCCCTAAAGAAATGGTGGGCGATGGGATAGACGGTGTTTCATTCAAGGTTAAAGGATATACTGGTAGCGGAGGATCTTGCGTAACTAAAAACGGTAATTGCACTCTTAGAGTTCCTTCTGGAAAATATACATTAGAAACAACAATGCCGGCTATCATACCACAAGAAACATCGAAATATAAACCAGAACTGCCGACAATATTCTATCAGGGGCCAAAATATGAGTATCCCGAAACATTTTCTTTAGATAAGGCTCCGTTGGAAGTTACTGGAAATGAAAAAGTTACTTATGGGTTTAGAAATGGAACTTTCTGGTGGCCGCAACAGCAAGCATATAGAACAACTGCA
>CAYJRA010000017.1:1305-18425 GCA_964372465.1 uncultured archaeon
AACTAGATTTGGGATAGATATTGATCCAATACCAGGCGAATCTCCTATTTCCCTTGCTCCTATTCCTGGAAAAGTCTACGTATTTACTAATCCCAGTTGCGGGAATTGTGTCATTATATCTACAAAAAGAGATGGAATTCCTTTATTCGCGCAGATTTCCCATAGTTCTCAAATTTATGTAAATCCAGGTGATATTGTTTATCCAGGCATCAGCATGATAAGTAGTCCAGGCATGAGTGGTGATGCTGGTGGTCGAGTTCACTTGGCATATTCATTAGTAATGCAACAACAAAATCAACCCCTTGTACCTTTTAGTCTCTGGGCTGTTGCTGTATCTCCATACAACCCCTCTGGTTCATATGTAAATTTTTCTGGCAAAAAATAATTCGTATTTTTTTGTTTTCATTAGACATTTAGAAATGCGTAATTTTTTAATAATAGAATCATAATAATTATTTGATAAAAATGATTTTATTTTCTAATATCAAAAGGAAAATTTCAGAATTCATTTCTTCCGAGGAAGGAAGAGTTTCCAAAGAAACACTATTGAATGCCGGCTTATTGGCTACAGTTGCAGCTGTCGGAGCTGTTGGTATACTAGCCAATAAGGTTTTCGCGCAAAGCCAGACAAGCATTACATATGAAAATGGGCAGATTGTGGGTACTCATACAACGGGATCGACGACAACTCTTTTGGGGTCAACTACCACTACTATTCCAGGATCCACAACCACCATTTCGGGATCAACCACTACTATTCCAGGATCCACAACCACAATTGCTTCAGGATCAACCACTACAATTCAACCCCCCCCACCGCCAGAGGGAGAGTTAGGTCCAACAGGTCCGGAAACTGGTACTGGAACAGGTGGAACTGGAACAAATGTTATTATAATAGAAAGACAACCAGTCTGTATTAACATAAGAGATCCAGGTACACAATTAGGAGTAACAACAGTGACTGACACATTAAGTGGCACATCTGTTACATATGGTTCTTTCGAAAGGTATATATCCAGTAGTGGTAAGATAGTCGATTATGTCGTAGATAGCAGTACTGGTATAACGTATAGAGTTGTTTCAGATTTCAATCCGGATGGTACTTTAACCAGTGTGGCGACAGTAATTACCCCAGAACAACAACAAGCAGAATTGATTGCATGGCAAACAAATCCCTCCCTCCCTTGCTCTTGGTAGAGAAACGGAATTTTATCTTATTATTATATCAATTTGAAGATGTCAAAAAGTTCACTTAGATTTAAGAAATGAGATTTTCCTGATTACTGATACATTATTCCTTTTCTGAGGTCGATCACCCCTCTAGGTCCGCTATAATAGATACCACCAGGAGAAATTTCCGACATGCATGTTGAATTGGTTTTTTGGAGGACTCTGCCATTACAGGCCAAATAAAATACGTAATAATCATTCAACCCCTTGGGTACGAGTGAAGCATTCTGCAATGGAAAAACACACCTTTCCCCATTTCTGCCTTTTATTGAGTCATCTATGAGTTTCGCTGTTTCCGGATCACATTTTCTCATTAATCCCATAAAGACGGGCAGCCTCTTGGAATTTTCATATTTGAGGTTGCGAGATGTAATGCCATATTCGCACGCCATGGTATATGTGTCATTGGTTTTTACTATATGAGCGAGATTCACGAGGGAATCCTTGAACAGAATTGAACATTGTGATGATTCTGGCTGCAGTCTTGCAAGAATAGGATTCAATCTGGGATATCTCTCAGATACAGAATATGAGTCGGTCGGTAAAAACATAAAATTGTTAACATAGGCCTGATTCTTCATTCCAGCATATCTAGCCAACCCGATTAACAATATAGAAATGACCAAAACAATGAACACTGTTCTTTTTGAAATTTTCTTTTTCGATCTCCATTCGTAAATGATTAGTAGTGCAGACAAAGAAAGGAATAGCAACAATGCGACGGGTGAATATGATGATAAGGCTTTCCAATACAATGACGAGGGGAAATATTCTGTCAATCCTATCACCATGTTTCTGTTCATCATCAAAAGGTCTTTCTGCGCAATTAGCAATACAATAGTCATTTGCTGGGTCGTTGAAGCTTTGCGAGACATCACATCCACCAGAAATGCGCCATTTCTACCGAAAGTCAGATTAACTGGCTGGGTCCTGACTCTGTCTTTGATATCTAGGTTGGCTAATCTTGGGTCGGTGAGCGATGATATTTTAGCAAACCCGCATCCCTCAAAACCATATTGCCAGCTGTAATAGAAAACAATTAAATTTTGTTTTATGTTCTCTTCTGGGTGTTTGACGTTCATGATTTCCTTCAAATCTGAATAGTTTCCGTATTCATATACAGTCCAATAGCCCAACGGTTTTTCTTGGGACCAGTCTGCTACGATATTTGTATATGCCGAATAATTTTTCGCTTTCTCAAGAAATTCTTCATAAGACAAAGGAATAGGCTCATTTATTTTTTCTTTAGTGATTTTTTTAAGTCCTGCAAAGCAGGCTTCGTACGGCGTTTCGAATTCACTGTCCTTAAATGTCTCATCCATAACTATTTCTTTCTGGGCAGATTTTTCCAAAGCCTTATCCTTCAGTGCCAAGGCTACACTCAAGAGAACAGAAACTATAAGAATGAGAAAAATTTTCAGAAAGTCCTTCACTGCCTCTGAAGTTTCCATATTATCTAAAAGAATTTCTTTTTGTGTATATAAATAAATTTTATCTCGAATAGTTATTGTTATGGGTGGCGTGTTCTTCCTTTCAAAACAAAATTTTCAGAAGAAAAGGCAACGGGCCTTGGAAAATTAATGTTGCCAAAACGCCCGCAAATAAGAATGGTGCAAAGGCCATCGTTTGTTTTATGGCGATCGTTTGGAATGTTAGGCTCCCTTTATTTTCCAGTTGTTTGAGCAATTCGACATCCTTTTCATGGATCACACCGTTCTCGTCGCCTATTATTGATTTTTCTCTGATGAGTGTTTTTTTGTATTTTTCGTCATCTTTAAATACATATTCAACAAGGATGCTGCCTGAATTCAAATCACTGATTGGAACGAGTTTGGTAAAGTAGATTATGCTTATATTTCTGAAAAATGTGAATATGCCAACAGCAATAATCATGGAGTATGACAAACTCCATGCCGTTTCAAATGAAATAAAATTAATAGGATCGACAGCGAATCTAATAGCGCTGACTAATATTGAAATTCCGAGTGTTTTATTTCCTAAAAACTTTAAGAGGACAGTATATACAGGAATTGATATCACATAATACAGAAACGGGGAGCTTATTCTGATGCCGAATAATTGAAACGCCAGGCTTAACAACCACGGAAAACTCATAAAAAACAAAAGCAAATTCAATATAGAGCGTGGTTCAATTGCTTTGATGAACGCAATTTTCTCAAAATTCCAGCTATCCCTAGTAAAAATTGTAAAAAGCAGATAAATGAACGCAATGAAAAATGTGTTAACAATAACTGTTAATCCGAGGAAATGTTGGAAATAAGTTAGTTTGTATATCGTTATGGGTATGATGGATGAGAACGCAATGAAAAGTTTAGCGTCTGCCGGATTCCAAACTTTAAGCATATATAGCAATACACCAACAACCGTTGATATTATCAAATTCGAGGAAAATATGGTGAAGTGGTCTATAGTTGGGAAAAACAGCATATTCAAGGAGATTGCAGCAAACAAAATAATTAATACATATTTATTTCTTATCTTTCCAGATTTTATATCTTCATATGAGATTATGCCTCCGAATATAAGTATAATAGCTAACGAAATTGTTTCAAAAATGTCCATAGTAACTAATTTTATTATCTTAATAAATATTTAATAGGGTAGAAATGAAACAGAGATTTTTTAGTATAATAGAAATGATAAAGAAATATTTTATTGTGATAGTCTTGATTGTAGCCCTTTCAACTGTCATATTTTACTTAATTTTGAATAATAACCAAGCACCTGTTAAAGAGAGATTGACTATATATTCACCAGAAAACAAAACTTACAATTCAAACGTCATTTTTTTTAATGTTTCGTCTACGGAGTTGGCAGGTTCTATTTCTCATTCCTTTGACAACGGAAAGGGTATAATTGAATGCGAGAGATGCCTGGGTTATGCGTTTTCATTCCCCATGAAACAAGGAAGCCATATTTTTAGAGTATATGGTTATTTCAATGATTCCAAAATAATTAAAAAGGAGGTTGTATTTACTATAAAGATCCCACGATCTAATACGTAAACATTATTTTTAAGAAACGCGAATAATTATTGATGATTATTTCAAATATAGACAGAAATTTCAATGTATTATATTTTTTGTTAGCATTAGTTTCATTTTTCGTTGTTCAGTCAACATCCGTAGCAGCGCAATATTCGATGGAAATATACATTTTGTACCCAAACCTATTGGTTTACAAATCGACTTGCTTTAGCTCCCAAGCGGATTTTATATGTAGACTTCCATTTGCGTGTAGCGATGAAATCCCTCTTGGCCCGTATTTTGCCAGAGCAGTGACTAAATTATCAGGAGTCGAACTCAGCAACAGCGGCGGTTGGGTGTCCATGTTTTCATGCTCTTGTGGAGATGGAGTGATAGATGCAGGCGAACAATGCGATCTTCCGAATTGGGGAACATGCCAGCCTTATGAATCTTGTGATTTTTGTCAATGTCATGATTTTAGAAACGAAACTGGCAGCGGTAGTGTGGGAGAAGGCGGTGGTGAAGGTGGTACAGGACCTGGAGGATGCAATATTTATGATTACTGCACAGAGGCGCCGTGCATTTTTGGGAATACGGGATATAGTAATTGCTATGTTCAAGGTCCGCCGGACTATCAAGACTTTGTTAAGAATAATGTGTGTCCAGATCCGTTTGCAGTGGCTCACACATTCAGGACATGCCCGAGTGGATAATAATGGTGATTAACAAATGAAAAAAATAATTCTCTTGGCATTGATTTTATTCATTCCTGTCGTTTTTGCTTCAGAATCTCAGATAATATTAAATCATTACGGATTCGGAAAAGCAGGAAACGAAGTTTTGTTCACAGTCCATAATATCGGCAATACCACACTGACAAATATATCAATTTTCGTTGACAGCAAATTATACACTTACTTTGAAGGCAAAATAACCCCGAAAAACGGCTTGCCATTCTCTATTACTTTAGCTCCCGGCGATCATCTCATAGAGGCTAGGGCAGATGATGCATATTCCTCCGTTAACTTCACATCCAGAACAATACCACTGAATGTGGAAATTACCCCAGAACCCAAAGAATCTCCCAAAGGCTTTCTATCCATATTCAGCCAGATAGTTTTGATTGTTGCGATATTGACAATATTTTCAATAGTCTTTTATGTGGTTAAATCAAGAAAACCCAAGTTGGAAACGTAATTTTTATTCTAAACAAAAGCATTAACATTGAAAATTTCATATTTTTATTATGAAAAAACATTTGGGAGCGAGGATTTTCCTTGTCATCCCCTTATTGACAATATTTTATATTATATTATCTCTGGGCAGCCGGGAAACAGTGAATATTATCTACTTTTATAATTCCAAGTGCATAGTGCATGTACAGGCGGATAGCGTTGTTTCAGAAGCAGAAGAAAGGTTTGGAAGGAGAATCAACGTAACCAGAATATTTGCCAGCGGATTTCAAGGTGATCCGGAGGATTCTCCAGAAGTGAAAGATCTGAGAGAAAGGTATAATGCGGTAGGCGTGCCTGTGATAATAATAGGAAATGAAGAATACAAAAAAAGTTATGATTTTGGAAACTTCAGGATGGAAATCTGCAAGCAATTTAAGATAAAGCCGATAGAGTGTATGATTGGGTGAAGCAATGGAATTAATAGTCAAAAATAAGGAAATAATACTGGACGGAAAGGAGGTAAACAATCTGGATAAGTTTGTGGTGTCTTTCGCAAAAATTTTAGAAAAACATACAGATTATGTCATAGTCAGCGGCTACACAGCTATATTCTTTGGAAGGACTAGAGCGACTGAGGATATAGATATTTTTATAAAAAACAGAAATGTCAGGGAACTTCTTGAGGAAGCTTTAAAGAAGGGATATTGGATTGTCAACACAAATTCGATAGAAGACGCGATTGATTTGCTAAACAGCAAGTTGGCAATAAGGATAGCGAGAAAGAACGTCTTCATTCCGAATTTTGAGATAAAACTTGCAGGAAAGGACACTGATTTTGAGTCGTTGAATAACAGGGTAAAAATTATTTTCGACAAAAACGTTATTTACTTTTCACCAATAGAAATTCAGCTGGCGTATAAATTGTTTTTGGGTTCGGACAAAGATTATGAGGATGCCAGGCATCTTTTTAATATTTTTAAGGACAAAATCGATATTGAAAAACTAAAGGATTTTTCCCACAGGTTGAATGTGCATAAAAAACTGAAAAAACTGGGGGATATAGATGTTTGATATAAAAGAGCTGAGAAAAGATATCAAAATAAATAAAAACCAAAGATTGGAATTCATCAACCTCTGGTGCGATTACATGAGAAAAATATCTAATAAAGAATGGAGCCGGCAGCAGGCCGAACTCATCAACAGCCAGATTACAAAGAAGATGATAAAGTAGCATCAGAAAAATACTTTTACTACGAGAATCAATAATCATTATAGAGAAAAATGAGAGCGCATATAGGCATTTTTGCTGTTTCATTCATATTAATTCTTGCATTTATTTTGTCATCGAGTATATTGTCAGATACGACATTAGCAGCCTGCACATCGCAAAGTCCGTGCTGCTGCCAAACGTATCAGGAAAGCGGTCAGAGGAGATGCTTCAATTCAGGCCTCTGCTGCGACATTGGAACGACGAACGAGTTCTGGAACCCGACATCATGCTACAATTTCACAATAGATGTTTCATATAGCGGATTTTTCAGGATAGGCCAGAAGTCACCCATTTCAGTTATTATAACGAACCTGGGTGCATACACGGACAGCTATTCGCTGACATATCAGATAGACTCAATAAACCCGCAATTCATTTTGTTGGAAACCAATGGCGCCACCCAATTAAACGGAGTGGCCAGGTTGGAGACAGCTGCCGTCAAACCTAAAGTCACCATTTTATCAACATTGGCTAGCGGGAACATATTGGTTAACATAACCTCGATGACCGATCCCAGAATATCGAAATTAGTTTCCATTCTCATAATCGGCGGTGATCTTCCCTACAGCTTGCCGGAATTTAATTTCCTGGCACTGATCATTATATTAGGGGCTGCAGGTATGATTTATTATAAAAAAGTGGGAGCATAATGAAAAAAACCATTTTACTTTTGATCCTGATCTTGCTGATACCGCCAGTATATTCCGCGCCATCCGATTTCAGAGTCTGGGCCGAGAGAAGCGGGTTGTTCACAATTGGAAAAAAGGAGATAGTTCAGATATACGTGCAGAATCTGATTGCCTCTTCAGCGAGTTATGAAATATCCTATTCAAAATCCGCTCAGTATAATCTCAATGACGTGTCTCATCTAGTGCAGGTGTACATACCCTCGAACAGAATCAATTCGGTCGGGCAAAATGAAGCTGGATCCACGGTTGCGACAGTGACGATTATCGGACCTGTCACCTCCGGCCAGGTAAATTTCCTTGTGAGATCACTGGGAGACAGCTCGGAAAATACGGCAACAATAAACTTCACTGCAGGTCTCCCAGCTAGTCTGCCTGAGTTTGGCATTGCAGGAATATTTATTGTCATGATCATATGCAGCATCTTATTTTATAGATCTAAGATATTGTTTGTATAAAAATTATACTTATAGTTAAATTTAAATATACATTATGTATAATATTTTATTGGTGATGTAATTGCAGGCTGTGGTAAAATCAAGAAAAATCGGTGGTTCGTTGGTTGTAAGAATACCGAAGGAAATAGTTCAAGAAGAAAGGATAAAACCCGGGCAAACATTGATAATCCAAATTAAAAAAAATAAAACTGATTTTTTCGGGGCATTAAAAGAAATTTCCAGTTTCAAAAAAAGTGATGAGTTAGATATAGATGAGTAGGTATGTAGTAGACTCTTGGGCGTGGGTAGAATATTTTAAAGGCAATAGTAGAGGATTAAGAGTAAAAGAGGAAATAGAAAAAAATACTGAATTCATGACAAATAGTATTTCTGTTGCCGAAATAATTTCAAAATTTAAGAGAGAAGGAATGGACACAGAAATTGCTTGGAATGCTTTGATAACTTTATCTAGAATCATACCTTGTGATGAAGATTTTGCAAAAAAGGTTGGATTGACTCATGCAGAAATTAAAAAAAAGATACCCAACTTTAGCCTTGGGGACGCATTTGTTTTGCAAACTGCGAGAAAATTCAAAGTAAAAATACTTACTGGGGATCCAGACTTTTCAGATATCAAAGAAGCAGAAATGATATAGAATAATTATACAGATGTTGTTCAAACTAAAATTCACATATACCTTATTTTATCCTTGTTTTCAATAAGTTTGCTTTCTATATTTCTCAGCCTCTCATTCACCGTCTGATTCAATATTTTCAGGCTGTCGAGTTCAGTTAATACTAGATCAAGCTTCGCTCTGATTCTGTCCATATCCGCCTTTTTATTATCATCGGATAATTGAG
Organism: uncultured archaeon; assembly: GCA_964372465.1. Taxonomy (GTDB): domain Archaea; phylum Aenigmatarchaeota; class Aenigmatarchaeia; order CG10238-14; family CG10238-14; genus JAGVVZ01. Next base: position 9,952 of record CAYJRA010000017.1, read on the forward strand.
TCATCTCTAATTTGGATATGTCTTCAACTGGAGGCAGGGGGATCTGAGGCATTTCAGGAGGCGCATCTTTCTTTCTGGAAAAAATCCTAAGAGGGAAAGTTAATACGGATACAATAGCATTGAAAAATCCCATGATGATCTAATAGAATTTAGAGCGCGTATAATTTATAATTATTGCATCGGCGGGGCAATGTTCAATATCTTCTGGTATATTTCTTTTATTTTATGCAGTTTCTTGTAGCACCATTCATGAAGATAATATCTTCTCTGTTCGTAGTAGAAATACCTGTTGTACATCCATATCAATGCTTTATATATGGGATTTCTTGCGTCGTCTATCACGCCTCTGCCGCCAAACCTGCTTTTCAAGTAGCCGCCTATTCTTATTTCCGCATCCCCCGGCTTGCTTGGATCGGACGGCTGGTGGCCTTGAACGAAAATTTCGACAACAACTCTAGAGAACTTATCCATATTTTTAACAACATACGCCTTGACAATAAATTCCCTTGGATCGCCTGAAGCATCCCACCTGAACTCTCTCTCCCAGTAGTCTTTTGCTTCAACCTCCCATGTATCTCTCATTGCCCTCTTCAATTTTTGATATGCTATGATTGGATTGAGTCCTTTATAGTTGATGACTATTTGCAGATCTGGTGCTAGGCAGTCATCTTCCATTGTTATTGTTGCCATCTACATCATCTTCGGCAGCAGATTAAAGAATGCCTTCAATTCTTCCAGGAATATTTTCATCAGTCTCCTGCAATTATCCTGATACAATCTTCTCTGCTCTTGATAAAGAACTTTATGCCAGAACACTCTTGCCATTTCATAGAATATGCTTCTTTCCCATAATGTGTCCTGAGGATATTCCGTTCTCAAGACGCCGTCTATATTCACATTCAGCTTCCCTTCCTTTCCATTCTCCGTTTCTATTGCCTCGCCGTTGATTGAGATTCTCGCATAAATATATGTGAACCTGTCCATGTCCTTCGAAAGCTCCCATGAGACGCTAAACTTTTCCTTCTTCCCTTCCCTGTCCCAGACAAACTCTTTTTCCTGGACGCGCTCATGCTCCTTCACATTCCAGACTGTGAAAAACATATCCTTAATCTTCTTGTATGCCAGATGGGGATTCGGCCCGGAATAGCTCCACTTCATTTCAGGTCCGGAAATGTCCCAGCAGTCATCCTGTATGATTAATTTTGTCCTTGCGAATATGGGCATTGCATCACGTATTAAAACTTTTCTTATTATAATTTGGTTATGGTTATTATTAAAATCTTAGGAATGTTCGCTTTCATTATCGGCGGCTACTTGCTCTTCGCTTTATATAATACCACAGATTATAACGCCTTTACATACGGCTTGATTTTCGGACCAGCACTAATTTATTTGTCCTTGTTTCTACTAAATCATTAATGAGAATATGCCAAAATTAATAGGGCTGGGTTTCATCTTGCTGGGAATATTGATGATAGTCTTCTTCCCTTATACATCCGCGCATCAGCCACCGTGGTTTTCAACCTTAGGCGTTCTTATAGGACTAGTGGTTCTTGCCGTGGGATTGTTTTTGTGGAAGCTGTAAATATTTAGATGTTGATGAAAAAAGAAAAACTGAATTTTATGAAACTTTTATGAAATAGAAAACATAATAACAATATATGGTTAACTATCCCTCAGGTCCGTTCCCACCGGTATCAGATCCGATGACATCCGGGGCAGCTTTGCCGCCTTCAGTAAAACTGAATGGCAAAACGTTCAGTCTAAGAATGCTTCCTGGAGAGGGCATCAACGCCGCACCATTCGAAGCTGAAGAGTTGCTTGACTTGACTTTTGAAATGGGTGGCGGGACAGGTCTCATGTACGGCATTATTTTCCAGTTGGGTAAGTGGGGATACGAAGCAAATAAAGTATCCACGTCAATTGAAGTCTCGCCCGTATTTACGGAATATTATCAAAGGACGATGGACGTCAAAAGGCAGCTGGAAGAGCAGATAAAGAACAGCTTTGCCAGTTTGACTAATGCCATAACAGATTTCGAGCTTCTCTCGCATGACGTGAGAAAGTATGGGGAATACTTGAAATATTTTTCTGATATAGAGAAAGCAAAGAGAGAACTGGCTGGTGTTGAGAAAAAGTTGGGAAAGCACGGAATTGAAGAAGTAAGGAGCGGGAAAAAAGAAAGTCCGGAGCTTGGTGAAGCTGAAAGAAAATTGAGAGAGGCGATGCATGTTCTTCGAGCTTTATTCGTTGATTATGTTGATGCCCATGCCGGTGAAGGTATAGCAATGCGTACCATAGCACCGAGATGGCCCACGATTGTTTCAGATTTTATGGAATTGATGGATGATGAAACAAATGAGAAAAAAATAGTTGAAAGATTAGGAATATCACGGGCAGAGGCAGTAATACTTGTAACCAAAAACAAGCTATTCCTTGAATGGCGGGATAAAATTTTCCTGCCGACTGTAAAAGAGAGATATGAAAGATTGAAGATGATGATGCATTCGAGAGAAAAATCAGTGACCGAATATAGAAACCAAATAAAGCCACTGATTTCAAGATGCAGGGCAATTAAAGAAATGCGTGAAGGCGGGGCTTCTCTAGAAAGAATAGATTTCTTTAGGCCGGATTCCCAGGCAGTTTCGATGGACGATACTACACTATGGGCGTGGAGGCCTTTCATTGTTCCAGAGTTGTTTAAACATTCAAAGGAAACTTATGAAAAAGTTACTTTCAAGGAAGCCGGATTCTATAAACTCGTGGATTTATATGGAAAAGAGGAAGACAGAAAAAAAATGCTTGAAGCTGTAAAGGCATTGGAAAAAGAAAAAAATAATCAAATCACAGCATTGCCAATGGTACCGATGATCGATGGTCCTTTATTGACGGTAATTGCTCAGATACAGGATGAATACAAAGTGCTAGAATTGGAGGAAGTTCCTGCGGTACTTTATAAATTGATAGAGGATTTCAGTCTAATGTTCGGATTGCCGGAAAGGCCAACAAGCGTAAGAAAGGGAATGAGATGGCCATTCAGTCCATATTATATCTTTATTTTGATGTACGTTGCTAGAACTGTTTTTAAAATGCCGAATGGAGCGATGTTCGAGGATATTTGGATAGAGCCGTTGAAGACATTCAACACCACTCAAAACATCATTTTGGGAAGAAAACTGGAGCTATGGGCGATGGGGCAAAAGGATGCAAGAGAAGTGGCATTGATGGTAGGAGAACAAGTAGATGTTGATGGCAAGGTCAAAAGTATAAAAGATGTTATTAAGACCGAATTTCCAGAGTTTTATGAAGAGGATGAAAAAGAACAAAAAAAGTTGCTGGAGAAAAAATTCGAAGAAAAGAAAAAAGCAAAAGAGCCGAACATTTTTGATAAATTCAGGGAAGAGACTAATAAATTCAGAAGAGATTTCGGAAATTTTCTAAGCAAATTCGGAGTTGATGTTGCATTCTTTTATCCAGGTGAGTATGAAAAGCTCATGAACGAAAGAATGTCGAAAATGATGCAGCTGGCCCCAGGGAGGATGCACGGGATAATAACGGAATATCTGAAAAGGGGTTCGGGCGTTCCGGGCGCTGAGGTGAAGGCGTGGATCTAAAAGGAGTCATTCAAAAACTGACCAACGCAAATATTAAGACTCCGTTTAAAAATAAAAAAGAGACAGGCGGCTTCAAGATCGCTGTATCGTCAGGTCTTTATTATGTTGCACGGGCTGATGAGATCAATACACTTGTCAAGAAGACGGGATATGCCTTGACGAGAGGTGCCGGAGCAGTAGAAATAGCGGCAGATATTCCCCACGAAATAAATTTCTCTGAAGGAAAAGATGTAAGATACATCTCTGAAAAGATGGATGTGGATATGCTTTTGCACGGTGATCTGCAGGCGCCCTTTGAAATGCCGGACAGGACTGAGTGGCTCATAACGCAGAACAAACTGGAGAAATGCATAAAATCTGGAATATATGGCGGCTGCAAATATGTAAACTTTCATTCTTGTTTAAGAGAATGGCTCGAGCTTTTCACATATGCCGGTCAGAGACTGGAAATCGTAATGTGCGACCACAGGGGATTTTCTATTGGCAGAAGAATATTCAAGGATGAAGATGGAGGAGTAAGACAAAACGGACAAAGATTAAGGGAATGGTTTTGCATTGAGCCGAACATATATAATAAGAACGATTTTGCCATAAAATGGGCACAGGCAATTTTGGATCCGAGAGAATACGATGCTCTGCAACGAGAGATTGAAGTAACAACAATGAACAGACTTTTGGATCAATTGGTTGATAGGGCAAACGAAAATCAACTTCGAAGATTAATTGGATATTTCGGAGATCAAATTAGGGATGAACTTGAAATAAGAGGAATTTTTCCGAACAATCCGAATTTTCAAAATGAAATTCAACAAATTTTTAATCGCCTATTAGAAGATAGAGAAGAAGTTAAGCGTAGGCTGCGCAATACTTCTCGTGTTGCGAAACAACAGATTTTTGATTCCAACATCCATCCGGATTTCACTTTTAACACTTTATCAAGGGGCATCCAACAAGAATATAGAAGTGAAGTCAGAAGATTGGTCGGGAATGCTTTAGAGAATGGAAGAGAATGGTATCTTGAAGAGAGAGTTGGCAGCTTGGAAGACGCTTACCTTATTATGGCTCATTATTTATTTTTTAACCAAGATCCGCTTTGGATCACATCGACAAGATTATATGAAGATGTTATGGCAAATTTTGGGTATGATATTAATAATCCACCGCTTGATTTGAGAGAGGATAGGATCACAAGACCGGATGGTAGTGAAGCCGTTATTTTTTCTTCGTGGCTTGACAGAGCATTGAAAAGAGTAAAGGATACGCCTGATGAGTGGTCTTTAAAATTCAAGGAGTTTTATTATGGTGTTGTTGCCGCGAAATATCTTCAGGGCCACGTGTTTCAAGTGGCACAATGGATGGCTGATCAGCAAAATGGACTAAGGAAGATAATATCAAGAGAGATAGAATCAGTCGGCCACAAAGACAAAGAAAAGGAAAAAAAGAAATTGTTTGAGATACTGGAAAATTTTTTAATAACCTTTGAAGTTCCAGATGCTAGGAATCCGGAATTTGGTGGAAGGTATATGCTTTGGAGGCCCAAGCAGATTCTGGCGGCGGTTATGCATATAAGACAAGAATTGGAAAAAATAAAAAACTCTTATCATGACAAGATTTTCATGATTATTGATTGGGAGCATGTTGCTACACAAGGAGTGGATCCGTATGATGAAGCTACAGACCTGATAAAATCAACGAATAAATTGAACATAGAAGTTGGCGATTACATCATCGGCATACACGCAAACTATCCAAGTCCGTTGCAGCCGCATAAGCCAATTGATATAGCAGACAGGATAGTCATATATGAATTGTTGTGGAAACTGAGGCAGGGCGGATTGGGGAAGAAGCATGTGGTTTATCTGCTTTTCGAGAGAGGTGGAGGGGATGATCCGTTCAGGGGAAGTGTGATTGCGTTAAGGACGATTGCTGAACAGCTACTCAAAGACACAGAGCCGGATAAGTTGCCAGAGACTTTCTTTGCAATTTCCGAAGGCACGAGAGACTGGGCAAGGCAAAGAGTCCACATATTCCAGCATGCTTTTGAGCCATTGAAAGGGCAGTTAAAATCGCCTGAAGAAGAGCACACATTGCTAAGCAGCGCTGCGTTGAAAGCAGGCAAAAGACCAGAAGAGTGGTTGAAAGAGGAGTTGAGGTAAGTTTTTATTGATCAAAATTCAAGTTTGTATTAAGAGTGGAAGTCACATAACTACAAAATAGTAGTTAATTTTATATATAAACAGGAGAATGTATAAGCATGACTATTGATGAGTTGGCAAAGGAGCTTGAAAAACCCTTCATAGTTCAGAAAGGTGAGATAGAGCTGTCACCAGCATTACAATCTCCTGCTTCAACATCTTCTTCACCAGATTGGAGTGAGGAAATAAAGAAAAAGGATTTTTATCACAAAGTCATTGAATTCACCAACAGGATAAAGACGGCATACGGAGATATGGTCAAGTCAGTTCTGATATTCGGATCGGCTGCCAGGGGGGATATGAAAGATACTTCTGATATTGACTTATGGGTTGTTCTTGATGACACGGCAACGAAAAGCTCTGAAGACATTAACAGAGTCAGAATACAGCTGCAGATGATTACCGCGGAAATGAAAGGCTTGCATGTGCAGATGACGCCATTGACGGAATTCTGGGGATGGATGAAAAGAGGATCACCCGAGCTCTTCAATTTCCTTAGGGTAGGACTAGTCATATATGACACAGGCTTCGTTAAACCTGTACAGAGAATGCTGAAATCCGGACTGCTTCCACCGAGCGACGAGTCGATTGGATTAAAGGCAAGATCTGGTGAAGCTATAATCAAGAGAGTGGAGTTAGGAATGAAGACAATGGTGTTTGACTTGAGATATGCTGCTACGGATGCCTGTCAGGCAGTAATAATGCATTTTTACAAGGAAGCGCCAGATCAGAAGAACATGTCTGACTGGCTTGAGAAGCTTGTCAAGGATCATAATTTGGAGAAGGAATGTGTTGATAAATTCAAGGAACTGAATGCTTTGTGGAAAGAAATGGACCATGAGCGGATCAAGATCGTGGAGCCGCAGCATCTTGACAAGGCAATGAAGTTAGCAAAGGAAATTATTGAGAGGATGAAGAAATTCCTGCCCGACGAACTGAAGGAATATGATTATGGGTTGCTGATGTAAATGATAAAAAAGCCGGATGAAAAAAAGGATGATCTCGTCATTATTGATGAAAAGGATATAATGCCGAGCGTTGAAAAGCTGAAGAAGCAGATTATTGACAAATACAAAGAGAGAGTGAAATGCGTGGTGATCATGGGATCGGTCGCGCGAGGAGAATTTCAGAAGAAGTCTGACGTGGATTTGTTCGTGGTCATAGATGATACAGAACAGCCGATAGAGTTTGAAGAGAAGACGAAGATAGATAATGATATTGTCAAAATGGCGCAGGATATTTCCTTAGCAATATCCGTCCAGCCACTTTATACATTGACGGAGTTCATGGATTTTGCCAGAGTTGCTCATCCGATCATTTACAATTTCATAAAGGAAGGAAAGGCAATATATGATACTGGATTTTTCACGCCTTTCAAACGGCTGCTTGAAATGGGAAAGATTCCAGCTACTAGAGAGGCGGTGGAAAGCTACATGGACGGCGCTCCGAAAAAGATAATGCGGGCTAAGACTGTGAAGCTGTTGATGCTCGCTGAGGATTGCTATTATGCCATATTGAATACGGCCCAAGCCGTTTTGATGTTCATGGGATTAGAACCGCCCGTTCCTAATAAGGCGTATGATGAAGTGATGAAATATCTTGTCGAACCCGGTCTCTTGGAACAGAAGTATGCGGACTGGCTAAGGGAGATAATTGATGTAAGAAAAAAGATAGAGCATAAGGAACTGATGGATGCCACAGGCGCGTTTGTTGATGAGTGGATAGATAAGTCAGACGAGTTCATCAACAAAATGTATGACCTCCTTTCCATTCTTGAATCTAGGAAGAAAGAGAAAGTTTTGGAGAGAACGCATGAAGTGATGCACAAGGCTGTTGCTGCTGCGCTGGGAAGCCTGAAGAGAATGCCGGAAGATGAGAAGAAAATGGGAGATGCCTTTAAGAGAGAGATAGTTGACAAGAACATAATTGACGGCTATTACTGGGATGTCTGGCAGAAAATAGAAGTCATGAGAGGGCTGGCTGAAAAGCATAAGGCGGAAAAGCTTGATGAAAAAGAAGTTTACAGAATGAGAGAATATGTCAGAAACCTCATCCGCGATTTATCCAAAGTTATCAAGGAAGATAAGAAATAAATCATTTTAAAATTAAACACGGACTGGAATTGGGTTAAATGTTTGAAAATTTGGTATTCCAGTAGCCACAAGGGTCCGCTTTCTTTTTGGTTTTTTTGGTGGAGATTTAAAATTAGATCTTTTCATATAATCGGCACTATAATACGCAAGATTTCCGAAACCATATGCTAGAGTAGTTAAACCCTGACTGAGTAAATCGTTATTAGATGTATGTATTCCTTGCAATATATAAAATATGCCAGCTGGTATCAATACTACTCCAGAAGAATAAAATGCTAAATTATATGCCTTGCCAAATCTATCCAAAGAAAGTTCTCTAAATTTATCTGCATCTGAGTTCGTTTGTGGTATTAATAAATGAATAAAAGAAAGAAGTGTTTGGCTCGCTGAAACATATTTCCAAAATGATTGTATATTCATAGAAGAATAAGCGAATAAAGCGGTGCTTAATCCGTATAAACTCTTAGTTAAATCACCTACACTTCTATAAGTTTTATTTTGCCAAAGTTCTCCTACCTTTCCATAAAAGGATACAAGAGCGGCATCTACTCTATCACCCAAAAAATCGCTTT
>CAYJRA010000018.1:0-13003 GCA_964372465.1 uncultured archaeon
ATGTATTATCTCATGACATATGTCACCCCTATACGAATAATTAAAAGGGTGATAATATGGAAAGAGAATTAAGAAGGAGAAGATGGATAGTAAAAAGAAAAATAGACGGATGGACTAATTCTGCAATAGCTAATCATCTTGGAATAAGTGAAAGAACTGTTATCAGATGGCATAACACATACAAGCAATATGGCTTGAATGGATTAGAGATCAAATCAAGAAAACCTAACACCATCCATAGGACATTGCCAGAAGTAGTAGATAAAGTGTTGCAGATAAGAAAAGAAACGAATTACGGACCACATAAAATAAGAGAGGTTCTGAAAAGAAGCAATGTCAGCATAAGCCATGATACCGTATATAGGATACTAGTTAAACACGGATTAAACAATCCATTGAACCAGCCAAGAAAGACATGGGGTAGAGGCAGATTCCAGAGAGAACACAGTAACAGTCTGTGGCAGACAGACTTTAAGATGACTGATGACGACAGATGGATGGTTACTTTTTTGGATGATCATAGCAGATTCGTTATCGGATGTAAAATCAATGAAGATGCTACATCAGACAATGTCATTGGACTGCTTGGTAGGACAATAACAGCATTTGGCGCACCAAAGCAGATATTGAGTGATAGAGGAACTCAATTTTATTCTGATGATGAAGGCAGTATAAGCAGATTTACTGGATACTGTTCTAGTAAAGGCATAGAGCATATAGTAGCTAGCAAGAGAAGACCAACTACTATTGGCAAAGTGGAGAGGTGGCACAGAACGTATGATGATGAACATAGCAGGTTCAAAACATTAAATGATTTTGTGAGATACTACAATTACAAGAGATTGCATCAATCATTAGGATATTTAACTCCAAGTGAAGTATACTTTAGAGATATAGTGACAGATGTGGTGAGATAGTACAAAATGCAAGGCTCTATATATCAAATTAATATAAAACCAGAAACTCCTGGACAAAGAGGTCTACCAAAATGTCCTGTCAATAGCATAGCAAGAGTGGCTTATAGTGGCATCACATGGGATTTCAACAGATATAGACATGAAGAAAAACATGATGATCCTGATATGGCTATACTTTTACTGCCTTTTGAAACCATACAAAGATTAAATGAAGAAGGATGGCCAATTAGTCCCGGTGATATGGGAGAAAACTTTACAACATTGGGAATTCCTTATGATAGATTTGCTCCAGGAAAAATATATTCAGTTAGATCAGTTATAATTCAAATTTCAAGACCTTGTACAGCTTGTAGAAATTTATATCTTCTACCATATATTGGTGATCAAAGAGGGCCAGAATTTCTAAAAACGTTAACATGGAAAGAAGAGGAAAGGATAATAAACAGAAGAGGATGGTATGCAAGAGTTTTGAAAGAAGGTTTTGTTAGTAAAAAAGATGTTATGCAAGAATTAGAAAAATATGAATAATAAAACTCATGAAACACCTTTCAATTCTTCTTCAATGACTTTTTCAAAAATATAAAATGGCTGTGCACCTGCTATAGGTTTACCATTAACAAAAAATGTTGGCGTCGCATCCACAGCATAACTCAATGCATCTTCTATGTCTTTCTGTATCTCTTGATCGTTTCTTTCGGAATCCATGCAATTATTAAATTCTGTGATGTTTAGTCCAACTTTTCTTGCTATTTCATCAAACCTCTGAGAACTTATGTTGGTTACATTCTCCAGAAGCAAGTCATGATACTCCCAGAATTTGCCTTGATCATCAGCACATTCACCAGCTTCAGAAGCATTAAATGAAAGCTTGAATTTCAATGATGGGAAATCCCTATAAACAAACCTCACTTTTCCTGTTTTGATATATTTTTCCTCTATTTTAGGCAATATTTCATTATTAAATTTGGTGCAAAACACGCACTGGTAGTTACCAAACTCTACTATCGTAACAGTAGCGTTTGTCTCACCCTTGAAAGGATCATCATCTGCACTCACAAGGTTTTTAGCACCTTCATTACCTATTATCGGCCTGTCTGTTCTCTCCCTTTCCAGTATCGAGCTAGTTTCTTTATCGGAGATTACTTTCCAGACTATTACAATGCCTAAAACTAACAAAACAAACATACCTACAACTAATGGCTTTGAAAGCTGCTTTTTTGTCATTAAAACCACCAACTTACTTTAAATTGATGCTTATAAACTTTGCTATGACAAAATAGAATAAAATAAACTTTTAAAACCTTTACATTATATATGGTTAGAGAGGTAAGACCTATGGTAGAATACAAAACAATAAAATCAGAAGAAATAACTTTTGGAAATAACAACTTCATGGAAATTGCTAGAAAAAAAGCCGTAAGTGACGATGGAGAAAGGGAATTTTTATCCATTGCAAAAGGCTTTACAGATGCAAATGGCCAAAAGAGGTATAAACAATCTCTTACAGTGCCAGATTCGAAAGAGGTTGTAGAATTTGTTGTACAGAAATTGAAAGAAATGGTTTAAATATCGCCCCAATTTTCAATTTCTTGTTCACTTTCTTCTTTAATATTATTTTCTTTGTCGTTCATTCCCTCTAAAGCGCGTTCCATAATTTTTTCTTTCACATCAAACTTTAATTTTTTCTTTTTAATGGATTTTTCTTCAGATTCTTCTTTAACTCCTTCATCTTCTTTCGGTTGTTTAACTGGCTCTAATCTTATCTGATTGATCTCTTTTGCCAAACTATTAACAGTATCTTCAAGGAACCCTAATCTTTGAACAAGAGAGTATTTCTCTGCCTCCTCTTCGGGTTGAAGAATGCCCATCTGTAAAAATATGCCCAAAACACCGATGTTGGTCTTCTCGCCAGTTTCAAGGTTTTCAGCCACATGCGTCTTTTTTTCATTATCAAAAAACACTTTGAAATCATCTGTATTCAATCTGAATTTAGTTACTATATTTGTTCCCATAATAATTACTTATCACATTAAAAATTTATCTCTAATATATGAGAATATGCCTATAAATCATTTTTAAAGGTGTTGGAAATCGAGATAATAAAATCCACGGAAAAAATCATCAAAAAAACATTAGATGTTCTAAATAAGGGTGGTTTAGTGATTTATCCGACAGAAACGTGCTATGGTATAGGAGCTGATGCCACAAATAAAGAAGCGGTTCAAAAACTATTAAATTATAAGACAAAGAGGGAGGGAAAGGCCATATCTATCGCTGTTGCTGATAAGAAAATGGCGAAAAAATATGTTGTTTTGAATGAAATAGCTGAAAATCTTTATGATCATTATTTGCCAGGACCGCTGACTATTGTTTCTAAAAGCAAAGGAAATGTAGCAAATGGGATCGAAGCAGGCGATAAAACTATTGGCGTGCGTATTCCCAAATATTCTCTAGTTTTAAAACTAATCAAAAAATTTGGAAAGCCTATTACGGCAACATCTGCAAATGCATCCTACAAAAAAACACCTTACTCGATCAAGGACATTCTGGACAACACTTCCAAAAAACAGCAGTCACTCATAGATTTGATAATAGATGCTGGAGAGCTGCCAAAAAACAAGCCTTCGACTATCTTAAATACCATTCTGAATGAGGTTAAGATCTTAAGAGAGGGGGGTGTTGTTTTCAAAAAATCAAAAATAAAAATAACGAAATCCGAGGAAGAAACCAAGGAATTAGCCAAGAAAATATTGGAAGAGAACATTGGAAGCGGACCAATTGTATTTGCGCTCCAGGGTGAGTTGGGAACGGGCAAAACACAATTCACAAAGGGTCTGGCGGAATATGTGAAAATAACAAAAAATGTTTCGTCACCAACGTTTATCCTGCTGAGAGAATACGACATTGACAAAGAGTCCAAGCTGTATCATATAGACGCTTACAGAATGTTTGATGAAAAGGAACTGGATGATCTGAAGTTCGGGAATATGCTGAATGCCAGAAACATTGTCTCCATAGAATGGGCTGACAAAATAAGCAAAATAATAAAAAAGGCAAGAAATAAAGCAAAAGTGGTTTGGATCAAATTTCAATATGTCGATGAGAATAGAAGAAAAATAGAATATAGCAGCGAGTTTATATGAATCAGCTAATGCGTATCTTTTTAAAGTTTTTTATTCGTCTTTTTATTTAATGGCATTTCGAGTAATTATTACCGAAGAAGCCGCTGGTTATTTATTCTCCACGTATGGAGTAAGGATACCGGTAGGTGGAGATACCTCTGATTATGGATTGGGTGGTGTGATAGCTCGATATGCAAAAAGCCAAAGAATTCGTATTCCAGATATCGAAGAAGCCATAAGACAAGCAATGTACCGTGGCTCTTATCACGAAAAATTAGTTGATGAAATTGAACCTATTGGTTATGTTACAAATGCAGGTGGTTTGCCCATTATGGCAGATAAACCTAATGGTGAAGCGAGACAACTGGTTTTTCCATTTTCTGTTGGAACGTCACCAATACTGGTTAGTCCTGATGATCTATCTATATTTTTAAATCCAGACGGTACACGAAAAAGAAGAAAGAGAAAATAGATTATATAATTACCTAATTTCTTAATAAAAAGTGATATAAATGAAAATTTTAGCTGTTGACACATCTTGCGATGAAACAAGCGCTAGCGTATCTAGAAATGATAGAATATTATCTAATATAGTATCATCTCAAATTGATTTATACAATGAATGGGGTGGTGTAGTACCATCAATTGCAAAAAGAGCGCATCAAGAAAGAATTGATCCTGTTATCAATCTTGCATTAAAACGCGCTAGATTAAAAATTCATGATATCGATGTTTTTGCAATTACAATAGGACCTGGCTTAGCTATAGCATTGGAAGTCGGTATAAAAAAAATAAAGGAATTATCTGAAACATATAATAAACCTATAATAGCAGTTAATCACATGGAAGGTCACATATACAGTAATTTTGCTAAAAACGATAAAGGAAATTATTATAACAAATTCAAAAAACATGTTTTTCCTGCACTTTGTTTATTGATATCAGGTGGGCATACAGAACTTGTTTTGATGAGCAACCATGGAAAATATAAATTATTGGGAGAAACGTTGGATGATGCAGCTGGAGAAGCTTTTGACAAAATAGCAAGACCGTTAATGTTTGGTTATCCTGGTGGTCCAATAGTAGAAAGATTTGCTGAAGATGGAAATCCTAAATCTTATGATTTACCAAGACCTATGATACACTCAAAGGATTATAACTTCAGTTTTTCTGGATTAAAAACAGCTTCTGTATTACTGATAGAAAAATTAAAACAGAAACACAAAAGGGATTTTAATAAGATTGTTCCCGATTTCTGTGCTTCATTCCAACAAGCTATTATAGATGTTCTGCTAGCTAAAGCGTCTAAAGCCGTTAAAGAATACAAAATAAAACAGTTACTGATTGGAGGAGGTGTTATATCCAACAATCAAATCAGAATATCATTCAGAAAAGAAATGAAAAAACTATCAGTAAATATTTTCATATCTGATAAAAAGTTCTGCACTGATAATGCGGCAATGATAGGAATTTGTGCCTTTTACAAATCAAAAAGAAACGAATATGTGAAAAATATTAAGAAGGTAGATAGAATACCTAATCTAAGAATAGATGAAAATATTACATTCTAAGAGCTATCCCCAGAACTTTTTAGTTCTGATGAAATTTCTTTCAGCTTCTAATAGTGCTCGTAGGAAATCTTTTTCACCAAAGTACATGCCTCTAAGAATTCTTACTGCCGTTTGTGGTCCGACACCTCTAGTAGCCAAGGCCATAACAGCTTTTTTTCCATAAACAATAACAAGATCAGAAGTTTTATTCAGTCTATCCCATACTTTTTGTTCTTCAATAGTCAAACTATTTTTCAATTTCTTTTTAACTAAATTTACCAGTTCGTGTCTATGATGAGAAATTACTCCTATTAATTTTGCATGACATTTGTCGCATCTAATTATATCTGGTACGTTTTTTATTTTCATAGTAATATACCAGTCACCACAGTTCATACATATCAATTCGACTTTCTTACTCATCAATCTCTTTTCAAAAATATCTAAAATTTGTAAATCAGGTTTTTCTGGTCCGACAAGTTCAGATTTTTGCTTTAATCCTATTTTTCCTAAAGGAGACAGCCCCTTATTAAAAACCAATTTTGTTTGATTTTTTTGAATTTTATCAAGTATTTCTCTCGTTTTAATAATATCCAATTTTTCAGTTTTAATTTCTCGTAATGTTTCTTCCCATATTGGAGTATTTGTGTAAATGTCAATAATCTTGTCTATTCGAATTCTACTAAAATCGGCGTCCTTTTTTATAACACCAAACTTCTTTGCAACATGTAAAAATTTCCATTGGAATAATTTCGTATTAGGAAGTGTTATCTCCATTAACGGTTCAACATTATCAGTTGATGTTTTATAAATAACTTCTTTAAAAATGTCTAGATTAATTTTTTGGAATTGTAAAATAATTCTATATGGATCTATTTTCAAACCAACCGAACCGATTCTAGTCGCTAACATCGAAGATAGAAATCTACCGAGTGTCTCATTCACAACACTACCAAAACAAGTATGCAATATTAAAACATCCTCATATATTTCAGCAATTATTTGTTTATCTGTTGGTACGCCATACTTCACTTGCTTATTTATTACATTTATCATGCGTTTTCCAGAATTATTGTCTATAGGATATTTTTGTTTCAATTGTTTCAATATTTCATGCTTATCAATGCCGTTCTTTAATTCTATTGAAATAAAATTCCTAATAGAACCTACTTCTTGAGCAACCTCAAACGGAACTGGCATCAAATCTCCTTCCCAGCCAGGAATAGATGCATCTATGTCGCCAGATGGTTCAACATATATTTTTGTTGCTTCAACAGAAACTATATGCCATGGTTCCCCTTTTATTATGAAAGTTGATCCTTCTATACCATGAATGGCTACAAATTCTTCATCTAACGTACCTACCTTATCATTAGAAATCATGTTAATTACAGAATAATTCTTTGTGTCTGGTATTGTAGATAAATTTTCAAAATAGTACATCAATCCTTTTTTGGATGATCTGATTGCATCTTCATCCAAGAATAAATATCTCAGTGAATTCATTTGTCGGCATACTGACACAAACTGGTCCTTAGTCAAATCACGATAAGGATATGCTTTTTTTATTAAATTGTAAGCTTCATTTATAGAAATTTTATATTTATCACGAGTTATGCCAACTATTTGTTGAGCCAGTACATCTAATGCGTTGTAATGAATTTTCAATGGTTGTAATTTTTCTTGTAGAGCCTGTTTAGCAATTACGACAGATTCAAACAAATCGTCAATATCAGTTGCTATTATAACACCCTTAGATACTCTGCTATGATCGTGTCCAGATCTTCCTATTCTTTGAATTGCCCTAGCCGGTTGTCTCGGCGACATATAATGTAGAATAAAATCAATGGATCCTATATCTATACCTAGTTCTAAAGAGGATGTGCATACTATGGTTTTCAATTTTTGATTTTTAAATTCTTCTTCAACATTTATTCTAACAGATTTACTTAAACTGCTGTGGTGATTAGCTACTGCTAAATTTGGATAAACTTGTTTCAATCTTGAAGTTAATATTTCTGCAAAATCTCTAGTATTTGTGAAGACCAAAGTAGATACATGCTGATTGATCAACTCGTAAACTTTTCTTAATCGGGCAGCTATGGATAGACTAGGAATTGTTTCCAGTAGCTCGTTATCCGACTGGTCTTTTTTAGGGCTTATTACTTCAATTTCCATCTCTTTGGATGATGTGGCTTTTATTATTTTCATACCTCTATTGCCAGAAATGAATTTTGCAATCTCTTTTGGATTTCCTACTGTCGCACTCAATGCTATTAGTTGGAAATCGCCACACAGTTCTCTTAATCTTTCCAATGCAACTGTTAGCTGTATTCCCCTCTTACTGTCTGCTAATTCATGAACCTCATCTATAACAACCCATTTAACATTTCTTAAATTTTCTTTCATTTTTTTAGCCGGTAATATTGCTTGAAGAGTTTCTGGTGTCGAAACTAAAAGATCGTCGGGAAAATCTACCTGCTTTTTTCGTTCATAAGCAGATGTGTCGCCATGCCTAACTGATATGTCCATTTCTAATTGTTCACTCCACCACAAAAATCGTCTTAGGAGGTCACGGTTCAGAGATTTGAGCGGAGTTAAATATAGTATACTAATTGGTTTTGGTTTATCTCTTAACCACATATCAAATATTGGCAACATAACACTCTCCGTTTTGCCGAGTCCGGTTTGAGCAATCAGAAGAACGTTATTTCCTTCAAGTATAGGCTTCATTGCTAATCGTTGAGGTACTGTGGGCTTTTCAAACCCACTTTTCTTAATGGTATCTTTTATTTTTTGTGAAAATATTTCAAAGGACATAGGTATCACTAAACAAGAGAGGAATAATATTATATGTCTTATAAGACATCATCATTAATCAAAGACAAAAGAAAAGCGTAATTGAGATATAAAAGGTTTTCCAATAAACAACTTATGTGAATCTCAAAAAATTTGTAATATATTCTGAAACTTTTTCTGGGTCTGATTCTTGTATATAGTGTGTACCACCACGAATTTTAATTACTTCTTTTACTGTAGGTATCAAATTCAAAAACATCTTGCCACTCATATTTGGTGGAAATACGAAATCATCTTCGCCGAAAATTAACAACGTCGGTTTATTCCAAGTTCTGAGAAAGATGCGTGTTTCTTCCATTTCTTTAGATCCTGGGGAATCTGAAGATGCCGGTATCATTAGCGGAAATCTTCTAGCGCTTCCCCTAGAAGCTATATCTGGAAAAGGTGCAGAATATGCCATCATTTCTTCTTCGCTCAATGTTTTACCATGACCTTTAGCAGATTTCATGAATGTTCCCATATCTAGGGCACCATTTATTCTCTCTTGAGAACGCTCTCGCCACAACATTAGTTTGGGAGAATTTACGTCAGGAAGACCACTAAAAAGATCTGTGTTCATAATAACTAGTTTATCAAATCTATCTGGATATAGATTGACTAAACGAAGACCTAGTGGTCCTCCCCAGTCTTGACAAACTAAAGTGATGTGTTTTAAATCAAGTTTTTTTACTACAAATTGCTCTAGATTTGAATAATGTTGATCAAAAGTATAACGTTCTTCATCCTTGTACTTATCACTTTTTCCAAATCCTATATGATCAGGCACAACAGCTCTAAAACCTGCTTTGACAATGGGTGGAATTATATGTCTATATAGATAACTCCAAGTAGGTTCACCATGAATCATTAATATGGGATTTCCATTTCCTTCATCCACGTAATGCATTCTCATATCATTCACAAAAACATAATGAGGAACAAAGGGATAATCAATTAAATTTTCGAATCTTTCTTCTGGCACTCTCAAGGCATTTGCCGATAAAAAATCTGCTGAAACCATAAAAATCAGTTTTTTTCTACATTTAAAAGTGTTTTGATTGTATTTAGTGAAAGCGTTTACTTAACATAACGAATCAAGTAAAACCAGTTAATTCACTCAACAATCGCTATCTAAAAATCTGAAGTAAACGGTTTCGTATTTAGTAGTCTAAAAATCAATAAACCTAACAATCCTGCACATACTATAAGGTATTTCCTTCTTAACCTTATCAAACATATTTTCAAATCTTTTTTTCAGAACTTCGTTATAATTTTCGTTTCCTGGAACAATTAAAACATAATTTTTTGTTTGCTTTTTTATAGCAGATTCGGGACCATAAATCACTTTATCATCCTTTATTCCAATAGCGATTTTAAGTTCAACCCTCCTGATCCAGCCTCTCTCTCCATATATCATAAACGAACCCGTGGGCAGACCGCCTTCTTTTTTCACTTGAACAGGTTTTATATAATAAACATCTGCGGCTTGTATTCCAATTTTCCATGCTTTAGAATACGATGCACAGAATTGTGCAACTTCAGAAATTGTTTTTTCTGGAATATTCAATTTTTCTGGATTTTTTATCAAAACAAATGGGGAGCCAGTGATGTCAGTATGAAAGACCAAGTCATTTTCTTTCATATGTTTTCTTATCAATTGTTCGTTGCTTTTAGCGTCTTTTCCGCCAATAATTAAAAAATTATCAGATGAGATAAACCATCTGAAATTTTCATACCATTGTTTTTGGTCTATTGGCTTTTGTTCATTTATGATAGGTTTTATAGATATATTGACATCTAACTCTTCTATTGCTTTATTAACTCCTGTTATTTTTTTCTTTATTTTTTTAATTTCAGAATAATATTTTTGTATATTCTCATTTATTGTATATCTGAAATCAACTGGTATATCGTTAATAACGATTATTGATTTTTTAGGGACAAATTCTAGATTTAATTTTTTGGCAATTTCTTCATGTTTTTCTTTATTATCCTTTAATTTCCAGAATTTTGTAAGTATATCATAAAAATAATCTACTTTCTCATTCATACCGTCAATATATGTTTGATATTTTTCCCTCTCTTCTTTTAACTCATGAAACTTCTCCAGTTGTTTACTTTTTATACCAAAATATTTTTGTCTTCTTTCATCGTATGGCTTGTTTCTAATTAACTCCAAGTCCTTTTCATATTCATCTCTAATAGCTTCATTTAAATTAGAAAGATCCCTAAACCAGGAATCTATATTATTCAAAAATTCATAGAACTCTGGGATACGATCAGAAATTTTTTCATTTTTATCTATCATCAGTTTTCTGCATATATCTTCAGTAATATCATTGCCAAAACCAAAATCTTTAGTTAATACCAAAGAAAATTCTTTGTTTTGTAAATGATTTACAAGTTGCTCTAATGACATTTTGAATGGGTTGAAATATGACGGCGGATATACGTATTCTAAATTTGGCTTTATCGTCCTGTGTCTCCATGATCTCATGCTGAAAGCTATAATTATTTTTTTATTCGGCTTCTGGGTTAAAATAAAGTTTCCATCGCCAAAAAACTCGACTATTAGAATATGATTAGTCGTTTCAATTTCTATTATTCTGTCGAATTCATGTTGCCTTACATCTATTATTTTTGAACCAATCAAATGTTTTCTTGTTTGTTTCCCAAGTTCAGATAATTCAGTTGATTCATAGTTTTTTTCTGAAATAAAAAATCCGAATTTAGGCAATATAATCAGAAAGTTTTTCTGATTTTTAATATGCAAATCAAATAAAAAACCGTTATGTATTTCCTTAATCTTCTGAATTTTCGAGTTCAGTAGTTTCTTCATCTTTTTTATTTGAAATTTCACTCCCAGACTGTTCATTTGTTTCAATACTAACCACTTCTTTCAATAATTGTTTAATTTCATTTATGCTTTTACCAAAATATTTTTCAAACTCAACCGTGGTCGACACTAATCTCGTTCTACCAGATTTTTCTGTTTTTAATAAACCTCTTTTTTCAAGATTTTTTATATAATCATAAGCTTTGTTTCCCTGAACTTTAATAATATATGACTGTGGAACTGGTTCTTTTAAAGCAACTACTCCCAAAGTTCGTAACATACCATCAGACAAATCCGAATGCGGTGTTAAAGAAGATACTGTGGATAGAAACTTATTTTTCACTCTTAGTTGATAGTTTTCACCCATGTAAACTAATTCAAATCCTCTGTTGTCATTATCTAGATCGTTTTTTATTTCATCCAAGATTTTTACTATTCTTTCATCAGATTTTATACCGGAAATTTTAGAGAGTTGTTTAATTGTTAAAGGTTCTGCTGTCATAAATAATGCTGCTTCGATTAAAGCTCTTTTTTCATCCATACTATCATTTTATTATTAATATTTAGATAGATAAGAAATTGTGTTAAGATAAATAAATTTAACTATAAGATATTTTATGGCTAATAGAAACATTTCTGTAACATTAGAGTGTTTTATTAAAAGGGGAAATAAATATCTGATGTTACACAGGAATCCTAGTAAAAAAATTATGCCGAACGTCTGGATGGCACCAGGCGGTCATAGAGAGTTTAATGAGGGTCTTTTTGAATGTGCTAAAAGAGAAATATTAGAAGAGACTGGACTTAAAATAAAAAATATTCATATAAAAGCGGCTGGTTGCGCTCATCTAAAAGACCTAAATAAAGAAATTTTCTTCCATTTGTTAAAGGCGGACTACGCAGAAGGTGAATTAAAAGAGAATATGAACGATGGTAAACTCGCATGGCTTACTCCTGAAGAAATTCTAAATTTAGATAATTTATTATCAGAACTTCGTGAAATTTTACCTTGTATATTCAGCGAAGAGAAGAAAATTATTTCTTACAAAGCTGTATATGAAAAAGGGAACAAAATGATTCAATTTGAGATTGAAAACTCTGATGGAGAATTTTAGATCTTTACCAAACATTTAAATATATTACTAACGAAAAATTATCAAGTGAATGTGATGCCGTACCAATCCGAGTAGTTAAAAATTTGTGTCATTTTCTATTAGTTTTAATTCTAAAATGTGTGAACTCTGAAAGAATGATACCGCTTGAAGATGAGTCGATTATAATAAACAAACTGAAAAACAAGCACAAATTTGACAGAGTTATATTTATTTGGGATGAGATTAATGACGTAAATTCAGCAAGAATAGCGGATCTATCAATCGGGTTTAACCCTGAGCCTATTATTGAAAACGAAGTGGATCACGTCATAAGAGAAGAAAATTTAAAGTTGGTCTTAGAACATATAAAGAGGTGTAACAATGTTTGATATTAAAATTATAAGAGAAAATCCGGATTTAGCCAAAAAGGATTTAGCCAAAAGAAATGATACAGAAAAAATAAAGTGGGTGGATGAAACTATAAAATTAGATAAATCGTGGAGATCGTCTATACAAGAATTAAACGAATTGAGGAGAAGACGAAACAGCATAACTCAGGAAATTGCAAAATTAAAAAAAGAGGGGAAAAACGCAGAAAAAATACTAAAAGAGGCAGAAGATATACCACAAAAAATTAAAAATTTAG
>CAYJRA010000018.1:13013-16092 GCA_964372465.1 uncultured archaeon
ACCAGTTACTTAATAAAAATCAAAAAAAGAAGATAAAAATTAAAAATTTAGAAGAGAAAACGCAAGAATATCAAGAAAAAATGGACTACTACTTAATGAGATTACCTAACATTTTACACGAATCTGTTCCTTTAGGAAAAGATGATTCTGAGAATGCGGAAATAAGAAGAATAGGCAAAGTACCAAAGTTTGATTTTGAACCAAAAAATCATTTGGATCTTATGCAAAATTTAAATTTGATAGAAGTTGATAGAGCAGCTAAAGTATCTGGTCACGGTTTCTTTTATTTAAAGAATGATTTAGCTAGACTAGACTTAGCAATAGTTCAATACGCTATAGACTTTATGATGAAACGTGGATATACGTTCGTCATACCCCCGTATATGATACATAAAGAACCTTTTATTGGGGTAACGGATTTTGAATTCTTCGAAGAGCAGATCTATAAAATAGAAAAAGAAGATCTGTATTTGATAGCAACAGCTGAACATCCACTAGGAGCGATTTTCAAAGATGAAATTCTTAAGAAAGATGACATGCCGTTTAAATTTTGTGGGTTCAGTCCATGCTTCAGGAAAGAAGTAGGTGCGCATGGAAAATATACCAAAGGATTGTTCAGAATGCACCACTTCCATAAGATAGAGCAATTCATTTTTTGCCATCCAGACGATTCCTGGGAATTGCATGAAGAACTACAAAAAAATTCTGAAGATTTGTTGAAGGGACTGGGATTGACATATAGAGTTGTTAATGTATGTACTGGTGATATAGGCAGTATAGCAGCAAAGAAATATGATACAGAAATATGGATGGCTGACGGAAGCTTCAGAGAAGTCGGATCGAATTCTAATTGCACTGACTATCAGGCAAGAAGATTAAATATCAGATTTAAAGAAAAGGAGGGACAAGCAGCGATGGGTTTTGTGCATACACTGAACAATACTGCACTTGCAACTAGTAGAGTGATGATCGGAATAATAGAACAGAATCAGCAAAAAGATGGATCAATAAATATACCTGAAGCGTTAAGACCTTTCATGAGTGGAAAGAAAAAAATTGAAAAAATTAACTGAGTTGCTGCTCTAACTCTTCCAATGTCGATATTGGAGGAATTAACTGTTCGGGCTTCATTACTTTTATTCCTCGATAATTTTGCCTTCTCATAAAATTTAAAAAATCAGAATCATAAGTAACAAAAATTCCGCATCTTGTCTGAATAGCTACAGCTAAATGAAAAGCATCTTCTGGTTCTCCCATTTCCACTAAACCTCTGACTGGCTCTATTTTTTCATCGTATATAGTTAATCCGCCAATTTTCCGAAGTTCTAATACTATTCTGTAAATTAACGCCTCTTTTTCTATCCCAGAATTTTGTTTCAATTTAAGCTCTCTTCTCAAAACATTGGGTAATATGAAATCAAAAGTCGTTGTATTAGTCACAGCCTCGTATACTCCAGTGTCAACTAAAGCGAGTAATGCCAAAGAATCTAGCCATTGTTTATGGTCTCCGCCATTTTGAGATCTGATCAAAAAAGAAATGAAAACACACGCATCAATATAAACAGGTGTTTCTAATTTCATATCTTCTCGATAAACATTTGGTCCTTCATGATATCCAAGCGTATTAGAACCTACTCTACGTCGTACTCTATATACATCTACACTGGGTTCTATCAGTTTCCTGTATAAATCTATAGGTCTCATAAATAAACAAAACTTGTAAATTATTTATTCTCTACACAGCCATTTCTAGATTTGATTAGTATCTAGACCTGGGTGTTTTGCCATTTTACTACAGACATAAGCCAATAACAAAGTATTTGTTGGGATTATTTCTGTAGGCAAGCATGAAATAAATGCTGATATACCTTCTACTACAGTGGTTATCAAAACTTCTGCAGTTGGTGTGTAATCTGGTATAACAGTTTTTGCATGATCATGTAATGCTTTAATATAAGCACCGTCCAATGGAATTGTAACTTGTGCTACTCCTGGTATAGGTATAACATCAGCTAAGTCTAATAGAGGTGCACCATACATCAACCATGGATTTTTCGTAACATGAGCTAAATAATCTGGCATTATATCCTCAGTAACTCCAAATCTTCTTCCCAGAAAGGCATAAAGTCCAGCTCCAATACCACCTGTTCTTGCTCTTGTCTGCCCGGTTTCATCCATAGGAGATGTCTCATCAGTTACGTCTCCTGTCCTGCTTCTGGATAACACATACCCCACATACCCCGCACCTAATGAACCTGCTACCGATAAAGCTCCATATATTACCCTAATTATATCAGCTGCATCTCTCCATCTTAATGCATCAATACCACCAGCAACTGTATAAGGACATACTCCTGCAGCACTGCTAAGCAAATAAGCTGTACTGGCAGCATTAGCAAATTTAACAGCTCCATCTGCATCTTGTTCATCATCTGTAGCTGTTTGAACCGCTCGTCTACCTAATCTAGTACCAAAATTCAAAAGAGCTGCTTCAATAACAGCATATAACATTAATAATCCCAATTCGTCCCCTCTGGAAGCAGTTGTTATATGATACATACCCCCAGCACCTAAGGTGCCAGCTGGAATCAAACCGACTAGTGATGCTGCTAAATTAGGATATTGATTTGCTATTTGGCGAAATCCTGGTATTCTTGCTATATAGTCAGGTACATTCCTAACATACTCGGGCAATTGTCTTACAGTATCTCTTAACCCTCTTCTATTTGCCTCTCCACCATAATCTGGAGAATCTAAATAATTGCCTGCACCGTCATCTGCGCCTCTTTCAAGTGGGTGAAGTATGCGATAAATTGTAGGGTGCTCAGTTCGAAATTCTGGACTGTTTAAATATTCAAGCCTCTCTTTCATATCGTCCATGAACCCTGTGGGCTTTCTTCGTCCGTAATTATCGTCTGACATAACTATTAGTTAGTAATAACGATACTTATATATATTTGATATAATTTATATAATAAAGGTGATTTTATATAAAAAGAAAGGCAATAAAATTCGGTTCAACCTATGTCATCTCACTACCACAGGCGTGGTCCAGAAGATTTGAAATAGAGAGAAAAAG
>CAYJRA010000019.1:0-15251 GCA_964372465.1 uncultured archaeon
TTTAGAATGTTTTGCTGGAATGCTATTATTGCTATAAGAGATAAATATTTTTTCTATTAAATTTATAAATCAAAAACCAAGGTATTATTGTGATGTATTGGCAAAAGGCATTTCCCCGATAATCGCTTCAGTCCTATGATTGCATTCACATTAGCAGTAGCAGCTTTAGTAGGCAGATGGCTGACATCAACCGTTAGAGAAGAAACAACCCAATAGGTACAGGTTTCGCACTGCAAGTCAACTGTACAAAAACGGCATTGGATATATAGATGCGCTTTGTATTAATGTAACTCAAGTAAATTCAACTGCAGCAGTAAATGTGACAATATCACTAGCAAACACAGGACCAGTTAGCTTATCTTCTCCAGCTTTATTTTTAAGAAGTAATAATCAGGATATATGCAGTGCTAGTTTTACTGATACTATTGCTCCTGTTCAACAGCATTATTTAGGGTTAATTGCACTACTTTGGGGTTTGCTGATACAGAATATCTCACTTATGTGAGAGCATCTATGAATTGCCAGAATCAGATAACAGTATTCGCTGAAAAAACAGTAAGTAATTATTGTGGGTGAGTAGCAAATTTATTTCCAATTTTCAAATTTATCCTATAAGCTATCTATAATTTTCTATGTTATAGAGATTTTTTCTCTATTTTAAATAATTTTATAAGCAGGAAAATAAAAATAATAAGTATGAGTAGAGGCATTTCCCCGATAATCGCTTCAGTCCTAATGATTGCATTCACACTAGCAGTAGCAGCTCTAGTAGGCGGATGGCTGACATCAACCGTTAGAGAAGAAACAACCCAAGTAGGCACAGGTTTCGCACTGCAAGTCAACTGTACAAAGGCAGTATTGGATATCATTGACGCTGTCTGCGTTACAAACAACATTACGATAGGCGTTTCTAACACAGGACCTGTCAGTTTGAAATCACCTTCAATATATGCGAGAGCTGTTGACGAAACTCCTTGCATAGTAAGTTATTCTGATACGATTGCTCCTGGAGCAAGTGTTATATTCAGGAATAATTGCGGGTTTTCTGGCAAGACACTTTCTTTTGTTAGAGTAAGCGCGAACTGCCAAGATCAAGTCGCAATTTCTATGGAAAAAAGTAATATTGCTGATGCGTGTTAATATGAGTAAAGGAATAGAACCGATGATTGCCGCAGTCCTAATGATTGCATTCACACTAGCAGTAGCAGCTCTAGTAGGCGGATGGCTGACATCAACCATCAGGCAAGAAACAACCCAAGTAGGTACAGGCTTCGCACTGCAAGTCAACTGTACAAAGGCAGTATTGGATATTGTGGATGTCGTCTGCACAAATACAGCGGGTGCAGCAGCTAACGTAACGATCACATTAGCAAACACAGGACCTGTTAGTTTGACTGGACCAACCTTCCTTTTCAGAAGCAATGCTCAAGACATATGCAGTGCTAGTTTTACTGATACTATAGCATCCGGTGCTACTGCATTGTTCAGAGTCAACTGCAGTACTCTTGGATTTGATAATACTGATTTTCTTAGCTATGCCAGAGCATCTTTAAATTGCCAGAATCAGATCACTGTCTTTGCCGATAAATCATTAAGCGATTTGTGCGGATAAATTAATGCGTTAATTCTCTGCATTCCTTTTCCATGAAATTTTTTAATACTTCTATTTTGTACGGAATATGTGATAGAAAAGTGCCAGTGCTTATATCAATAAATTTTTCTTTAGGAGAAGCACCCCTCAACGAAACCCCAAAAACTAATTTTTTAATTTTAGCAAAAGTTATTGCAGATAAACACATTATACATGGTTCGCAAGTACAGTAAATTATGCATTCATTCAAATTTTTATTTTTCAATTTTTTACCGGCTTTCCTAATAGCATTAATTTCTGCATGAGCAGAAGCATCATTCGACGCTCTTTGAGAATTATAAGATTTTGAAATAATTTTTCCGTTCTTTACAATAACAACCCCGCATTTAAGCAACTCTGAGGATTTTTTAGCTTCTTTGATAGCTAGTTCCATAAATTTTATATCCATAATATTAGTTCATAGTAGAATTTTATAAAATTTACAACCCCAATTTCTTTCTCTTCCAGCTTCTTCTTGTGACGCTAACTCTCCTGTTCCTCGCCCTTTTCGGGCCGAATTTCTTGATATCAACCCATCTTGGAGCTAGTCTGACTTTAGCAGCCCTTATCTGTCTCAGCTTTCTGCTCAGCATTTTTCTTCCCATATGATCACAGCAATTTTCTTAATTCTTTGGATTTTTTAACAGATAATTTTATCATCTCGTCTATATCCTCTTCAACTAGACTCTTCTTCTTGCTTTTTTGCATGGCGCATATTTTCCCATCTTCAACAATTGCAATACTCAATTTTGAATCAAGTATATCCTCTTCATCTTTTGTTGGATCCAAAAGCAGTTTACCCATGACTTTTCCTGCAGTAACAGTTATTGGCTTTTTAACAACCGGCAGCTTTCCAGAAAATTCAGTTCTTACTATCGTATCGTTTTCTAGTTTTGGAATTTTTGTATTCAATAAAGCAGAGATAGCTGCCAATGCCGATGCGTCTATTAGATTGCCATCATGATTCATGATATGAATATCAACATAAACTTCCCACACCTTTTCCTTTTCTTTTATACATAATTTCTCCAGTTCGATGCAGTCAGATTCTCTTATTCCCCTATCCACAACCCTGGCTAGCTCAGTAGCATCTTCACTGGGTGGTCCCGGCTCGAAATCTTTGTGCGCTATTGGAGAGAATTCGGCACCGGTTTTTAACGTTCCCATATTGGGCATATCTGGGAATGGTACGCCTAACTCTAATTTAATTCCTACAATAACATCGGTTTTTCCCATAATTACCCTGGATGAGCCTTCCGCTCGTTCTATTGCACTAGGTTCAACCTTTATATTTCTGAATTCATCCAGCTTTCTACCATCCACTCTTTCTCCTTTCTCCAACAACTTGAAAATATAATTCGTCATCATAAAATCACTCAACGTATCTTTTTTTCAAAGCCTCTTTTTGTTTATTGTAAACTTCTTCGCCAGCTACCATGATATCTTTAATTATGGTTTTTAACTCTTCATGTGTCAACAGACCGTCCATTTGCAACAATGTGATCTCTTTCTTGTTTGGTAGGTATGCAACAGGAACGTCTGCCTCTGAGTTGTTATCCTCCTTTCCGTCGAGATCCACAATTATCGTATCGCCTATTTTCCCACCAGACAACCCAACAACCAAATCTCTCATAGGTATACCAGCATCAGCCAAAGCCAATGAAGCCGCGTTGACACTGGCAACTCTTGTTGATCCGTCTGCCTGAATTATTTCAATATAGACATCTATACCAGTCTTAGGATAGTTTTCAAGAAACATTACAGGTTCAAATGCCAACTTAATAACCTTTGATATCTCAGTCCCCCTTCTTGAGCCACCAGGTCTTACTCTCTCATCGACAGAGAACGGTGCCATGTTATATCTGCATTGCAATACGGCTCTGTCATTTTCTTGCAAATGCTTGGGATATAGCAGCCTGGGTCCATACACAGCAGCGACAGCTATAGTCTTGCCGAATCTTACATATGAAGAGCCGTTGGCATTTGGTATCACGCCTACCTTCATCTCTATATCTCTCAATTCCATTGGCTTGCGTCCATCCAACCTTTTTCCCTTCTCAATCAAAACAATATCAGATTTTTTACCCATATGGTCAACTCAATAATTTTGTAATTTCGTCTGTTAAACCATAAATATGAGATTTTTCTTCGATCATTTTCACAGCCTTTATTGCCTTGTCAACATCCTCACCAGAAACCCAAACTATGCCGTTCTGTCCAACCCTGATCGTGGTTTTTGTTTTCTCTTTTATCATGTTTATCATGCTCCCCTCCTTTCCTATTAGCCTTGGCACTTTGCTGGGAGTAATTTCAACAATGACACCGTCTTTCAATTTCCTTGATATTGGAGATCGCATTGATAATTGCACGTCACCCCTTCTCATATCAATAACCTCGGAATAGATTATATCATCAGGCTCAAAATACCTGTTCAGATTGACTCTTTTCATATCAATAAATTCATCAACAGCTTCAGACAAAGGAAGAAAAGCTTGCCACGGACAGCTTATATCAACTATCCATCCAACTTTCTCAACATCTGTGACAACGCCAATGACTTTGTCGCCGCTCTTGGGCATGTAAGGACCAGATAACGGTATCACTGAAATAAAGCTGCCAAACTCCTGCTGTATTCCCAGAAATTTAGAATAAATTTTGCCGTTTTCCTCATACGTTCCATGGCCTGATTTCAAATCCTTCTCGGTTTTTATTTCTTCCCCAGGTAGTACGATTTGTCTTGTCTTTTCTTCTTCCATTTTAAACATCTTCTTTTTTCAATATCTCTGTTTTGAATTCACCATGCGTTGCGTCGCCGACGTTCTTTATTATATCCATTTGTATTCCGGCAGGCACGTTCAACACGGCTTGAAGAGATCCATCATTCATCCATCTCTCCTCAAATGTTTCAACCACCTTCTTTAGAAGGGAGTATACCTTTCCTGAATGTTGTGGTGAAACTGTAATTTGAAATGTCACTCTCTGAAGTTTTATGGGAAGTAATGTTTTTATACTTTTTATAACTGCATCAATTTGAGCTTCAGCATCCACAAAGGGGTCGATTCTGGTGCCCACTTGATCCATAGCATTTAATATCCTATTAGCTGGATGCGGGGTGTTTGTTTGTGGATTTATGGCGCGTTTAGCTATAATGTCTGCAATTTTGTTCCTTTTCTCTTCCGTTATTTTTCTTCTTTGTTCTGTTGTGAACTGCAACTCACCTTCGAAGATGATTTTCTTGGACACATCCATTATATTTGTCGTGCCAAAGTTCTTCTGAAGTTCATCATTTGATACAGCATCGCCTTTTCTAGCATCCCTGTAAACACCGGATATTGCCAATATCTCGTCCATTGGAAACTGCGTTCCCTTCTTATATTCCAGCGCCTTGTTAGAGTCAACAAGAATTTCAAAATGTACTCCACCCCTCTTCAATCTAGCAATAACCGCATCTTCAACGCTAACCATAATAAATTCACGATAATTTCTTAATTTCTTCTTCAGTTAAAACTTGGAATTTTTTATCGTCCCTTATAATAGCAATTTCCAAAGACTTTGCTAAGTCTTTCACTTTCTCTGATTTTCTTATGATATCAATTATTAGCTTCAATGCAGACTTTTCGTCCATTCTGTCTTTGTATTTTTCTTTAAATAATTTGTTGGCTAATACAGCGCCTCTCCCAATCGCATATGCCTTCCATTCAAAGAGCATGCCAGACGGGTCAGATTCAATCAAGTGCGCTCCGGTAGAGTCTACACCGCCGATCAAAAATGAGACACCGAAAGGTCTCAATCCCGCATACAGAGTGGAAAACTGCATTCTATCCCCCAGCACCTTTGCTAAAGACCACGCATCTATAGGCTCTTCGTATGTTATCTTGTGTATTTGAGATTTGACTCGCAGTTGGCTGACCAAAACTCTTGCATCTGCTAATAGACCGGCTGCTACTCCCCCCAAATGATCATCAAGTTTGAATAATTTCTCTATAGCCTCAGGAACAACTAAATCCATTACTTGTTTAACTGTAGCTAAAATCACTCCACCCTTGAAAGCTAGTCCTAGGGATGTCGTTCCTTTTTTCACTGCTTCTTTTGCATATTCAACTTGGAACAATCTACCATCCGGGCTGAATACAGCGATCGTACGATCATAACCCATCGTTTCCGGTAATATTGATGGCATTATATATCACCACTCTTTGTCAAAACAATCACCTCTATTATCATGAATACTAAATTATTATAATTTAATTACAATAAAACTTTGCTCTTTGCACTATATTACAAAATATTAATATAAAGCTTTTGAGAACTCTAAATTTCTTTTAGCACCTTTAATAGTTCCGGATATTTTCAATATTTTGAACGTTATTCTGTCATCACCAAGCCTATCAATGAGCCCCAACGTTGCAAGTATATCTTTTACTGATTTATGATTACATGATATGATTCCAGTTTGCTTATCCCTGCTCCAGTTGTCTTTCATTAACCACAAAGAAGTTTTAGAAACACCATATTCACCCAAGAAATCTAAAATTGTATTCCAAATCCCGGCTTCCAGATCGGAGTATTCTATTGGCGATTCGGAAATTATTTGAAATGAAACATATCTTTTCCTTTCTCTCAGTGATGGAAGCAACAATTTCATTTTATTCATTCTTATCCGTATTGTTTATTTCTATATAATAATATTTCCCGCATCTTATACCA
This sequence comes from uncultured archaeon, assembly GCA_964372465.1. Taxonomy (GTDB): domain Archaea; phylum Aenigmatarchaeota; class Aenigmatarchaeia; order CG10238-14; family CG10238-14; genus JAGVVZ01. The sequence continues at coordinate 6,338 of CAYJRA010000019.1, forward strand.
AGCCTCGTAGTGGATGGTCCTTTCCAGTCTCTTAGAATTTCAGAATATTTTCTTTTCTTATTCCCGACTGGTATGTTTTCATCATACAATTTTTTAGGCACAGCCGAGTCATAAACATAAAACTCCTGTTTTATATCATCATAGCCCCACAAAGTGATCCAATGCCCGATTATCTGTGCTTTCAACGGGTTGTATTTGCCTGTTTTTGTATACCCATTTCCTATCAGTAGCATAACAGGAGTATTTCTGGATAGAAGCATTTTCAAAAGAGTGAGCTTCTCCTCATCTGATAAATTCTTGGCATTTTTACCAGTTGCGCTAAATCCATGCGATCGTAGAATATTGACGTAATATGATTTTGAAAAGCCGGTTCCTATGATCTTGCTTATCCTGTTTGTATGGTATTCTTTTGGATGATTTTTAATATCCTTCCCGAAAGCACTTAATATACCCTTTACAGAATATGCGCCACAGTGGCTAAATCCCTGTTTTAAATATTCTTTTGGATGCATTGTTAATACAAATTTTTGCGGAAATAACTTCATTTTATCCTTCTCCAATTAAACCACCATGATAATAAAATGTAAATATGACTTTGTTATTCTTTTTTATCTGCTCTTCTCCATGCAGTTCTTCTATATCACCTCTGCCATTACAAATATAATAATATCCGCCTTCGCTCCATTCGACAGTCTCCCATAATCTTGTTCTATCCCACAAAGCAATTAGCGCCTTTTTCAATACTTTATCCGCTTCCTCTTCGGTTATATTTTTGAAATTCCCATAATATGATGCACCGAAAGCAGGCTTTCCATTTAAATGAACCATATCCATGCCAAAAAATATGCCGTTGCCGATATAATAAATATCTCTATAAAACCACTTTCCTTCAGAAAACTCTAGTTGTACCGAGTCATTAAATTTGGATTCAACCTTACCGCCACTTCCAGCATAAGTTTTAGTCCTCGCTTTCAACAAAAAATTCAGAAGTTCATTTTTATCTATCATTTCAGCGCCCCCATTTGAATTAATTTTGAAATAACATGCTTTTCTAATATCGAACCATATTTAAATCCTTTATCTTTATAATCCTTTCCTATCCAAACAACTTCTTCTATTTCTGATTGTGGTTTTATTTCGCCGAAAATATCTGCAAAATAAACATGCATTTCTATTTTATTTTCTTTTAATATAGCATCGTCTTCTATAAAAGTTCCGAAGAAATCAGAAATTTTTGATTTTACACCCAACTCTTCTTTCAGTTCTCTTTCAATTGTTTGCTCATGAGTTTCACTCCCTTCCGGTTTACCACCGGGCATAATATAAACATCGGTTCCTTGTTTTCTGACTGCCAGAATTTTATTATTTTTTAAGATTATTGCACCTATTTTGATTTTCATAATTTTTCTACCTAGTTTTGGCAGATTCTAAAAAGTTCTTATCCTTTTCAATCTCATTAATTCCTCTTCCGTTTCAACCTTTATAAATATTGGTCCTGTATACCCACAATTTTTACATTCATATTTCGGCATTATCCAATCACCAAGAACCTTTTTTATCAGAGCATGAGAACACGCAGGACAGGCATATAATGGTATCTTTAATTTTTTCACTTTAACCATCTATTGAACCAATTAACTGTCAATTCAATTGCCTTTTTTCGTTCCCACGTCTTATGAAATCCGTGCTCTGCATTTTCAATTGTTTCAAATTTCGATAAGCCTTTCAATAAAAAAGAAAATCTCAGTACCTTCTGGTATGAAACATAGCTATCTTTATTCCCATGGACAATCAATGTTGGGCATTTTATTTTTTCAAAATACTGCCACGGTCGCACTCTTTTCATTTCATCGAAAAGTTTTTTTCCCACTCTGAATTTTTTTTCCAAATCGAAATAGCCCTGTGTTTCTAACAGTTTAAAATTTTCGGGTGTAAAATTTCTTACCGTCCACGGCAGTCTGGGATTGAAAACTTCATTGTAATCAACTAAAGGATTCCATAAGGCAAAGCAATTAACTGAGTTTGGATTTTTACCAACAAAAATAGACGACGTTCCTCCACCAAAACTCGCGCCCAATAATCCCAATCTAGTAAAACCAGCATTTCTCATAAAATCAACTGACGTCGCCAAGTCTTCCAATTCGGTTGTTATTGTAAAATCTTTCGATTTCAAATCGCTTTCCCCATGTCCTCTGAAATCAAACCTTAATATAGTATGTCCTTGTTTTGATAATTCTTTAGCCAAGTCTATGAAGATCCCATCCTCATTTTTATCCACTGTAATACCATGAGCTAATATTATTCCTGAATCGGTTTTTCTTTCTGGAGAATGTAAAACAGCAACTATTTTTTGTTCTTTTACTCTATAGGATATTTTAACTTCTGGCATATCATCAATTCTCAATTAGTGAATTAATAATATATATTTCAAATTTCTTTGACACCGGGTATGACCCATTTTTCCGATTGTCTTTCTTTAATCATTTTAATAATGTTTGACGGAATTTCTGTCATACATTTTTTCGCTTCATTCAATTCCAACCCACATAAAGATCCCAATGACTGTAAAACTAAAGGATCCTTCAACTGAAACTGACTTATTGCTCCGGAACAAATTATAACAGGTGTTTTGTATTTCTTGCAAAGCATTATATTATTTGAAATGTTATGAAGGATGTGTGATCTGGTTGCTTTTGATGCGATTAATGTTTCTCTGAAATTAATTTCTATGGCTACGTTGTTTTTCGCAGCTAACTTAATCATGATGTGGTTTAATCCTGAATCCTTTCTTCCTAGTTCAGGATGAGTTAAAATATCAACCTCAGGTGTTTCAACAGCCTTTCTATTTAATTCTATATCATAACCTCTAGCCAATAAGACGTCAAACTCCCTTCTAATTCTTGCCAGTTTGTTTAACTCGTTGATGTTTCTAGCTTCTATTCCAAGAAATATTTCCAATTTGGTCTGTGTTGACACGTCTTTGATTTTCTGGTTCAGTTTTTCCAAATGTTCTTTGCCTTTGTGATATGTTATATAGCATATGCCTTTGAAGCCGAGAATTTTTGCTCTATTCGCCAATTCCTCTAAAGTGCTTTCTCCTCCAGAAAAAGCGCTGTGGACATGAAAATCATAATATAACATAATATAAGAAATGTTAAGAAGAGTATTAAAAAAGAATGTTCTATATCACCATTTCAGTAGACCTTCTTTTATACAAAAAGGAATGATTTGTTCTTCTATAGATGTGGGAAGTTTTATTCCGATTTCTCTATAGTTTTGTGGAACAAACATATATTCTTCTAATTCGGGATCATCTAGTTTAATTTTTCCATGTAATTTGACCAGGTAAGCAGATAATTTAACCATTGTTTCATCATGAGCCGCTTTGGCTTTAAAGTCACCCAGTTTTTTTATAATTTCTCCATGACAACATATTTCTTCTCTAATCTCTCTCATCAAAGTTTGTTCTTCCGATTCTCCTCTTTCCGGTCTTCCTCCAAGACTAGTCAAAATATCCATCCCTTTCTTTTTAACCATTAAAAATTTGTTATCCTTTATTACGACAGCTGCTGTTTTATGAATTTCTTTCATTAGTAAAGCCTCACTCAGAATCTGCAAGCATTTTTTCTTTTTTTGCCAATTCAAAAAATTCTTTCCACATGTTTTTTAGAAAATCATCTTCGATTAATGGATACACTTTTTCTTCCATCATCTTCGGCGTCACATTCATTTCTCTCCATCCAATACCTTTTGAAGAAATATGTTGGCCCACCGCCTGTAATCTGTCTATGGATTTGGCAATTTTTGCTTCATTGTTTTTGCATTCTTCAAATTCATGCCACAAATTTGTGAACTCTTTTTTAAAATCATCTGGTAGCTTATTAAATAATTTTTTAGCTGCTTCCTCTTCTCTTCCTTGCTTATCTTCTCTCGCTTTATGATCCCAAAAGTTTGTATCGCCCGCATAAACTTCAACCAAATCATGCACCAAAATCATCTTCAAAGTTTTCAATAAATCTATTTTAAGATCAAACTTTTTTTCGAGAAGTATGGCATACATACACATATGCCAGACATGTTCTGGTGTTGATTCTTTTTCCACTTTATCAGATAAAGGTATAACCCTCTTTACTAGTTTCAATTTTTCAATTTCTAAAAGAAAATCAATTATTTTTTTAGTTTCAAAATCCATGATAATATCTTACAGTCAAATTATTAAAAAACAGCTTATCTTCTGCTTTTTTTAGCCGCTGGTGTTAATCCTCTAAAAGCTCGTCCTGTATGTTTAGGATTGGTTACCCAATTCAAATTTTTGTCACTTTTTATAGAAGGGCTATTTGGATCCACCATTATTACTTCAAACCATCTGTATCTACCATCTTCTCCGATCATATATGAATTCAAAACTTCCAAGTTCGTATATTTTCTTGCAACTCTCTGTTCTGCCACGGCCTGTAAAGATTGTTTCGTAGTGTATCTTAACAGACCTGCTTTCGATGGTTTTCTTCCTTTCCTGCCATATTTTGGTCTATCTCTACCACCTCTTAACAATCTAACTCTTACAACTACGAAACCTTGTTTGGCTTTATAACCGAGAGATCTAGCCCTATCTAATCTTGTAGGATTATCCAATCTAAGAAACCTAGGCTCTCTTCTCCATTGTATCAGTCTTTCCCTGTTTTGTTCTTTCATCATGCTTCTGGATTTTCTCCAATTTATTTTCAAATGTTGATACAAACCTTTTGTCATAAAAACACCAAATATATCTACAATAGTTAAAAAAGGTAGATTTAAATATATTTGTTGGATGATCGAATGAGCTTTAATGAAAAGGTCTGGGAACTTTTGAAACAAATACCAGAAGGAAAAGTTACAACGTATGGTGAGATTGCCAGAAAACTTGATACAAAAGCATATCGTGCTGTTGGCAACGCTTGCAATAAAAACCCCTACCCGCCAATCGCAGCATGCCATCGCGTCGTTAATAGTAACGGAAAACTAGGAGGATTTGCTTCGGGTAAAAACAAAAAAACAAAAATGTTAAAAAAAGAAGGCGTAGAAGTTAAAAATGGCAAGATTATGAATTTTGAAAAAGTTCTGTATAAATTTGATATTTGATAGAAAGAAAATTTTAAAATTTAAATACCTTAAAAACGATAATTAAAACATTAAAATTGTAGGTGATACAAAACACATGCATCCATTAGCAAAAGTTTTTATTGGTTTGGTTTTATTGGTACTGCCTTTGGCATTATATGCAAAAGAGTTCATGAAAGATGGAGTAAATGCATTTAATGGCACAGGAGCACTGGGGTCTCTTTGGCTAGTAATAAAGGGAACAGTACCACCATTCGTTGCTCTTATTGGATTATTCATAGTTTGGTTAGAGCTTGATGAGTGGAGAATTGAAAAGGAATTAAAGGCCGAAGAAGAGAAAGAGAAGAAAAAAGAGAAGAAAAAGGAAAAAGAGTAATCTATTAATCTATCTCTCATAACATTTCATTATGGGAGTACAGATTTCAAACATACTTCCAAAAAGAGAGATAGAACTCGAAGAATTGGCTAACAAGAGAATTGCGGTTGATTCTTTTAACACTATTTTTCAATTTCTTTCTATAATCAGAGATAGAGATACAGGTCAGCCATTGCGGGACAGTAAGGGCAGCATCACTTCTCATCTTTCCGGTTTGTTTTATAGAACATTGAAATGGCTGGAAGTCGGAATAAAGCCAATTTTTGTCTTTGACGGAGAATATCCAAAATTTAAGAGAAATACTGTAAGAGAAAGAGAAGAAAAAAGAGAAGAGTCTCTGAAGAAATGGACTGAGGCAGTTAAAGAAGGAAGAAAGGAGGATGTTATTACCTACGCGCAGGCATCTTCTAAGCTAACTAACGATATGATAGAGGAAAGCAAGCTGCTTCTGGATTGCTTGGGTGTGCCGTGGATACAGGCGCCAAGCGAAGGTGAGGCGCAAGCAGCATTTTTAGTTAAAAATGGTGAAGCATATGCTGTTGGTAGCCAAGATACGGATTCATTATTGTTTGGTTCATCCAGACTAGTTAGAAATCTATCCATAACAGGCAAAAGAAAATTACCAAGACAACAAAAATGGATTGAGGTCAAACCACTATTGATTGAACTTGAATCGTTGATGTCGGAATTGAACATTTCAAGAGAGCAATTGGTTGTATTGGGAATGCTGGTAGGAACAGATTACAATCCGGAGGGTGTCAAAGGAATAGGTCCAAAAAACGCCTTGAAGCTAGTAAATGAATATAAAACATTGGATAAAATACTGGAACAGGTTGAATGGACTGCTGATACGAATCCGTATAAAATTTATGATTTTTTCTTGAACCCACCAGTTTCCAATGATTATAATATAGCGTGGAAAGAACCTGATAAAGAAAGATTAATTAAACTAATGTCGGATGAACATGATTTTGCTGAGGACAGAATAACAAAATCTTTAGACAAATTATTAGAAATAAAAAAATCAGGAACCCAGACAGGCCTTTACAACTGGTTCAGAAAATAACAGATCTGAAATAATTTATAATCAGTAATCAAACTTATTGTAAGAATATATTGGGGACTTTGACAACGCAATGAAAACCGGCATATTTTGAGGATCATTGTATTTTAATCCGTTGGAGAGCTTTCCATACTCGCATGTCATAGAATAAGTATCATTAGCCTTTACTATATGTGCAATGTTAATTAGCGAGTCTTTTAATTTGATTGGGTATTGATATACGGAAAAAGATGGTAAAAGTCGCGCAAAAATAGGATTTAGCTTTAAGTCCGTTTCTGATACCATATATTCGTCAATAGGTGGAAAACTATAATTATTTGTTTCGTTTTGGTTTCTTATTTCAGAGATTTCAATTAATCCTATCAGCAACACAGAAACGACTAATATGACAACTACCATTCTCTTTGAAAATACATTCTTAAATTTCCATTGATAACCGACAAATACACTTGATATCAAAAGAAAAATCATAAGGGTAGTCGGTAAATATGTTACCATATTTTTCCAAAACAGTTTAGATGGGCTGTATTTTGTCGTTTCTATTAAAAATTCCCAGTTTTTGATCAAAGAATCCTTATCAGATATAAGAAGAATTATGGGCATTTGTTGGGTCGGTGAAGCCTTCATAACCATTGAGTCAACCAGAAATTTATATTTTCCAGTGTGTAAGTCAATTGGATCTGATCGCACTCCTTCCCTTAGATTTAAATTATTCAATTTTGGATCGGTTATTGGTGATATTTTTATCCGGTTTTGTAATGTTTGGAAACAATTTATTTAAACGATTAGAATATAATTATCAATGACTGACGAAGTACTCTATATTGTTGGCGGAATAATAATAGGCGTTTTAGTCCTGTTTATCTCATATAAACTTTTGACAATAGCAACAACACAAACTCTTAAACAAAACATGTTATCGAATTTTAATAATCTTCGTTCTGCCATAGATACTGTTTGCTGGCAGGAAGTCAGGAATTCAATGGTAGTCGATATGAGCGTTCCTAATTCCATCAGAGCAATCTACACAACAAATGATACAGAGAATGCGTTGACTTCCGTTACAGATCAAATAAAAGACGGCAGAATAAGCATCGGACAAAACATATGTCTGCAATTCAAAACAGAGCAAGAGCTGAGATGTCACAAGCTGAAATGCAGGACGTTCATGCAATATCTGGGAGCATTGGATACATACAACGATTTGCAGTTGTTGGTAAACAAGATATTAGGAAAGCCTTTAACAAAAGAATATTCTATTGTTTTGACTAAGACAAACACAGGAGCTGAAGTAATACCAGAGAACAGTGATTATTTCAAGATGCCAGTCCTGGTCATTAGCTATATACCAATCGATACCAATAAAAAAGTTGATGTTTCTAAAACAGGAAGTTGGAAAGATCCTGATATAAACAAATTAAGAGCCAAAATATCAGATTCGAACAAAAAATTTTCTGAAAGTTTAATTGATGGCAGCAAATATCACGGCTATAAGATTCCTTCAGCAACCCCATCATTGAATTATTTCATTGTTGATGAAAAAGAATTTCTGGGAGAAATCCCGACTTCACCTATAACAAAAGCCCCCGGCACAGGTACAGATTATTTCAAGATTTTAAAACGAGATGTGGACGTATGCAATTATGTAGATAATGGCGACGTCAAAGAGGTGTGGATATGGACTTATGAATCGGATAAGATTAGATCAATATCTACTAACATGGCTTGGGGATATAAAATTAAAGATTATTGGAATTACATTGATTCAATTGATGATAGTAAAAGTTATGGAGATTTGAGTATTTACAGCGAAAATGATTTGCCCATATGTCAAAAAACCTACACAGTATATAATTATTATTATAAAGAAAATTTCGACGAAATGCCGGATCTTCATTCATATCAATTTGATTTAATTGTTGGTAATATTGGTAACAATAAAGATGTTTATGGGTCATTTACAAAAAGTTGTGGGGCAAATATTTGTCCACCAAATACAAACTGTCCCACTGAAAGTTGGTGTAGCAAGATAACGGTCCAATCTGATTGTGAAGATTGGAAACCAACAGGTGGCGAGAAAAAACAAATAAGTTGTTATAATTGGGATTCGGACTGTAAAGGTGATTGTGAAGCTTCATTTAAAATATGGTGGATGCAAAATATTCCTGGTAAGAACAATAACTTGAAAACCAGTGATGGAAAGAATGTCGAAAATTGGTGGGAATACATCGGGGATTTTGACAACGCAATGAAAACCGGCAAATTAATTGCAGGAAAAAACGTGAAAAAATGAGCAAAGCGTCTGCTTCTGAGATCATTCTGACTGTCGGCATTCTCATTGCCACGGTAATTCTCATTCTACAGTTGAGAGTTCTATT
>CAYJRA010000020.1:0-14416 GCA_964372465.1 uncultured archaeon
TAAACTCTCGATATAACTCTTCAGAAGCTCCTTGTGTTATATGGACTTGTCTATATGGCATATAGACTATTGATTAGATAAAAAGTGTGATTTAAAAGGTTAATTGTTAGATCGTAATTTATTTTAAAATAAACAAAATCTTTTAAATTTCAACTACATCTTTCTTTTGTCTTAATTAATGATGATGTCTTACAAGACATATCATATTATTCCTCCCTTGGTTAGTGTTAACTATGTCGTTTGAAATATTTTCCGATAAGATAAAAGAAACAATAAAGAAAAGTGGATTTGAGAAGCCCACGCTGCCTCAACAGTTAGCAATGAAACCAATTCTTGAAGGCAACAACGTTCTGTTGATTGCTCCCACAGGTTTGGGAAAAACAGAAGCATGTATGTTGGGGATATTTGATAAGTGGCTAAAGGAAAAACCAAGGCCTATTAGTATTTTGTATTTAACACCTCTTAAGTCATTGAACAGAGATCTTCTTAGACGATTTTTATGGTGGGGTGAAGAATTGGATATGGAAGTTTCTGTGAGACACGGTGATACCACTGCATATGAGAGAAAGAAGCAGGTGGACTTCCCAGATGACTTGCTTGTGTCTACACCAGAAACTTTGCAAGCAATATTACCTGCTAAAAAAATGAGGGAGAATTTAAGAAATGTTAAATGGGTCATAGTGGATGAAGTTCATGAAATGGCTGACAGTAAAAGAGGAATTCAATTAACAATTGCACTGGAAAGACTAAGAGAGCTATGTGGCAATTTCCAGTTAATTGCGTTAAGCGCTACTGTTGGGAATCCAGAAGAGATCGCAAAATTTATTTCAGGAAATAGGGATATGAAAATAATAAAAGCCACCAGTTCAAAGGAGATGAAAATTGAGGTTATAAGCCCAAAAAAAGATCAATCCGATAATGAATTGCTGGAAACAGTTCCTAGTTTGTCCATAGCTGCCAGATTAAGAAAAGTCCATGAGTTGATTAATCAACACGTATCTACCTTGGTTTTTACCAACACAAGAGATTTTGCAGAAATTTTGACTTCGAGACTGAAGCAGGTTTATCCGAATTTAGCAGTGGCCAACCATCACAGCAGTTTAAGCAAGTCTGTCAGAATAAATGTCGAGGAAGATTTCAAGAATCAGAAATTGAAAACAATTGTTTGCACGTCGTCTTTAGAGCTGGGCATAGATATAGGATCTATTGATTTCATTTTGCATTATATGTCACCAAGACAACCAGCCAGAGCAATACAAAGAGTAGGCAGATCCGGCCATGAGCATAGCAAAATATCCAAGGGAGTTATAATCGCAACAGATATTGATGATTTGTTTGAGTCAAGCGTAATTGCCAGACAGGCTTTGCACGAAAAATTGCAGCCATTGAAGGTGCATTATGATGCTTTGGATGTACTAGCTCATCAGATAGTTGGCATAACCCGTGACAAATATAAGATCTCAATAGACGAAGCTTATAATCTAATAAAGAGGGCGTACCCATATCATAATTTGACAAAAGAACAGTTTGTTTCAGTATGCCAGCAAATGAACGCATTGAGATATCTGTTTTTAGATGAAAACACGATTAGATCATCAAAGATGGGATTGATGTATTATTTTGAAAATTTATCTACGATACCTGATACAAAGAATTATTCTGTAATAAATATGTTGACTAATGAGAAGGTGGGGACGCTAGATGAAGAGTTTGTTGCTATCAATGGAGTAGAAGGATCCACATTCATAATAAAAGGAGAGCCGTGGCATATAGTATCTGTTGAAGCAGCGAAAATATATGTAGAGCCATCTGGTGATATAGACGCGTCTATCCCGGGTTGGGAAGGTGATTTGATGCCCGTGCCGTTTGAAGTCGCGCAAGAAGTTGGCTCTGTTAGGGATTTCATTTTCACCGAGTTGAGCAAGAATACTGATAAGCACGACATACTCAAAGAATTGAAACACAAGTATCCCATAGATGACAATTCCGGAAAAAGAATGGTAAATGTAATCAACAGGCAAAAGAAATTCGGCGTGCCCACAGACAAGCAAGTAATTGCAGAAGTTTATGATGATGTACTGATATTGCATACCTGTTTTGGAAGCGTTGTCAATGAAACGCTAGGCAGATTCCTATCTTCAATGCTTGCGACCAGGATAGGATCTGTTGGGTTGAAGACTGACCCATACAGAATAGTTTTACAGTTTCAAAGAATGAACACTGAGATATTCAAGGAGATTATATATAAAACATCACCAGAGAACATAGAGCCATTGATGGAGTTGTCTTTGCCTAATACGAAACTCTTTCAATGGAAGTTTTTACACGTTGCTAAAAGGTTTGGTGTCATAAAAAAAGATGCAGACTTTAGCAGAATCAGGATTGATAAGATAATCGACATTTATACAAATACGCCAATATGGGAAGAAACATTGAGGGAAATTAAAACAGAAAAATTGGATATCAATAAAACAAAGGAGATATTAGACAAAATTCAGAAGAACCAAATTTCTCTGATCTTTAAAAAAGGATTGTCACCTCTGGGAAAACTTGGGTTAAAACAGAAATCTGAATTGGTTGGCCCGGAAAAACCTGATCTGCAGATACTAGATATTTTTGAAAAAAGGTTGATGAGCAAAAAGATTGAGTTGGTATGTATGAATTGCGGTGATTGGTATATTACGATGAAGATAAAGGATATACCAGACATAATCAGATGCGATAAATGCCATGCCAAACTGATCGGCGTCATATCTCATCATAGACCAGAACTTATCAATTTAGTAAAGAAAAAATCCAAAAACGGACTGACAGTGGATGAACAGAGAATATGGGATAAATTGAACAGGACTTCAGATTTGGTTATCGTGTATGGGAAAAAAGCTGTTATGGCATTAGCTGCTCGTGGAGTTGGGCCGCAAACAGCCGTGAGGATTCTTCGAGGCATGTATTTCGATCATAAAGATTTCTTGAAAGCATTGTTGGAAGCAGAAAGAAATTTCATCAGGACGAAAAAATTCTGGGGATAGTTGGTTAGAAAGAGGTATATCATATGAAATTAATTCAGGATAGGACAGTAAAGCAAAGATATTTAAATATTGTTTACTATAAAGTAGTAATTAGGACGACTAAGGATATATGATTTGGATGAAAACGAAAACAATAATAGACAGTTGGGTGGGAAATACATTGATGCTAGTTGGTGCTGCAAGTTTAATTTGTTCTGCTCTTTATTTTGTTTTTTTTGGTGCACCAAGTTATACCAGAAAACCAGTTAAACAACCAACGCCTACAATACCAACAACAACATCCACATATCAGGGTTGTCCACCCGATGTGAGTGAACCGGACTTGTTACTTTATGCTGAAGTAGCAAAAAATAATGGTTCGAGACAGTATTCAGATAACGGAAGTTACACTTTTGTCGATGGTGAAACATATAGAGGTAAAGTGAGTATATACACTCTGAATTTGGTTGATGCTATGTCTGATATTGGTGCTCTACCATCGTTTCCATTCAAATATATATCAGTAGTTCAGGATGTTTTGGATATCTGTGATGATGGTATTCCTGATGTTATGATTATGGAAGGAAGAATAACCGATTATGATGTGAAAATTGTAGACGAAGGTATTAATGGTAGAAACCTAAAAATTACTAGAAATGGAATGCAACTTTCAGACAGCCAAACAAGAATTTTAGGTCAAATATATAATTTTTACTTTAGAAATATTTCTAACGAATTGAAATAACTTTTATCTAAACAACCTATCTGGAGAAATTTAAGATCAATCACCAGATTTTTATTACTCCCTCTCTATGGTTTTTTATTTTGTTCTAATTCAATAATTTTCTCCTTTGATTTCAATCCCTTTATTATTCTGACCGAATTATATTTTTTTGATAGTTCTCTTATTATTTCCAAATTAGCTTCATTGTTTTTCGGTTCCGATTTCACATTTATTGTCCAAACACCACCTTTGGTTATTGAAAATTCATTTTTACCAGTTTTCACCTTTGCTTTTACTATCATCTTCAATCATCATGATATCAGAATGTAATATTTTCATCTATCCTCAGATTCGGCATCCTATCTATTTTATCTATATTTTTAACAAATTCTTTTCTCAAAGCTTTGTAGTATGCACAGATGCCTATCATCGCAGCATTATCAGTGCAAAATCTTTTGTCAGACATAAAAACATTTACAGATAGTTTTCTCATTTCCTTTCTGAATGATCGTCTAATATAGTTGTTTGCCATTACTCCGCCACCCATGAGTAGTTGTCCCGTTTTGTATTCTTTTACGGCTTTAGTGGTTTTAGTTAATAGTACGTCAGTGATTGCCTGTTGAAAAGATGCGCAAAAATCAGGAACAACTTTTTCGAAGTTCTCTTTATATTGGCTTTTTAGTTTCTCTATCAATAATACAGATGCCGTTTTAAGTCCGGAAAAGCTGAAATTGTAATCCTTTGAATGAATCATAGGTCTTGGCAGATTAAAAGTTTCTGAGCCACCATTTTCTGCGAATTTCTCTATTATCGGACCGCCTGGATACCCCAACATTAATGGTCTTGCAATTTTATCATAAGCTTCCCCCGCTGCATCGTCAAGTGTCTCTCCCAGTAATTTGTATTTTCCATGATTGTTCATTAAAACAAGTTCTGTATGCGCTCCTGAGGCCAGTAGGCACAATAGAGGAAATTTTGGTTTTTTAAAATTATTGTAAGAATTTCCTTGATTGTTTTTAGCAAAATTGCTGTATGTATGACCTTCCATGTGATTTACTGCTATAACTGGTTTGTTGTACTTATATGCTAACTCTTTTATTTTTTTTATTCCAACTTCCAAGGCAATAGCCAAACCAGGTCCTACTGTTACTGCAAGCACATCAATATTTTCTAGTTTAATTTTTGCCCGTTTTAATGCTAAATTTATAACAGGATCAATTCTCTCTTGGTGTATTCTTTTTGCTATAGATGGTACTACTCCCCCCCACTCATTGTGCAAGTCAACTTGTGATGATATTATATTTGATAGAACCCTGTCATTTTGGCAGACACTTGCACTGGTTTCGTCGCAGGACGTATCTACGGCTAGTATTTTCATTCAAGACCTCTTGGTAATTGGAAACAATTTGCCACCGCCTAGAATGTTGACGGTCCATTTGCCATCTTTTCTGATCATAATCCTGAATCCATTATCTATAAACTTCCGAGTTACTTGGTTCTTGTCTATTTCCTTTATTAATTTACTAGAAACAAGAAGCGAATTAACTATTTGTTCTATTTCGTTTTTATTGTCTGAACTAATTTGAATATGTATTGGAGCGAAACACAGCTCGTTTTTATCTTCTAAAAATTTGCAATTATCATTTTTTTTAATTATATTTTCTATGCCATGCTTTATATTATCAAATTCTTCGTCTGAAAATATCTTAAAACCGTTCTTGACAAAAGCATTCTCGTGGAAATCTCCGTCTTTATTATGCATCTTGCTTTTTTCTATCACCCATAAATGCAAATAAGATATAGACATAATCACACATACTTCATTATTTTGGGGTGAAACCTTGTTTCTTAATGCATTAAAAAACATAATCAAATCATTTGGTTTCGAATTTTTGATGGCAGTTTCAATCATGTCAGATAACAGCCTTCCATGTTTTGCACTCCCGCAATTTATATGAAGAAAAGAAGTTATCCCATATTCCTCAATAAAATCATTGTTTGGTACTATTAAGTCTGCCTTTGAATTTTCTCCATCTACGATCAACGCCTTATTGATATTAGGAAATCCGGTACAGTGTTTCCCTTTATATAAGCCAGGAACATCCTTTGTAGATTTATATTGTGATTCCCAGAATGCTCTTTCGCCATTACCTAAAGGTATTTTTAATCTTTGATAAACTTCTTCTATGCTCATATAAATTCACTGCTATATTCAATTCTTCTTTCATTCTCGTTGACATATTGAAACTTAATCCAGATTACTTTTGCTCTGTTTTTGACTTTTTTAATTATTTTACTGATCTTTTCTGCCCACTCTATTGATATTATGTTTGGCTTATTCATCATTTCTTCGAATTTTAGATCTATCAACTCTGTTTCATCGGACATCCTATATGTGTCTATATGATATAACTTGTGATCTTTCTTATCTATTTTATACTCCCTTAAAAGAATGAAAGTCGGTGACACCACATTCTTGTTTATCTTCAGATATTCAGCTAAACCTTTCGTAAATTGTGTTTTTCCCGTTCCTAATTCACCCTGTAATGCAAATATTGTGGGTTTTTTGCCAATGTTTTCTTTCAGCAATTTTCTGGCAAGGATTTTTGTTTCTTTTTCAGATCTTGACATAAGCATTTTTGGTTTCTTTAGTACAACGTCACCTTCTCTTAGGATTTTTACTTCATTCAGAGTAGTGTTCACAACCGTTGATGGTTTGTTTTTCGGCAGTTGTCCGGCGTCTATTATCAGATCTATCAGAGATTGTTGCTTCTTTGATGTGTTGTCTAATATGTCTTTGGTCGAATAGGGCGTTTTTTTATATGATGCATTAGCCGATGTTGTCGTGATTGGTTTACCAAAAATTTTAATCAGTTTAAGCACCAAAGGATGATTTGGTATTCTGATGCCTAAAGTTCCATCATCCGCTTCTATGCCTCTAGCCACCTTCTTTCTGCTTTTAGAGACTACTGTCAAAGGTCCGGGCAGATAATTATCATAAAGATTTTCTGCTATCTCATTTAAAACGGCATATTCTTTCGCCATCTTTTTGTCGCAAACGGCAATTGATATTGCCTTGCCGTCTCTTTTTGTTTTGTATTCAAGAAGCTTTTTGACAGCTTTCTCATTAGTGGCATCCACTCCCATACCATAGCAAGTTTCTGTCGGATAAGCTATCATGCCTCCATTTTTTAGCGTTTTTACTACTCTTTCAATAATTTTTTCAGGATTCCCGCTTAATTTAATTATTTCCATGGTTTTCACATGTTAGATATGGTATATTCTTATTTATTGCTGTATGGTAGAGATAAATTTTTAATGTAACAAATAATTATTATGGCACCAAACATAGTGACTAAGTTCAGACTAAATTCGGACGATTTTAAGATATTTTTTGACAATGAAAAAAAGACGCATGTTGCTGAAAATATGGAAACAGGGGAGAAAACAAACATAGGTGTTTTGGGTATATTCCTGCAGATGGGCATTATAAAACCAGAAGAGGATACGGAAAGGCATTCTGTCGTTCAGAGATTAACGTTTTTGGAAGACACTGTAAACGGTTTGATCAAGAAATTCAATGAACCGAGATTTGAAGAAAGGGAAGAAATGCAGGACGAAGTAAAGGAAGAATCGGAAGAGAAGCCGATTAAAAAGAAAAAATTAAAGTTTGATGTTAAAGAGCAAATTATGGAGCGCGCCCTGGAAGGCATTGGCGACAAAGAAAAAAAGAAAGATGCTAAAAAAGAAAGTGAAGAAGAAATTGAAAATTGGATGGATATCTAACCCATCTCTTTCAACTTCTGTGCAACAAATTCAACAACTTCTTTTGAATCCGGTACTGTAAGAGATTGCTTATATCTTTTTTGGCCGTTCGGGGTTGTGAAACCTCTAGCGATAGATACAAACTCCCTTTCACCATCTTCGGTTATAGCCTTTTTTCTGGCTATTTCCATGAAATTGTTGGTTCCGAATGTTATTTCTTCTGATTTCAGTGTCTTGTATTCTACCATATGTCTAACCTCTCTAACCATATATAATGTAAAGGTTTAAAAAGCTTATTTAACCCTAATTTGTTCAAGTGAGGTTTATAAATTTTATTTGAATTAATTAAGATGGTTTTATGCCACAAAATACAGGCTATTCCGGCAGTGTTATGAAAACAGTGCTAGCAGGAGTGTTTTTTGTACTGATTTTGAACTCAATCTTAGCATTATTGCCTGATAATAAGATAGCAGAAAAAGCAACCACAACTACCAAAATTGAAAACAGGCCAACAATAGGGAATGAAGGAGCTAAGAATTTAGTAAGTGCGGACGACGACCCATTCAAGGGCGAAGCAAACGCCAGCGTTACAATGGTGGAATTTGGAAACTATAACTGCGTTTTTTGCGCCAAATTTAATAAGGAGATATTACCTCAGCTGCAGGAAAAATACATAGATACAGGCAAAGTTAGGTTCGTGTTCAGAGACTTCCCGTCAACAAAATACAAATATTCTTTCAAGGCGGCTGAGGCATCTGAATGTGCTGACGAACAAGGCAAGTTTTGGGAATATCATGACATGCTGTTTGAAAACACAACTAACATGACGCCTCAGAGATTTGCTGAGATAGGAAAAGAGTTAAGTCTTAACGCGACACAGTTTGATGATTGCTTAAATTCCGGCGAAAAAAGCCGGGAAGTTCAGAAAGATGTTCAGGATGGGTTGAGCTATGCGGTGGATGGGGCACCGACATTCTTTGTAAACGGGAAAATATTAGAGGGACCGCAACCTTATCACGTTTTTGAGAAAGTCATTGAAGATGGATTGAAATAAATTAGTTCTTTTCTCTTGACAATTCTTTGTACCTGAAACAATTTACAACATGGTCGTTCACCATGCCTATGCCTTGCATAAAGGCATAGCAAATTGTTGAACCCACGAATTTGAAGCCTCTTTCTGTCAATCCTTTGCTCATTGCATCAGAATGAGGTGTTTTTGCAGGGATTTGATCTAAGTTTTTCCACGAGTTTATTTTTGTTTTTCCACCAACGAAATTCCATATAAAAGTGTCAAAACTACCAAAATCCTTTTGGATTTGTAAAAATCTTTCAGCATTTATTATTGTGGCATTTATTTTCAGGCGATTACGAATAATGCTGCTGTCGGAAAGAAGTTTGTCTATTTTTTTCTGACCGTATTTTGCTATTTTATTTTGGTTAAAATTATCAAACGCTTTCCTGAAATTCTCTCTTTTGTTGAGTATGGTTGACCAGCTTAGTCCGGCTTGAAATGTATCTAACACCAAAAATTCAAATAATTTTTGATCATCATGCAATGGCGCACCCCATTCTTTATCGTGGTAATCTATCATTGACTGAGTGCCTAAACACCATTTGCATCTGGCTTTCATTTTTAATAACCCTGATAAAATGGGCCCCGTGAGATTCGAACTCACGACCGTTCCCGGAAATTTTATTTTCTCTCGGTGTCTGCCTGGCTTATCAGCCGAGTGCTCCAACCAGACTTTTAGCCACAAACTCCAAACAGAGCTCATGTAAGCTAGGGGCCCCTTATATTCAGATATTTTGTTTTGTCAATAATAAAAACCTATTGAGAAATAGAAAAATAAAGAATATAAAGACGTTATTATCTAAAGTAACATTTTGCAATATATTTAATAGCTTGGGCCAGTGGATTAATGGCTAGATCGCCAGCTCCGCAAGCGTTTATTGCAATGGAGGCTAGGGGTTCAAATCCCCTCTGGTCCAATTTTTTGAAAATCTACTTTATCAAGAGTGTTTTCCAGTTTTTGTTTTTAAGCAAAAGATTTATAACTATTCTTGTGATTTGTACTGTCCTGAATTAATGTTCTCCATGTAATTTTGTTTCTTTTTCATAAATTAATCACATATTCTTGTTATGCGATATGTGTATGCCTCTTTCTTTCAATACAGATCCCAATCTTACAGCACCCATATGCAATCCATTATAACTGTCAATAACAATTTTCTTTTCTTCTTCTGTTATCCTTTTCGGTTTAGAGCCACATGGTTTCAGTACAGGATTATCTACACCATTGAATCTTTTATGAATTCTTCTGACATGTCTCGGTGTTATTTTCTGTATCCTGGCTATCTGGTAAATGCTTAGATTCCTTTTATCAACTTCTCTTACAATCCATCTGATCTTTCTTTTGTTTAACTTCAGCATATGATATGCTGGTTTTGTTTAATCTTCTATGCATGCTAAATAAATCTAAAATTTAATAGCACGTTTTGTGATTTCAATATTACAGCTATTGTGTTCTTTGCACCAATTCTGACATTTTTCAGCTAAATTTATTTTTTCATATGAGAATCCACATTCTTCGCAAACAAAATATTTTTTATTATTTTTAATTTCTTCTTTTACCATATTTGATTCCTTAGTTGTTTATTTCTATTTATTATTTTTTATAACAACTATAAATTTCATTGATTTCCAAATATTATACAAATTTCATAGGGATTTTGACTCCACAAAACTGTACAGAGGTAAAACAGCTTCTTTGAGTTTCTTACCTTTTATTGTCAGCGAATATTCAACATGCGGTGGTTTCTCTGGGAAAGTTTTACGTGATATTAAATTATGTTCCTCAAGATCTTTTAGTCTTTCTGATAATGTTTTTTGAGTTATACCATCAATACGTCTTAGCAAGTCGTTGAATCTTAAAACGCCAAAATTACCAATTGTTACTATTATAGTTAGTGTCCATTTCTTGCAAAGAAAACTAGCCACTTGTTCCAATGGTTTAGGACAATATCCATTACCCGCCATTTTACATTCATTATTAGTTACATTATAGAAACTAGTTTCTATCATGAAACTGTTCACCTTATATTTTTTATTGATTAATAGTATATAAAAGAAACTATTTGAGTATTGGAGGTGAAAAATATGAAGAAAACCTGTTGTAGTAATGGTGTATGTCCCACTTGTGACTGTTGTATTTGTATTTGCACCAAAGAATTAAAGAAAAATTTGACACCAGAGGCTAGAAAGTTGCTTTTGAAAGCACTTTCATGAATTAGTTTTTGGTTGAATGTTTTTGACTTTCTTGATATTTTGTTAATATTCTAGACATAACATTCTTAATGATTTTTAGCAAAATTTGTAATTGAGTTAAATTGCTGTGTCAAATCAGTTTCGCTACCATAAGAGATCAGAATTTTGTCCAAGTCTTTGAACACGTAATTCTCATATTGATTATTCGATTTTTCATTGACATAAAATTTTAATGTATTTTTATCATCATTACAGAATTTTTTTCCATTATCTAATACTAAACATTCCTTGCTTAGATTCATACCAATACTATCAAAAAATATCCATAAAGGTACACCTGTAGCGTGCATATGAATCACGTCTCCAGTTTTTTCTGGAGGTGGATTTCCAGAATCTACATGAATAAAGCTACTAACACTTAGTTCTTTTCTCATTCTATCCATATGCGCTTTGTCGGAAAAATCTATCTGTTCACCATTTATATAAACTTTCCAGTCTGCATGCATATGTTGAGAACCAAGTATGCCTATAGTTGATCGTGAATCCATATTGCATTGTAGTTGCCCAGAAGATATACACATATCAACCGGCATGCCACAAACGTCACATTTACCATCATTATTTTTATCCATGAATTTTATTGCTAAGTCTTTATCATAAGAAGTCATTTGCATTAAAGAAGATTTTTGAGGAGTATTATCAACTTGCTTATTTTGAAATAAGAACAATCTGTATGTTGAAAATCCTACAACAGCAATAATTATTAAAACAAAAGCTAAGAACCCATATAAAATATATTTTTCATGAGTTTTTTCATTTGATTTTTTCATTTTAAACCACCTATTATCCCTATTATACTAACCACTAATACAATTACATTAACTATAAGCCAAAGCCAATCTTTCTTTGTTTTTTTCATTTTTATCTCTAGTATCATTAGGACGTATCCACATTAGGACCATACGGGTGAATTAATTTCCAACCAGGCATGTTGTCATTCTGTCTAAATTTTAGACTAAATTTATCACTAAAATTTTGTTTACTTCCATCGGATAAAGTGAACTCAACAGAATAAGCAACAACAGCATAAGTACCGTCATTAGATTCCTCCTCTATATTAATTATTTTAACGTCTTCTATTCCTTGAGAATTTGCAAAATTACTGAATGTAGTTAAGTCTTTAGCACTTGAATCTATTTTTTTAAATCCATCTGAAATAGTTTCGTACATTCTAGGCCAGTTCTTTTCTTTCCAAGAGCCGAAATATTGTTTAACAACATCTCTTGGTTCGTTTGAAAGATTATTTTCTGTATTGGTTCGTTGTTGCGTATTGAACATAAAATTTATGATATTGGTGTTTCGAAAGCTTTGAGCAATTATCAAATAAAAAGCAACCACAGATATAACTATTGAAATCCATAAAAATAATGATTTTTCTTTTTTCTTTTTCATTGATTTACCTCTATTTTGATAAAAATTTTCTATCATCTTTTAATTGTTTTATTCTTCATGTTTTTGATATTATACAATATGGACAGGTTTTTGTATACAATGAATAAGCAGTGACGTAAAGGCTAATTCCTAATAGCATTAAGCTAAATAATCTGATATAATTTGCATATGGGACTAGGAAACCCAGAGGTAAAACCAATGAAGATCCAAAACCAATAACAGTTAATGCTTGACATACTGGACACACAGTGCCAATTATTCCAGTAAATAAACCACTTGATCCGCTAACACCGCTACTTGTCGGAATCATGTGTGTTTTATATTTTAAAAGAGGAATTAGTAGGCCTAAAATTAAAGAAGGAAGTACAATATAAAAAACATCTGTGAAATTAATAGGATTCATTCTTATAATACCAACGTTAAAAAGTGGTATTTTAAATAATCCATATAAAAATGAAAAGAAAACCATTGAAAGTAAAAAACTTCCTATTGCAACTTCTTTGTACGGATCTTTTTTTAGTATATACACATTGTAATTTAAAACTTCATAAAAAATTTTTAATTTTCCTTTCATTTGAATACATCTTATTGTATTTAGTTATAAACATTTATAAACATTTACAAAAATTGTAAATATAAGTTTTTACTAGTTTTTACAAAACCCTAAATCTAAATCATTTGGTTTAATTCAAATTTCTATTTCTCATCATTCAGTTTAATATATCCTTTAAGTAGAATATAACCCATCTTGCTTAATTTCACAAACAATATTTTGTTTTTTTCTTTTGTATCAACAAGACGAAATTCCTTCAGGCCCTTATGTTTGTAATTGCCGTTTATGTGGTAAGATAAAAGTGATGTGGACATCCCAGTTTTTTCATTTAATTTTTTCAGAGATAGATAATCTTCAGCATCCAGACATCTTAGTATTTTCATTTTGTTTTCAGTTAATTCATTATAATATGACAGCTTCATTATCGGCAGTAACATAACTTTATCATCCATAACACCGAATGCCTTTAAACCGTTTGCAAAAGCAGCGCTAAGTGCAGCACAGGTGCTTATGTTATCACCAGTTGCTATGTTAACTAGTAGATCATCGTTTTTATACAGAAAACATATTTTTCCAAAAACTCTAAACATTTCTTCCATAATATTATCATTAATCTGTATAATTTCAGATTTTATTGTGAATTCTTCCAGTTTCTTTTTAAGATCTTGTGCATTTTTCAATTTATTAAGTGGTGATATTAGTATAAATTTTTCAGTAGGAAATTCTTTCATTCCAACGAAGGCATGTTTCAAATTATCTCCAATTGGAGCAATTACAGTATAACCCATATCAAATAGTAAAGATAACTGATTTTAAATATTTTTGTTTTATTATCAAAATTTTGTTTTTACAATCAAAGGTTAATTATAAATATTTTCTAGGAAAATTATGATAAAGAAGAGTCATAGAGAGGTGAATAAATGAATAAAACAGTTTTGGCACTTGTTATATTGGCAGTAGTTGGTGTGCTGGTGTTAGCATTTTCTTCTACAAATAAGACTACTAAGGCCACTGTAAGCTCAAATGATTTGGATACTGAGAATTTACATCATCTGGTTCTAGATATAAAAGGTATGTATTGTCCGGCTTGCGGTCCAGGAATAGCTAAAATGTACTCTGAAACAGATGGAGTAGTCATTGCAAAGGTGAGTAAAGCAAGCGAGAAAGGAGAGATAGTATATGATTCAAGTAAGATATCTAAAGAACAGTTGTTAAATCTTTTGAAAGATCCTTATAAAGGAACTGTTGTAGTTGATATGCTAGCAACGCATGATATGATTGAGCAAGTAAGGATGTTGGAAAATGACTAAAAAAGTTAGAAAAGAAGAAAATACAAACAAAGCTTTGGGGATTGGGATAACAGGTGCTTTGATTGCATCACTTTGTTGCATCACCCCTTTAGTCATTGTTTTCTTTGGTCTTGGTAGTATATCGTTTGCCTTAAGTTTTACTAAATATAAACCATTTTTTATTATTCTTGGCTCATTATTCATTGGTTTAGCAGTATTTTTAAAAATTAAAAAACCAGGAGCAACATGTTCGATTAATCCAGAAGAAATTAGAAAGAAAAAATATTTCATAATTGTGGCTGTAATAACCATGGTGATTTTATATTTTGTCATTCAAAATTACATTTTACCTATTCTTGG
>CAYJRA010000021.1:0-14133 GCA_964372465.1 uncultured archaeon
ATTGAACCTCGTCTGAGAAAAATTAAAGGTCATCGTCATTTGCCGAGACTGCGGGAGGCGATCCAGCGAGAATTAAACTTACAAACGATGAATCTAAAGGAGGCAGATTAACATGAAATCTGGAACCGCTCCTCAAACAATTTCAACTAAGAATGGGATTGACTCTCTATGCAATGTTTGAATGATCCAGTAAAGTGTGTAGGTCTAATTCCTATTTTCAATGAATCAAAGACTGTTTTTGAGGTTCTTAAGGCAATGAATTCATTAGTGGATTTCTTAATTTTAGTAGATGATGGATCAACCGATGGGACTTCCTATATATTGCAAAACTGGATTCAAAAATTTCCCAGACATTACCTCATATCACATCAGAGTAATCAGGGTATGTCTAAAGCGATAAAAAGTGGTTTAATAAAAGTATATGAATTCATCGAGACAGGTATTTTGTTGCCTCAAGATATATTAGTTTTTTTAGATGCAGATGGTCAGCACACCCTATTTCATGCGGAAGAATTGATTCAGTTTATGAAATCACATTCCTCCTATGACGTTATCATTGGTCATAGAGATTTGACTGTTTATCCAAAATACAAAATTCTAGGTAACAGAATTATGAACTTATGGGCAAGTTGGCTTAGCGGTTTTTCATTCAAGGATATTGAATGTGGTTTACGGTGTATTCGGATGGATGTTGTTTCAGATATACTAAAGTACTATCTAGGTATTCGATATAGCTGTGCTCAGGAGATAGGTATAATTACCGCTCGTCTCCATTACAAAATTCATAATGATTATTTAATTCGTATTCCTTACTACCGCTCCCAGACAAAGCTGTCTGATGCATTAATTAATGCTTACTGTGGTCTAATAATCACCTTACGTACTATTTCGCGTCCACGTTAATTATGAAAATCGCTTATGTTTTTGATGTGCTCTATCCATGGGTACGCGGAGGAGTCCAAAAAAGAATTTATGAAATTGGCAGACGTTTAGCCAAAGAAGAGCATGAGATTCATATCTTTGGCCTCCAATGGTGGAATGGTGATACAGTTTATCAACAGGAAGGGATGTGGCTCCACGGAATTTATTCAGCACAGAAATTTTACCTTCAAAACGGAGTCCGTAACACTAGGACTACCGTTGGGTTTTCCATTTCTTTGATCAAGGAACTTTTTAAATATAAATTTGATTTGGTGGAGTGTCAAAGTACCCCATATCTTCCTGCTTTTGTTTGTTGGTTTTATTCTCGTCTAACACGTATACCTTTAGTAATTTACTGGATAGAAGTCATGGCGAAGAGGTGGAAAGAATTCTTAGGTTGTTGGATATGGGTGGGCAATATTATCGAGTGGCTTTGTGCTAGATTAACTCCTTTTATTGTTACAAACTCAGAGACAACCCGTCAACGAATGAAGCAATATTTAGGAATCTGGACGAAATTTGATGCGATTCCATTTGGAGTGGATGTTTGTAAGATTGATAGTGTAGAGAGTAATAGATCTTTTAAAAAGATCGTTTCTGTGGGACGTTTGTTTTCCTACAAAAAGCCAGACATTGTTCTAAGAATAATGTCTGAAGTACATAACTCTATCTCGGATATTTCTCTTATAATAATCGGGGATGGTCCTGAAAAAGATAATCTTAAGAAGTTGGCTATAGAACTAGGGATTTCGGCTAATATAGAGTGGTTTCACAACCTATCTGATGATGAATTGATATATTATTTGAAGTCATCTTCGATCTTACTTTCGACATCTCTATACGAAGGACAGGGAATAGTCTATCTTGAGGCAATGGCATGTGGTACAGTTGTTGTGACAGTAGAATCCCCAACCAATGCAGCCAAGGAATTCATTCATTCAGGTGCAAATGGGATTTTGATATCAGGTTTAGATATTCATCCGCAATTGATTGCGAAAACACTTGTGAATTTATTGCAAAATCCTCTGGAATTAGAGATTCTTTCAAAAAAAGCATATAAGTGGGTTTCAACGTTTTATGATTTGGATAAAGTAACTATTCCTAGGACACTAGAATTTTACAAACTAGCTATACAATGAAATACAGCACAACAAAAATTTTACTCCTTTTTATTAGTCTCACTTTAATTTGGGGATTCCCAATTCTTTCAAGCATTAATAAATGGGGAATAAATGACTGGGATCTTTATCTTTTTCTACAAGGAGTTTCTTCTGATACCATCCTCAGATTTCACCAATGGCCCTTCTGGAATCCTTATCAATGGGGAGGGAATGTTCTTTTCGCACATCCTGTTTCACATTTCTTAACACCTACTTTTCTTTTAGAATTGATTTTTGGTGAGGTAATTGGTACTAAATTAGCCTGCCTTGTTTATCTCTTTATTGGTTTAGTTGGTATGTACTGTTTATCAAAAAGACTTGGTTTTAGCAGTCAGGCTTCCTATTTATGTGCGATCTTGTTTCTTTTAGCTGGTTTTTATTCACTAAAGATTGCAGAGGGGCATTATGATTTTAAGAATATTGTATATTTACCATGGATTGTTTTTTTCTATTTCAGGGCATTGAAAAACTCAGAGAACGGAATACAATACATTATCTATTCTGCCTTACTCATATCGTTAATCATATTCGAAGTGGGAATCTACATAGCCCCTTTTACAGTAATGCAGATTTTTTTTATGACCATTCTAGAAAGGAGAAAAACAAAGAATTATTGGGGTATCTTTATAAAAACTATCCTATTTGCAGCGTTTTTAAGTGCCATTAAGTTAATTCCTTTAGTAGAGTTCCTTCGACTTTTTCCGCGTCTTATAGAATCAAAAGAATATCTAACGATTTCTTCTCTTTATACAATTTTCTTATCAAGAAACCAGAAACTTGGAGAAATACACTTTCCAGAACAACAATGGGGATGGCACGAATATGGAAGCTATATAGGATGGGGTGGAGTTGTTCTTTTCTTTACAGGGCTTCTAAAGAAGCGAGATTGGTCACAGGAAATCCATACTTTTTTTTGGGTTACTGTTATTTTCTTTTGTCTCGCTTTAGGTGATCTTGGAAAATTATCTCCCTGGTATCTGCTGCATAAACTTCCACTCTTTAGTTCTCACCATGTCCCATCTCGATATTTAGTAATGGTACTTTTTAACGCTGCTTTTATTTGTGCTGCTGGTTTCGATTCTTTAAAGACACATTGGAGTAATTATCGATTAGAAATTATGAAGGTTATATTGCTTGTTTTTATGACGGTAGACTTTATCAGTGTTGATTGGTTATCATTGAAACAGGCTTTTACCATAGCTCCATTACCTTTAAAACGAGAGGAACGTTTTATCACTGTTCGTTCTATTCCTAGCTATGGTGCTTATAGCTCAAGTTATCCAGCCTTCCTTCAGAATAAGGGGGTGCTCAATGGGTATTTCTCAGTGCAGATTCCTACAGCGGCTAAAGCAATAGAGGATGTAGACTATCAAGGCGAAGCTTATTTAGTGGGTAGTAAAGGAAATGTTAATGTTTCAAGTTGGTCCCCCAATCGTGTGACTTTGGGGATAAATGCAGAAGAACCAGATAGAGTGGTACTGAATCAAAACTACGATCCTAACCATAATTGGTGGGTAAATGGAAAAGGGAAGGCCGAATGTTACAATGGATTAGTATCTACTACTATCAAAGCTGGAAAAAGTGTAGTTGAATTTGAATATTTTCCATTGAGTTTTTTAGTTGGACTAAGCATAACTCTCTTTAGTCTTGTTCTTGCTATCTTAGGTACATTTAGTAAATATAGATTTGTCCTGGACGTGAAAACCGGTATTCGATCTTTCATAAAGTGTGTCAGAAAATGCTAAAAGGAATTGAAAAGGATATAGCTACACTAGAAGGTATAATTAGAGTTAATAAGTACTATTATAGGCTAATAGTCACTTTGATCGTTATTTCATGGCTAATATGTAATACCTACGATATTAAAAAGCCTTTTGGTAAATCTTGGGAACCAGAATATACATATCAGTTAGCTATGGCTCATTTACGGTATACAGCCAATGAAACACATTTCTTATCAACAGGGTATGTATCAGAGGATAGTCAGGCATGGTATTATGCAGAGCACCCACCGCTACTACCTTGGTGGATTTCACTTTGGTATCGTCTTTTGGGAGTAACAGAGGTTTCGACTCGCCTAGCAGGAATCTCACTAAGTCTTGGTAGTTTTATTGTTTTCTTTTTTCTGGCTTCGAAGTTATTGGGTAGAATAGGAGGACTGATTGCGGTAATCTTTTTTGGATTTGTTCCTTTAACACTTAGTTATAATTCCATTCCAAACTACAGCAACAGTCAGTTGTTTTTTTCTCTCGTGATCCTCTATCTTTTTATAAAATGGATTAATAAGGTAGATTTATTTAAGATCATGACTTTGTGTCTTGTTATTTTGATTGGAGGATATATGGAAATGAGTTTCTATTTGATTCTGCCAGTGTTATTAATCTTTGCTCTGTTTAGAAAACAGGGGGTCACTTTGGCAATAGGGCTCAATTTATTTGGAATTATTTTAGCCTCTTCATATTTTATTTATGTACAGATTATAACAGGTTCTGTTATAGGACACATTTGGAAGACGTTATTATATAAATCAGGACCAAAATTTTTTATGGATCCTAACTTTTATTTTGCTAGTTTAGAATATCTTTTAGCAGGTGTCACTTTACCAATAGCGATCTTATCCTTGTTTGGATTGGGTTTTTTAATGCACCAAATATACAAACATAAAAAAATAACGGAAGTAAACCTTATTACCTTAAGTTTATTTATCTTCACAGGTATTGGTATGGTTGTTCTGTTACCAGCAGGTTTTTCGGGACATCCAATGAGTATATATTATTTTTTAGTACCACTATGCCTTGCGGCCACCGTCGCTTTAACTCTTCTTCCAAAGACGATTGAATATAGTCTGATATTTCTCTTTCTATTTTTTTCCCTTCAACAAGTAGTTGCGTATGAAAAATCTTACAATCCTCTTTGGTACCAACTTGGGCATAAATTGCGTTCGCGTATTACATCTGATGAAGTAGTTGGAAGTTTTAACGCGGATTACTCGCTGATTACTTTTTATACCAAAAACTTCTCTCTGTATTTATCAAGATTTCTTAATGATTACGGCTCATTTCAGTCTTTCATTAAATCATATTATCCACGTACTGTTCTTTTAAGCGATGACATTTCTGAAACACCAACCATTAGCCAAGAAGATGTGGATAAGTCAAGAATCCTTTTGACCCAACTTGGCTATCAGAAAGATATCAAGTTTGGCCCATTTGAATTTTGGCAACGAGATCATATCTATATACCTATGCAGACAAATCAAACATCCATAGACTATCAGGAAAAGAAAATTGTTTTTGACTTTCTCGATGCTTTCGATTTAGCCAAGATTTCTACATTGGGATCCACTGGTCATGTTGGAGTGTGGCCTGCGAGAATTCAAGAACAAGAGAGGATGGTTCTCTATCAACATCCGCCTTCTGAAGTGGGCTTTACGATACCAATGGGAAAATTGGCATTTAAAGAAGGTGAAAAACTCCTATTAGAAGGTGGAATTGGTATGGCCGAAAAGAGTTGGGAACAGAAAAAAGGGGATGGTGTTTTATTTCTAATTAGGATAAAACAACATAATGGGTTAATCAATGTAGCCTATGAGAGAAAAATAGACCCAAAGCATGAGGTTAATGATAGACGCTGGCATGATTTCTTATTGGACATAACAGATAGAATTGACTCTAATGGTTCACTCGAAATCACCTTCGAAACCGAACCACTTTTGAACCCCGATTATGATTGGGCTGTATGGTCAAATCCACGACTTGTTATATTAAGAAGTAAGAAAAAATAAAAAAGATGAGGGGAAAATACAGAGTTGACAAAGATGTTGAATTAGTTGCAAAAAAAATAAGAGAGATTATTTTGATTCAGTCTAAACGGGCAAATGTTGGACATATAGGATCTGCTTTATCAGTAGTTGAGATTATTGCTTCCTTGTATTCCGTTATTCTTAAAATCTCAACTCCTGAGGATCCAGATCGGGATCGGTTTATTCTTTCCAAGGGTCATTCGGTCCTTACATTATATGCGGCACTCTACCTAAAAGGATGGATTTCTAAACAACAACTAGATACTTACTGCGGTGATGGAAGTTTACTCGGTGTTCATCCAGAACACCGGGTGAGGGGGGTTGATGTTTCTACCGGTTCTCTAGGGTTTGGTTTATCTGTCGGAGTAGGTTTAGC
Organism: uncultured archaeon; assembly: GCA_964372465.1. GTDB lineage: Archaea > Aenigmatarchaeota > Aenigmatarchaeia > CG10238-14 > CG10238-14 > JAGVVZ01. The sequence continues at coordinate 6,260 of CAYJRA010000021.1, forward strand.
ATTGGCTGGACAGAAGCAACAATCTAAACGACGGGTATTCGTTTTAGTGAGTGATGCAGAGTGTAATGAAGGTTCTTTATGGGAGGCGGTCATGTTTGCAGCACATCATCGTCTCCCTAATTTAATTGCCATTGTTGATGACAACAGACAACAAGCCTTTGGGTATACGGATGAGATTCTCTCACTTTCTCCACTAGGAGATCGATGGAGAGTGTTTGGATGGGACGTTCATGAAATTGACGGACACAACATTAAAGAAATTATAAAAACTATTAACGATTTAGATATGGGGCACCAATTACCTCATGTATTAATAGCCAAAACCACTTCTGGAAAGGGTGTGTCTTACATGGAAGGGCAGATTAAATGGCATTATCTCCCAATGAATGAAAAAGAATATCAGCGAGCTCTTAAGGAGATAGGAAGTTAAATCTTTCATGTCAGTAAAGAGGCAATAGTAGATAATGAGAAAGGAATTTATAAAGACTTTGGTGGAATTAGCTCAGAAGGACTCTAGAATTTTTTTACTGACGGGTGATCTTGGGTTTACAGTCATCGAAGAATTTCAACATAATTTCCCAAATCGATTTTTTAACGTTGGAGTTGCCGAACAAAATATGATTGGCATTGCTACAGGTCTTGCTGAAAGTGGTTTTATTCCTTTTACCTATTCCATAACAACTTTTAGTGTGTTGCGACCTTATGAATTCATACGAAACGGACCGATTAAACATCGGTTTCCTGTTAGGATCATTGGAATTGGCGAAGGATTTGAGTACGGCCCAGCTGGTACCACACACCATTCTTTAGAAGATGTAGGAGTGATGAGAATTCAACATGGTATTTGTACAATTATTCCTGCAGATGATCAACAAGCGAGATCGGCTCTTTTAGCAACGTGGAATTTTAAAGGACCTATTTATTACCGTCTCAGCAAGAATGAGAAAGCAGGTGTTCCTGGACTTCAAGGGCAATTTCAACTAGGAAAGTTACAGTGCATTCAACAAGGTTCCGATGTTTTAATGGTAACCATGGGGGGTATTACAAGTGAAGTCATAATTGCTTCAGAGATTCTGAAAGCTAATTGTCTTTCACCCTGCATTGTCATACTATCTTCCTTCAACCCTTCACCTATGAGTGAAATGCGCGAGTTTCTATCTCGATTTAAATTGGCAATTACTATTGAAGCTCATTACATGTCTGGTGGATTAGGTTCTTTTGTCTGTGAACAAGTAGCTGAGGGAAAAATAGACTGCCAAGTCATACGATTAGGAATTAAGCATATAGAAGATAGACCTTTAGGTAGTCAGAACTATTTAAATCGTAAGAATGGACTAAATGGAAAAAACATTGCTGGTACAATTTTAAAATTTGTGTCATGCCTGAAGAAATAAAAGGTCCACTAGTTTCAATTATTTTGCCTATTTACAATCAAGCCAAACATATTGAAAGAGTAACTACAGAATATAGAGAACTTCTAAAAAGGTTCCAGATACGATATGAGTTCATTCTTGTTACAAATGGCTGTCACGATCAGTCGGAAAACATCTGTCAAAATTTATCGATTAAATTTGATGAAATCCATTGGGCTAGCTGTGAGAGGAGAGGATGGGGAAGAGCTATTAAACTTGGGTTACAACAAGCACGAGGGAATATTCTGTGTTACACAAACTCAGCAAGAACGAGTGCTGAGATACTGGCATTATTCCTTTTTTATTCAAAAATGTATCCCACAGTAGTGATTAAGGCTAATCGCAAAATTAGAGACAATTGTATCCGTCGTATTGGTTCATTACTTTATAACCTTGAAGCAAGGTTATTTTTTGATTTAGCATATTGGGATATTAATGGTACTCCAAAAGTTTTTCCAAGAAAATTTGATAGGCTTTTGGATTTGACACGTGATGATGACTTAATTGATTTGGAGTTCAATATTATATGTCGTAAGGAAGATTATCCTATGTTGGAAATTCCAATCTTCTCTAAATTAGACCGTGAGGGGAAGTCAACAACAAACCTACTTTCTGCAATGAAAATGTACCTAGGCGCATTTTCCTTTTGGCGAAAGCTAGGAGACACATCTAATAGTGGCTCGATTCGATTTCAAAAAATATGATTTGGAAACCTCACAATTCGAGATGGCGGTCCCCGATTCAAGTAATAACTTATTGGGAAGAAGCTTCTGAATTTTACCCAAGCTTATTTCTATATCAAACCTACGGGAAATGGTGGGAAACCTTAGAAGCAATGAAGCTGACTCTACTTGTAACAAGGGAATATGAACATCTTGTTCTTGCATTATGCGTTGTTAAAGAAACTCCACATATTTCTTATCTTCGTATCCCGCATCCTTCCGGCTTAGTGGTTAATAAGGCTGAAAGAACTGTTTATATCGCTAGTACGCGTAATCCAAACCAAGTATACACACTAAAAGCAATAGATAGTACATTATTAAGAAAGGATACTCAAAAATATGTCTTTGATGGAGCTCCTTTATTAATTCCCACTTCCATAACTAATTTTCCTGGCTGTTTATACCTGCACGATCTTGCTTTAATTAATGGGAATTTATATGGAAATTCTACAGGACAAAATGCGGTGGTTCATTTAGAACTAGGGGAAGGTTCTTCTTACGAAAAAGTCTGGTGGCCACGTTGCATTGAAATATCAAATAAACCTGCCTGCGATCAGAATTATATTCAGTTAAATTCTATCGCTGCTGGAGAGAATCTACAATCGTCATTTTTTACTGCTTCAACAGACAAGATCTCCTTTCGGCGACCTGGTCATCAAAATTTCCCAGTCGATGGACGTGGAGTGGTCTTTTCTGGAAAAACTCGTGAACCTATTACAAGAGGATTGACTCGTCCTCATTCGGCCAGGCTCTTTGAAGGGAAGATATGGTTGGATAATAGTGGCTATGGTGAAGTTGGATTCATAGATAAAAATTGCTTTATCCCTGTTATGCATTTGTCAGGATGGACTCGTGGGCTTTGTCTTACTCAAGGAGTGGCTTTTGTTGGTACTTCACAGGTTATTCCACGATTCCAACAATATGCACCAGGTTTACGACTCGGTTCCAGTCGATGTGGTATTCATATTATTGATATTTCATCGGGATCAGTGATAGGAGGGTTAGTTTGGCCCTATGGAAATCAAGTATCTACCATCGATTGGGTTTTTCAAGACCTAATCAAAGGATTTCCATTTTATATCTTCAAGAGTAAGTATTCTAAATCAATCGGAAAAGAATTATTTTATACATTTGATCTTAAAAACCAGAAAAAAACAGGAATTAATTTATATAAATGATAGGGTTATTAAGATAAGATATGAAAAAAGAATTTAGTTTTTTAATGATTAGTGCCATGTATGAAAACGGTGGTAATGCAACTCTTCGTTTTTTTGACGGACATCCTCAAATGTATGTATACCCTTTTGAGTCACAGATTGGGACTCCTTTAGTTAAAGATTTACTTTCATCTATGTTTCCACTGAAATACCGCTGGCCGGTCTTTCCTTTAGAAGGTACACCAGAAGAGGATTACAAATTAGTTATTGATGAGGAGTGTAAAGTGAGAAGTCAAACACCCCATGTGAGTAAATTTCGAAATGTAAAATTTATTTTTTCAGATAATGAACGATTTAATTTTTATTCTAGCTATATCCTGCAAATGGGTAGGACACGTGCAAATAATATAGCCTCATTTTTTATAGCAACATTCGATGCTTGGAAAAACTATAGAAGGTCGGAAAGAGAGATTTTTTACGTCGGCTATAGTCCTACTATTATTATAGATGCTGATAAAATTTTAGGTGATTTTCCCAATGCCCACATATTACATATAGTGCGGAATCCATGGTCAGCTTATGCAGATACAAAGAAACGACCTATACCATTATCTCTTCGTGATTATATGTTAGGATGGATAGTAAATCAATATTACGCTTTACTGTATCAAAAGAAATTTTCAGCACAGGTTCATATCCTGCGCATCGAAGATATCATGGAAAACCCCTCTAAGATTCTTGGTGATATTTGTCAGAAGATTGGATTAGAAACGTCCCAATCCTTAGCGAAACCCACATGGAATGGAGAACTTCTGGATACAATCTATCCATGGGGAACATTAAAGGAAGCTACTCCAGAATATAATAAATTAGTCACAAAGAATTTGACTGATCAGGAGCGCTTAGAAATCCATTATTATGCGTGGCAATACTTAACTGTATTTGATTATAAGGATTTTCTTTTAAGGTGTTAAAAAAACGTGCGATTGTTACTGGAGGTACTGGTTTTATTGGAATTAATTTAGTTCGGCGTCTTTTGGATGAGGAACATGAGGTTCATTTATTAGTCAGATCTAATTATAAGAATTGGAGAATCATAGACTTATTAGATAGAATTAAAATACATAGAATAGATTTTTCTAGCTCGAGAGATTTAAGTTCTCTTATGACGCGAATAAAACCAAATTGGATTTTTCATTTGGCAACCTACGGTGCTTCCTTGTCTCAACAGGATTTTAATCAAACGTTACGTACCAACTTAATTGGAACAATGAATTTAATGCAGGCTTGTTTAAAGACTGATTTTGAAGCCTTTGTGAATACAGGATCTTCCTCTGAGTACGGATTTAAAAATAATGCCCCATCTGAAAAAGAATTCCTAGAGCCGAATAGCTATTATGCTTTGACAAAAGTATTTAGTACGCTTCTTTGTCAATACTTGGCAAGGCAATACCGACGGCATATGGTTACATTACGTTTATATTCTACTTATGGACCTTATGAGGAACCAATACGGTTAATACCGACATTGATCCTCTTTGGAATGCAGGGAAAATTACCACCTCTTACGGATTCTAATGTAGCTCATGATTTTGTTTTTGTGAAAGATGTGATCGATGCTTATCTGTTAACGGCTACTAAGACTAATGAAGAACCAGGTACTATTTATAACATTGGAACAGGGGTTCAAACTTCTTTGTACGAGGTTTTCCAAATTGTTCGAAGGATATTAAATATTAAAGTAAAGCCTGTATGGGCTGCGATGTCTAATCGGCCATGGGATACATCAACTTGGATATCAAATAACCACAAGGCATGGCTTGGACTTCGCTGGCGATATCAATATTCCTTTGAAGCTGGATTGAAGGAGACAATTCAATGGTTTTGTAAGAATCCCCACTACATTGAATTTTATTCTTTGTTTTACCCAGGCTTAAGTGAAGTGATTAAGAAAGCTCCTTAAGCTTAACGATGTAAAACTATTAGAAGACTTTTCTTTCATAAAAAATTGTTCTAGACAATGTGGTTACTTTATTGCCCTTGATTTACTTACTTTTCCTATTCCATATCACTACTGTCCGATTATAACTTGAACAATTCCAATTGGTTATCGTTTTTAGCGTCTTCATTGATGAGTGTAGTTTCCGTAAGTGCTTGCAATATATATGTTTTGTTGAAAATGGTCACGCTCAAAATTTGTAGAATTGTGTAAAGGCTTTGCTTAAGTCTCAGTTCTTTCTTGATAATGGCGATTAGCACGTAAATGGATATTGCAATCCAGATTTGTGTTTTGACGGCGTTTTCGGATGTTGATCGCACGAAAAGCTTTGCATCTTGTAATTGCCCTGATAACGTTGGACGCATTTGCGGAATTCGTATAGAGGCAGGAATTCCATCACTTGAGAAAAAATAGTTTTGCCCGTGTTCATATGACGCTCCTTTTTTAGTCAAAACGTCATAATAACACGGCATTGAATTGAAATCGATTAAAGAGATTTTTGTTGTTACCATATAAAAATCAATCAGTTGCGAAGATTAACTTAAAAACAATCGGACAGTAGTGATATTCCTTCTCTATTTATTTCTGTTCCATATTATAACAAACCAAGTATGGTTTACACTTCATACAGCTCCACCAACCTGGGATGCGGCAGAGAATATCCTATTCTCGGTTAGATATTTTCAATCTCTTATTGAGCGAGGTATTCCTGGCTTTTTAGAAAGCCTGCTACATGGTAATCCTTATCGGGCTCCACTGAATTATGCATTACCTAGTCTGGTATACGGGGTAGTGGGTAAGGGAAATTTATCATTCGAGACAGCTTTATTCCTTCACATTCCTTTCGGGTTTATCATTCTCTTTTTCACTTATAAAATTGGTGAAAAGCTTTACAATCCTAAGGCAGGTAAGCTTGCTTGCTTTTTCCTGTCTACGTATCCTTTGATTTTTGGTCTTTCAAGAGTTTATCTAGACGAGTTTATGCTGACGGGTTGGACTATTCTGTGCGTTTATTATCTATTACAGACGGATGGATTTCTTATAAGGAAAAGTTGCGTTAAGCTGTCGTTGTGTCTTGCGGCAGGATTGTTGACTAAGACAACCTTCCCAGCATTTGTCGTATTTCCTATTATGTTAACTATTTTTCAAACGTTCCGAAGCCCTCCAAAAGATACAAAACGAATTTTACTGAATTTGAGCATCGTACTGGTTACTACTTTGTTGATAGTTTTGCCTTGGTATGTGACTAACTGGAGCGCATTGAGGCAATTTTTCACTTTCTACTCGGTAGAGGAAGGGGCTGTTGCTTTCAAGGGAGGGCATTTTCCCCCAAATTTTCAACATCACTTGAGCTTCACCAGTCAAATGCAATATGTAGCAGACATTTTCAGCTTTGCCCTTTCTCCGTTTTATAGTTTTGTTTTTCTGGTTGGAGTTACAATTTTACTCGTTAGAAGATTGCCATTCAAATCGTGGTTCCATTTAATGAATTTTATTGTAGTTGGCTTTCTACCATTTACGCTGATTGGGCATCAGCAGATTATACAGCACATTGCTCCACTATTACCTTTTGTTGCGATTCTTTCCGGATATGGGATGAGTCAGATAAAGGCTAAGTGGTTTCTAGCGTTACTGATTATTTTTGGATTAACCCAAACCTTATATCTTTCCTTTGGTAACTCAAAGTACCCTCAGAATCTTTTCTTTGGCGACCGAAAGTACCCTCAGAAAAAAGTGGTTCATTTCCTGGGAGTAAATTGGCATTGGTTCTGGCGGAATCGGAGTATTTATGATGGATTTATTACGACAGTCCCTCTCCAAGAAAAATGGCCTTACCAAGAGATCCTAAAGGCTATCAAAGAGGATTATCAAAAACGAGCCAGTCAAGAAAACAGGTTAAAGTTTGTTCCAGTAGGTATCATTGCCAATACGGCTGTGTTTAACAAAAGTACCATTGAACTCTCTGCTATTTTAAACAGGATACCTATCCAAGTAGTTCCCATAGGGCTCAGTGAAGAATCAAAACTTTTGGATTACCAGGTGGAACTTGAATCAGTCTCTTATGTGATTTACAAAACAGGCTGGCAGGGATTACCGGCACATACGCGCTATGCTGATTCTGCCAACACATTTCTGCTTTCCTCTAGTTCCTTTCAAAAACTGGATGAGACTTTTTTGCTTCCCGATGGATCTCAAGCAGTGATTTTTATACAAATTCCTATAAGAGTGAATGGGGATCCAACTCCTCAGTTCTCTACATTAGTTAATTTTGGTAACAAAATGATCCTTCTAGGATATGATTTATCCATTGAAGAAGTTACTTATAAAAGAAGATGTAAATTCCATTTTTATTGGAGGTGTGAGTCTTCTCTAGACAAGGATTATGTTTTCTTTATTCATGTAACGGATCAAAATGGGAAAATAGTCAATCAATTGGACTATAACCCCAACCATGGAATCTATCCTACATCTTTGTGGAAGCAAGGAGAGATTTTTGTAGAGACAAAGTTTTTAGAGGTATTGAAAACAGAAAAACCTCTATGGATAAAAATAGGAATGTATGATACACAAATGGCTCGATTTA
>CAYJRA010000022.1:0-10224 GCA_964372465.1 uncultured archaeon
TGTTTGATGGTTCAATAGCAACCCAATCATTTTCTTATTATATTTTAGAAGAACAAAAAACAGCACTACAAAATCTATCTTTATGCCTTAAACAAGATGCATTATTCATATTATCTGATGCAACAAAAGGATCTAGCACATATCACCTAATAGAACACCATCTACATACATTTCATTGCTAAGAGATTTAGGATTTTCCATAATAGAAAAAGAAGAGTGGGGGCATGAACTATATCAATTTCTTAATAAGATTAGATCAAAAATTGTGTCGATGATGCAGAAAAAAGAAATAGCAAGCAGTTTGATTTACAAGTTTGTGTCATTGTATTCAAGTATTGTTTTCAAAGTTGCTATGATAGAAAACCATTTTAGAAAGAACGAAGGTTTTTTGTTCTACATCATTGCAAAAAAAGAGTCAAAAGAAACCATACTAATGGTATGAGTGTTTTATCAAGTTTATAATTATAGAAGTCATTTTTCTTTGTGAAATTCATTATAATCTATTTCAAATATTTTTACTTTAAACTTTTGAAATCCGTATTTATCAGAATCAAAAATTTTAATCAAGTATGGATATTTTTCTTCATGTTTGTAAACATCTTCTAGGTATTCAAAAAATGAGATTTTTTCCTCATTAATTGCAATGTACTTTAATCCACGCTCTTCTCCATTGTAAAGTAATTCTTCAAGCGATTTTCCATACGATTTGACAAGCAATGAGTTAGCTTGATCATAAGGCCAACCAGCACTTGGTGTGGGATCACGATCAATTTTGAAATTCTTAAATGCTCCTGGGGGATCATTTAGACTTTGGTGAATAAGATACTGAGTATTATATCCAGCATCTAACAAGCCGCCATCTATGTTATTTATCAAAAACTTTGCAAATGCCATTTTCTCTTGTTCCTTAATTGTATCGATTATTTCATATCTTAAAGAAAATAACAGCGAGAGAAGGACTACTGTTGCTATAATAATGACCAAAAAAACATTTTTTTGTTTCGTAGTAAAGGAAAAAGTACTTAGACCATATTCAGTAACTCGTTGTATTGGAATTGTTGCAAAAATAATCAAAAATGGATATATAAAAAACAACAGTCTTTTTTCTGGAATTAAAGCATATGGCACTACCATTGATGCAAGTGTTACTATTATGAGTATCCAATTTGCTCTAGTATACTTTGAATCTTGAGCAAAAGCTCGTAATGAAAATATTAGACCAAATGGAAGTAATATTATCAAATAAGGAAATGCAATCCTAGCGATTCCTTCTAGAATATTATAGATTCCAAGTATGATAAACCTCTGGAAAAATTGCAGGAAACCATAATGTTCTATGTATCCACCTACAGTCGCGTCATCATTTATTTCATCATGTATTCCAAGTTGTGAATATTCATCGACAAATAGGTTTTGGCCATAATAGAAATAGAAAGGATCACCATATTGGACGTATCGTTGTATTAGAATAGGTGAAACTGCAATAAGAAATATTGCTATACAGCCCAGATATTTTTTCGTTAGATTTGGGCGACCTTTGAAGTTTACAAAGAAAATAATTGATAATACCACAAACATCACGATGCCGTTTAATCTTACCCACCACAGAATTGCTGCTAAGAAAAATGATATGAAGGCATACTTGTCATTTTTGTTAAGAATTAGATAGAAAGAAAGAACAATCACAAGAATGTATAATGGTTCTGAATATCCAAACGTTGACCATCTATTAAGATGCGGTTCGAATGCAAAGAGACTAGCTGCTACAAGTGAATATTTTTGATCAAAAAACTTTCTCCCCAGAAGATATATTGGCAATATTGTTATTGTGGTAATTGACATACTCAATACACGGACAACATTTGAATAATCTATGAAATCATTTGAATCTATTAATAGAAAGAATGGTGCAATAAAAAGTGGCCAGCCTGGATTTTGTTTTGCATTAACAGCAAAATCACCATTGCTGTAGGCAATTCCACGTAATGCAAAATTCATTTCATCGCCTATTAGTGGTACAGAAAAATTGACAAAATACAGCTTGAATCCAAGAGAAATAAGGCCGATAATTATTAAATAAATTAAAATTCTTTTTTTAGAAAAATCCATTGCCTAAATCTTCCAGAAAATAAATTCCTTAATAATTTGCCCGCTAAGTTGAGCTCCTACAATAAGTGGTCGCATTTTCCTAGTACCGCCTATTCTTTTTGGCTCCTTGCCATCAATTTCGAGTATTTTGTACTTTTTCTTAAGTGCTCTAATACAAATTTGCTGTTCAATGTTCAAAAATTGGGCATCAGTCTTCAAGTCCATCATGACATCTCTTTTAATTATTCTAAATCCATTAAGGGCATCAGTTAAGTGTCCCCCAAAAAACACATTAACTAAAAATGTAAACATATGATTTCCAAATCTGTCAAGCGGACCAGCATCCTCACTAATAGATGTCTTACCGAATCTAGAAATATGTACTATATCATTACCTTCTTTTATTTTTTGAATAACTTTTGGCATATCTTCAGGTACGTCGTTTCCATCTGGACTAAAGAACAATATATAATCTGGTTTTGTTTGTTCAACACCAATTCTACACGCATTACCTTCACCTTTATTTTTCTGATGAATTACTTTGAATCCAAGTCTCGTGGCTTCCTCTATAGTCCCATCTTTAGATCCACCATCAACAAAAATAATCTCTTCTGCCCACTCTTTTTTTACTCTTGGCATTATTGCTTTTACGCCATCTATTTCATCTAATGTTAAAACAATAACAACAGTAGACATACACGAACAAATTTTAAATTAGTATTTAATCATTAGGAAAAAGTAAACAACGGACTAGCCACAATTGAGATAATTATTTTACGCCAATGGTTGCTTTTACTATAATAAATATGCACATATAATTCAGAGGGCTTTTTTCCAATGCTCTATTTAGTCTGTCAAATGATCCAAAGGGAAAAATCACTATTTTCTCTACTGAATTAATTTGGAAACTATATTTTTGTAATAACGATTTTAAATGCTCCAATTTTAGAAACTCTTTTAGACCATCGTCGAAATATGTTCTATCTATTCCCATAATACGTAGCCATGAACGAATCTTATCAATTATTGCCATGTCGTTATTAGTCATAGAGATCCAAAGTTTTCCATTTTTTTTTAGAATTCTGTAAGCATATGATATGAAGTTTTCTGGGTTTTTGAGATAATATATCATCTCAGCAGAAATTATACCATCAAATACATTTTCCTTAAAAGGAAGAAATTCTGCATCACAGCAAACTACTAACGATCGTCTAGTTTTTGACTGCTTACACATGTTAAATGATATGTCTGTACAAACTACTAAGCTGTTAATTGATTCACTAATAATACCTGTTCCGGAACCTACTTCTAGAATTAGACCATCTGAATTTATTTTTAGAGATTCAGCCCTACGTTTGATTGTATATTGGTTAGATATTTTCTCGTAATTTTCCGCTATAGTATCAAATTTTTTCTGAAATTCCTGGTTTGTAGGATTTTTCATCTTATGTAAAACTCTTCAATGCCTATTAATGTTTAAAGCTTTTAAAAAATAATTACTTTCTCTTGGCATAATAGGACGCTGTAATTTTGAGACCCTCATCAAGAGATATTTTAGGTCTCCATTTCAGTAGTCTACAAGCCTTTGAATTATCAATTTGAAGCTTCGGAATCTCAAGAGCTCTTTTTGGAAAACTATTCCATTTCACCTTTCCCCTGTACCTTGTAATTTTGGTAATTTTTTGTACAAGCTCTCTTATGGAGACGGCTTTGCCCGTGCCTATGTTTATTGATTCACCAAGCAGTTTTTTGTCATTGCTTTCAGTCGCTAGGATATATGCACCCAAAAGATCTGATTCAAAAACAAAATCTCTGATTGGTGTTGGGTCACCGAGTTTTATTGGTGATTTACCATGATACATTTGATATATTATACTCTCTATTACAAACTGATGGTTGTGTTTTCTACCGTACGAGTTTGCGTTTCTAAAAATGATTACTGGAAAACCATATGCATCATGCAAGTATCTCAGATACTTCTCAGCGGCAATTTTAGCAACCCCATAGGGACTTGCAGCTCGTAATTCTGCAGTTTCCTTTGTTGGAAATTTTGTCTGTATACCGTATTCCTCCACAGACCCAGAGAAGATAAACCTCTTCAATTTGGGTACCGCGCGTCTGGCTGCCTCTGCCATATTTACAGTCCCAAAAAAGTTTACGTTTAAAACCTCTGTCACATGTGTGAAGCTGTACGCTACCGAAGTTTGAGCGCCAAGATGTATTATTACATCCGGTTTAAAATTTGCCAAGGAGTCATAGATATTGAGGTAATCAGTTAGATCACCATAGTAAATCGATACACCACTCCTTTGTTCACCTCTTATCATAGATTCTGTGTTAGCTGCGAGTGGCCGATCAGAAGCCGCAACGTTTCTAGCTAGAGTGCCGATTTTATGACCTCTTTCATGGAGTTTTGATGCTAGTTTATCTCCCAAAAAGCCAGTCATTCCAGTTATGAAAATACGCACAATTTCCCGAAAACTCGACTCGGTATTATAGCTTTGGGTTAAATTAATTTCTAATAGATTTTGACGTTTTCTGTTAATCTTGACATGTTGGAAAATTCTGTTTCTCTAGGATCAATTTTGCCTTCGCGTATTTCCCTTATTATCTCCTGTACACCATCTTGCACAGTTTTAGTTATAGTAAAATTAAGTTTGTTCTTAATTTTATCAAAAGATACTTTGTAATTTCGAGGATCTTTTTTTAGTTCCTGTACTTTGATTTTTGTTGTAGGAATATATTTTTGAACTAGCTCAGCAAGGGTTATCTTTTTGTAGTTCTGCCCATTATCCCCAACATTATAAATTTCACCAGAAATTAAGTTAGATGGGGTTTCTAGTGCAAGAATGCAAGCATTAGAAATATCATTAACATGGACTAATGGCCGCCAGTAATCTGGTCCAAAAACTACTATCTTACTATCTACTACAGCATCGTGTATGAATTCCTGTAAGAGTAAATCAAAGCGCATTCTTGGTGAAATTCCAAAGGCAGTTGCAAATCTAAGAATACATGGTTCAAAATTGCGATCTTTTGATTGCAAAATAAATGACTCAGATCTTACCTTTGTTTCAGAATATAAAGAGAGAGAGTTTACAGGAGTCAGTTCATTTACGACTTTGGATGCAGAACCATAATTACTGCATGTAGATGCGTACAGAAATCTTGAAACGCCTTCCTTTTTACTGATGTTTAATAATTTCTGGGTAGCAAATTCATTAATTTGTCTTGCTGCTTCAGGGATTTTGTTACAAAGCGGTTCTCCCACTATGGCGGCCAGATGTATAACACAATCCATATTTTTCACTGCTTTCTCTAATGCTTTCTCATTTCGTATGTCATCTTCAATTAATTCAACTGATTCTTGTGAAATCATGTCAGATATACCATCTTTACCAAAAATCAAGGAGTCTAACACTCTAACATTATAACCACTCTCAACTAGCTTACGAGCTAAGACACTTCCAATGTATCCTGCACCACCGGTAACAAGCACAGATTCAAAGTTTCTCATTACAACTTTACAAGCAATAAGGTATCTTTATTTATCGTTTTTTGAATGTTAGATAAGAGTATATTTTTGAAAAAAATAATCCAGATTGAACCTTCCCTTGGAAATGAAGAAAAAAAAGAGCTCCTTTCTACCATAGATTCTGGATGGTATACTGAGGCAGCAAAAACAAAAGAATTCGAAAAAAAATTTGCCAAGTTTGTTGGCTCAAGATATGCTTGCGTTGTTACAAGCGGTACTACTGCACTATACATAGGACTAAAGGCATTGGGTATAGATAGAGGTGATGAAGTAATTGTTCCGGACCTAACATTTGTTGCTTCTCCAAATTCAGTAGAGATGACAGGCGCAAAACCGGTTTTCGTTGATATTGAGCCTCAATCATTAAATCTGGATTTATCGAAAGTTTCGAGTCTTATAACAAAAAGAACAAAGGCAATCATGCCAGTAGATTTCAACGGTAGATCTATTGAAATGTCTGAACTACGAGAGATTGCCAATAGAAAGGGCCTTTTTCTCATAGAGGATGCATGTCATGCCATTGGTTGTTACTATAATAACAAACACCTTGGAACCACAAGTGATGTAGGAGTTTTTTCCTTTAGCACCCCCAAGATTATCACAACAGGTCAAGGTGGCATGCTGGTCACAAATGATAAAAAAATCTATGAAAGATGTGTATCTATAAAGGATTTTGGACGTGATGTTAGGAAGAAAAAAGACATGCGTAAAGCATTTGAACATCACATTATAGGGTACAATTTTAAATTTACTGAATTTCAGGCTGCGGTAGGTATTGCGCAGATGCGTAAATTGGCGAATCGTATTATCAAGAAGAAAAGAATACTTAGGAAATACATGGATTTGCTTTCTAATGTTAGGGAAATCGAGTTTGTGGAAACGGATTTCAAAAGAATTACTCCTTGGATGGCAGACATCCTATTGAAAACGAAACCCAAGAAAAATCAACTGATCAAATATCTTGAAAAAAACCAGATTGAAACGAGAATCTTTTATCCTCCAATTCACAGGCTAGAACCATATAAGAATTCCGACAACAGGTTCAAGGTGTCATCTGAAATATCAGACAGAGGGTTGTGGTTGCCTTCTTCTGTTACGTTAACTGACAAACAACTGGAAATTGTTTGTGAAAAAATAAAGAAATTTTTTAGCTAGGATTTAGCCTTTAAGGAGAATCCACCGCTTAACTTTAGTGCTATAAAGCCAACTACTACACTATACCATAGCGTTACAATTCTAATTATTACGACCGGTGTTAGTGTTGAAGATACATCCATACCTTGCAAACCAAGTAATCCAACGAGGCTGCCTTCAGCAACACCAATTCCTCCTGGTATAAATGACGCAGCACCAAGTATTAACGATGTAGTATAAGTTGAGACCACGTTAAAATAAGTAACCGAATCGATTCCGAAGGCAAGTAAAACGAAATATACCGCAAGTGATTCTAAAAGCCAGTAAGATAGTGTGAGAAGGGAAGCGAGAATAGCAATCTTCCCACGAGATGAAGCCCTTACTACTTCATATGATTCTGAGAGTGGTAAGAGTATTTTTGACATAATCTTGAATTTTCCAAATATTTTAAGAAATTTATTAAAAATATTGCGTGAGGAAATTAAAACAAAGAATAATACGAGCATAGATGATGCAACGATAATAACGACGCTCCCAATTCCAAGCAGCCATATTCCAAACATCGCAGCTGCTACTGCACCTACCATGTCATACAATCGTTCAACTAACACCAAAGGAGCTGTCGTTGTATATGGAACATTAAATTTAGACTTAAGTAACTGTGATTTTACCAGCTCACCAAACTTTCCAGGAGTTATTGCCAATGCATAACCTCCAAAGTAGATCTTAAGGTTTTGTTTCAACGGTATCTTCACATTAACGTTTCTTAAAAGTAGATTCCACCTTGCATAAAGAGCAAGCCAGCTGCAAGGAACAAGTGTTATGATGATTGGCAAAAATTGGATTTTAAAACTAGTGATTTGAGTAGATACAATAGCAAAATCTGAAACTATGAAAAAGATGGCATACAGACCAACAGCAGCTATTACTATTATGAAGAATCGGTTATCGAATTTCATATTGATATATCTATCTAATCTCAGAAATATGTTAGCCTAATAGATGTATTCGACTGAGTGATTGAAATCTAGATTATCGTATGTCTCGTACCATTTCAGCGACTCTACTGCAAACATAGATCCCCAAGAATTTAGTTTTTGTCTTATTTTCCATCCAACAATTGATTTATAGAATTCCTCATAAAAAGCGCCGTATACTTTTGGATCATTACAGTAAGCCTGCAAAGTAAGCAAAAATGAATGTAGTCCGTCTATGTGATTTTTATAGTATCTTTTTTTGTGTAAACTATCTATCAATATCATCAACCTCATTAGTTGAGCCGCTGCGTAACTTGCCTTGGATTTGTATTTTGAGCCAAACCACAAGCTAATACTTCCGCCAGCCTCAATTTTTTGTGCTGACCACTTCAGTGCTTTTTCACAACTTTGTAAGTAAGCTTCATTTTGTGTGATAGTATATGCATAGAGTAGACCCTCCAGTGCGTAACATTGTGTGTGTAGATTAACAGTACTGCTATTTTCATGAATTGAGAAACTCCCGTCTTTGTTTTGAAACCGGGAGTAAGTATTACAAATTCTAATTGCCTTATCTAATAAATTACTGTTTTTTGTTAAATCATATAACTGTAATATTGGAATGACAGTTTTAATGTGGAAGCAACCTTTTTGTTTATACCATACATCATTACTTTCCATAAATTCGTTAGATCCTAGGTTCTGGAATGGCATTATCATACCATCTTCAGTCATAGCTTCCTCTGTTACCCATTTTACCATCTTCTCACCATATTCTAGATATTTTTCATCATTAGTCAACAAGAAACAATCTATGAGACCTTTGGCGCAAATTGCAGTATCAAAAGAAAACGCCAGCTGTGGTTCCTGCTTTTGAAAATCAAGTCTTATAATTATGCCATGATGTTTTTTGTAAATTTGAATAAGCCAGTCCGCGGACAACTTTGCGAGTTCTAAATATTTTTCATTTTTTTCATATTGATAAAGGAATCTAAGTGTACTAATGTAATATCCGGTAATTTCTGGATACAAAAAGCCATATTTTTTATTTTTATGATCATAATAAGCATGAACAGCTCCACAATTTTCATTTTCTTTATCAGTTACAGCTAGCCCAGAAGAAATTAACCAATTTTTAGCTTGTTCAAATGGTGTTGACAATCCTAGCATAACGTTTTAGTCCTCGTTTAAAAGTCTAAACTCATGCGAATTCTTGTATTCGTTTTTCATTTTCCTCCCATTAGTGGTGGTGGTTCAGTTGTCTCATTTGATATAACAAACACTCTTGCAAATCTTGGTCACGAAGTAACTGTACTAGTGCCTGATGTAGAGTGGATGGGTAAGAAATTTGAACCTGTAATGAACCCAAATGTGAAAATTATCAGAGTTGAAACGCCTTCAAGAACCAATTTAAAAATTGCCGCTAGGCGTTGCCAAACTAATCTAAGAAAAAAAGGCGAAGAGATAGGTAGAACAAACAAGTTTGATTTTATATTTTCAATATTTCATCCATTTCATTTAGTACCAAATGCAGCAGTGTCATGCGGGAAAACATTGAAAATACCTGTAATAATAAAGGTAGACGATGCAATTTACGAAAAATCATCTGGATTAAAATCATTACAAAGAAAAATTGAAAAAATCTATAGTTCCAAATCGCTTTGCAATGCTACAAGAATATTGGTTTCTAATGAAGAAACGAGAAATGTGGTAAGTAATTTTTACAAAATACCAATGGAGAAGATTTCAATTGTTCCAAATGGTATTGATCTTTCTATTTTTAAAGTGAAAAGTTCTGCTAAGGAAAGAAAAATAATTTTTTCAGGTATGATGTATTACCACAGAGGATTAGATGTCTTGTTAGACGCAGCTACAAAAGTTATTTCAAAATTACCAGAGATAAAATTTGTGTTATTAGGTGAAGGACCTGAGATGACAAGATTACAAGAAGTTGTAGCAAAAAAAAATCTTGGTTCTAATGTAGAATTTAAGGGTTGGGTCGAAAGAAAAAATATTCCTGCCTATCTATCTGAGAGCTCAATTGGAGTGGGGCCATTGAGATTGACTAATGTGACAAAAAATGCATTACCAATTAAAGTGTTAGAGTATATGGCATCATCATTACCTATTATTGCTGCAAAAGAAACTCTGCCCAAAGATGTTCTGATGGATGGGTATAATGGTTATTTAATAGAAAATTCAGATGACCTCGCTGAAAAAATTATTTTTCTCTTTCAGAATGAGGAAACAAGGAAGTCTATGGGTGAAAGATCAGCAGAAATGGTAAAAAAATTTGATTGGAAGAACATAGTTCAAATTATTTTAAAGGAATGTCAAAAAATTAGTTCATTATGATTGCTTCTTAGTAAGTATGAACGAAGTATCTTTCATGCTTATCGCATTTGCGACATCATAGGCAAGGCGCTTTACAACATTCCGAAGTGGTCTTGGCAATTTATAGAATCTAAACTTGCGAAGTTTACCCTGTAGGAT
>CAYJRA010000022.1:10324-14068 GCA_964372465.1 uncultured archaeon
GAAGTGGTCTTGGCAATTTATAGAATCTAAACTTGCGAAGTTTACCCTGTAGGATTAGCATTTCATGTGGACTGAATTTCGTAACATTAAACTTGTAGTCATCAAATATTTTTTTCCAGTCTTTAAATTTATTCGTAAAAACATCTACTTCAGTTCTAGCTTCAAGACCAGCATTAGGAGTAAGAAACCAGACAGTACCATTACCTTTCAAAGTTCGATAAAGCTCATTTGCAAAAAACTGTATGTTATGAATATGTTCTATGACGTAAAAACCAGTGATTAAATCAAATGTATTATCATTGAATGGAAATACGTCATTGTTCAAATTTACCTTAAAAATTTTATTTTTTATAGATGGATCAACGTGCGATATGGCATAATCAGAACCATCTATTCCACAAGCGTCTATTCCAATATCGTTTAAGGATTTTACAAATTCTCCCCAGGAACTACCAATATCAAGTACAGTCTGTGGTTGGAATTTTTCACGTACAAATTCTGCTCGTCTCTTCCAAAGAGTCGGCCGCGAACGAACCGAGAAATAGGTTTCGTTGTAAAGTCGTTGCAGATCGATATCATCATACATGTGATGTATGTCAGTAAAGGAGTCTTTTGTTTATTTCCATCATATAGAAATTATTGAGACATATGTATTACAAATGCTTACGAATTAACGTGATAATTTGACTTGCGGAGTTTCCTTTTCCATAGGGAGTACTTTTCGTATCAATTTTAGGATTATTACTTGTTTTTCTTATTGCTGCAACAATCCTTTTTGTTTCTGTACCCACTATCTCTGCCATTTTAGCTTTCACTGACTCTGGCCTGTCTGTAGTTTTGCGTACTACTAACACTTTTTTTCTAATTTTTGGTGAGGTTGCTTCTTCTTGGATTCCTCCCGAATCTGTGAGAATGAAGCTACACTTCTTCATCAGTTCAAGCATATCAAAATAACCGACTGATTTTAATAAAAGAACATTGCCTGATGTCTTTAATTTCCTGTAGAGATTGAATTCATGCAGCCTCTTAAGAGTATGTGGATGTACAGGAAATATTATATTCTCTTTGCTCTTTGTGATCGCTTTTATTATAGATGACAGTGTTTTTTCGTTATCAACATTTTCTGCCCTGTGTAATGTCATAAGAATATAGTCATCAATCTCTATAGAGATGTGGGATTTTTTATGAGCAATGTCTGCGTACTTGTGTATAGCATCTATGACAGTGTTGCCAGTAACAAAGATTTTCCCATGAATGTTTTCACGTAGTAAGTTTCTCTTAGCATTTTCTGTGGGAGCAAATAATAGTTCTGAAATGTGATCAACCTCAATTCGATTATGTTCTTCTGGCATGCGCCAATCAAAACTACGCAAGCCAGCTTCGACGTGAGTTATAGGTATTTTTGCTTTAAGAGATGCAATGGCTGCAGCCAAAACTGTATTTGTATCACCTTGCACTATAACAGTATCAGGATTTATTTTAGACAAAATTTTTGAGGTTTTTATTATTATTTCGCCAGTTTGCATTGCAGGATTTGAGTAACGAAGGTTCAGTGAAAAGTCTGGCTTTCTAATACCAAGTTCTTCGATGAATTGCAGGCTGAGATTATAATCATAATGTTGTCCTGTCAAGATTATGGTGCTATTTTTTTTGTTTAATTTATGAATAATTGAAGAGAGTTTAATTATTTCAGGTCTCGTTCCCATTACTATAGCAATTTTTCTCATTATATTTCCACACACCATCTCCAGTTCATACTTTTGACTATTTCAACAGAGATTCATAGATATCCAAGTAAAGATTTCCAACGTGAGACCAGTCATATTTCTGTACTGTTCTAAAAGCTTCTTCTCTTAACTTTTCCGCTTTTTGTTTTTCTGACATAAGAGTATGAATGGCTTCAACAATTTTGCCGTGATCGGATTCTATTAGGATCGCTGTTTTACCATCTTCCAATATTTCCTTATTACCCCCTATCTTAGTTGCAATTATAGGAGTTTTGCAAGCCATTGCTTCTAGGATGGTTGAGCTAATCCCTTCCATTACTGACGGTTGGATAAGAACATCGGAACCTCGTATCAGCTCGATTGTTTTTTCTTTTGGTTGGTAACCCAAAAAATGTATGTTTGATGTTTTTTTTGTAGCTTCTTTTACTTTATTCTCTTCAGGTCCTGCTCCCAAAATCAACAAGTGATAATCTTCAGGAAGATCTTTTGCTATTTCTAGTAGAGTTAGTATTCCTTTTTCTTTTGAGAGTCTGCCTGCAAATATTATCTGTTTTTCATATCTTTTATCCGTTTTTGTTGGTAAACTTGATACATCAATTGCATTTGGAATATGGTGAACTCTGAATCCAAGGTTGGTATAATAATTGTAGGCTTCTTTTGTGATTACAGTTATTGCATCAGCCCATGTCAATGCATCTTTTTCATAAGTACTTGAGAGCTTTCCAGTAGTCTTTCCATGTAAAAGATCAACTTGTTCAGAATATATGCCATGAATTGTAAGAATCTTTTTCCCCGATGCGTTTTTCATAGGTAATGCCGAAGGAAGATTATGTGCATGTACAATGTCACTATCCTTTTTTAGTTTAGTTTTAAAAAATGCTGATACCATAAATGTAGGATTTTTCAGGCCTTTAAGCGGCAGTGTAAAAGTATTTTCTGAAGATATGAAATCAATGTAATGTCCTTTCTGTTTTAGGAAGTTAGATAGACCTTGTACGTGTTGAGCAATACCTCCTATTCCTTTCTGGGTTGGTGATATAATAAGTACATTCAACACTAAGAAATTAAATAATACATCTTTTAAGGTATTGTAAAAATCATGATTTTTTCAAATTAGGTCAAATTTTTGGGTATTACTTCTTTTAACCAATCCTTTAACTTGTTTTTTGGTTCCCATTTCAATAATTTTCTTGCCAGTTCAATATCAGCTTGACTTGCTCTGATATCTCCTTTGATAGCATCGTCATAAGCTGGATTAATTTTTAGTCCTGATATCTCTATAATTATATCTGCGAGTTCTTTAATGGAGAGTGCTATTCCAGAACCTATGTTAATGAATGCATGATGTATTTTGTTTGTCATCGCTAAAAGATTTGCTTCTATAACATCGTCTACAAAAACAAAATCTCGCACTTGTAGACCATCGCCAAATATTATGGGCGGTTTGCCATTTTTGATGCTCTCCAGAAATCGGGTTATTACACCAGCATATGTATCATTTTGGCCTTTCCCATATACGTTAAAGTATCTTAATCCTATTATACTAACACCTAATTTTGCGTATTTTTCACAATGGTATTCCGCCTGTAGTTTTGTTTCACCATATGGATTGATCGGTTTTCTTTCAGAATCTTCTTTGGTAGGAATTTTTTTTGTGTCACCATACACACTTGCACTACTTGCAAAAACTACTTTCAAATCAAATTCTTTAGCGATTTTGAGGGTGTTCTCAGTACCGTTTACATTTACATCAAAGTACTCCTTTTTTCTTGCGAAAGATTCCTGAACGTCTGTAAGTGCAGCTTGATGAAAGACACCATCTGCATTTTTAAAAACATCTCTTAATTTCTCGACGTTAAGGATATCAGTGTTAACAAATTCAATTTCTTTTAAGAGAGAACCTAGTTTTTCTTTCTTGCCATTACAAAGATTATCTATTACAGTTACAGAATGTTGTTCCCTTACAAGATATTTTGTAAGATGACTGCCTATGAATCCTGCACCACCTGTAACAATA
>CAYJRA010000023.1:0-11826 GCA_964372465.1 uncultured archaeon
ATATAAATTACCCCAAATCAGTTACTTATACTTTCATAGCTAGACACCATCTTATAATAATAAATTTATCTTTCAAATTATATTTAGGAGTATGTTAATAGCAGCCGTAAGTGACATTCACTCACCGAAATTCTTTGATTTATTTGTTAAATCCATAGACGCACAAATAGACAGTAAAAGGCCTGATTTATTCTTCTTGGTGGGGGATATCGTAGATAGAGGACTAGTCACTGAATATAGAAAGATCTATAATTCTTTATTCGGCAAAATTAATTGCCCCATAATATCATGTTTCGGGAATTCTGAATATGGTCCTGAAAGCACAGAATTAATGAAAAAAGAAAACCCGGAAATTAAATTTTTAGAAGACGAGAGTATAATTTTCGACATTAATGACAAGAAAGTTGGCATTATTGGAACTAAGGGATCGTTGGATAGGCCGACATTTTGGCAGTCAAAAAACATGCCAGGAATAGTTGAACAATATAGAGGCAGAATTGATAGGGTATCTGATCTGCTGGACAGAATGAATGCAGATTTTAAAATTTTAATTACTCATTATACTCCTACATACAAAATTTTGGAGGGCGAGAATCCCTGGCAATATCCAGAAATGGGTAGTAAAGAAATGGAGAAAGTGGTAGCAGAGAGAAAGCCTAATTTGGTATTGTGTGGTCATTCACACAAAGGCAAAAAGGAAGTATGGATAGATTCTGTACCTATATTTAATGTTGGCCTTAATTTGAATAACGGTATAGTTTTAATAGACACGGAGAAAGATTTGAAGGTTGGATTGGAGAAATTTTTCTAATAATATTTTAATATCATCTAATATTTGCGAGGTTTTCATACATTTTTATAGCTTCTTCAAACAATACACATATAGGTCCCGCTGTTGGGTTACTTTTTAAATAAATTCTGTTTTTTCCACAAGGCCCCATACCTCCAACTACGTAATCTTCACCTTTAAAAAATTCTAATATTTGAGGATCGGGAGTCCTAGTAGGGTTTGGTTGATAATGTTGTATATTAGCACCAGTGGTTATATTTGTGGTCATGGAGACTGGTTTAATACCATACATAATCACCACTACACCCACGGCTATTAATGCTAATAACCCGCTAAATCTGTTTTTGTATATACCACTTATAGTCATTAACAAAAGATTTGAAGAACCTATTTATTATGATTGTTGAGAAACACAAAATAATTTTTTATGAATACACTCTTTTCTATTTGAAATAAAATTAATGATAAAACGATGAAAAAATTAGTTAATATATGAGTAGTCTGTCAGCTTCTCGTCCTACAACAAGCATGGGAAAGCAATATCATATTGATTGTGCTGAAGGTGACCTTTTCAGGTATATTTTAACACCCGGTGACCCTGATAGAGTAATTAGAATTGCTACCAAATTGTTTGATAAACCAGGGTGGTACCCTCAATTTTTTGAACATTTTTATGATTTACCATTTTGGCCTTTCAGACCATATGAAATAAAGTCCACTAAAAGAGGGAACAGAGTTTTAAATGGTCATTATTCCGACGCGCCAATTTCTGAAGCGGCTACTGGAATGGGTCCAAGTTCTGCGGGTATTATAATTACCGAATTATTAGGAGTAGGTTGTGATAGGTTTATCAGAGTAGGCACTTGCGGATCAATAAGAGAACAAATTCATGTTGGAGATATTGTCATAATAAATGAAGGTATAAGAAAATATGATGGGTTTACTTATATGTATGCTAAACCTAAATTTAGGGCGATGGCTGATTCTGTTTTGACAGATCTTCTTATTGAATCAGGACAAGAGTTGGGTTATGGACTAGGACAAAATTTACACGTTGGTTCAGCCTGCACAACTTCAGATTTTTATCTTGGTCAAGGAAGATCCTGGATAGAAGAGAGAATGACAAGATATATGATCAGAAACATGAGAGAAAGATATAAAGAAGTCATGAAAAACACGGATGCACTAATTTTTGAAATGGAGGCTTCTGTATTATTGACACTGGCTTCTTTATCAGGCGCAAAAGCAGGCGGTTTATGTCTTGTTGTGGCAGATAGAGTTAGAGATGAGTTTGCAACTACAGAACAGATACACGGGGGTGAATATGCTATAGGCAGAATTGCCTGTGAAGCTATGAAAAAAATGTATGAAATCGATCTTAGAAACTCTTAAATAGTTGCCTGTCAAATTTCTATAAAGTGTTTAAGATGGGTGAAAGCCGGGTATTTTGCTGCTAATTTTCTATTTAATCGTATTTTTAAACTTCTCATCCTAAAATCTAATAATTATAACAGGTGTTATTATGCAGTTTGAACCCAAAATAAAACAGAAGACCTGGGATCCTAATATAGAAAGCCTGATGTTCGACAAATGGCAGAAAGAGAAGATTTACAAATTCGATAAGGAAAGCAAGAAGAAGTTATACAGCATAGACACGCCGCCACCGTATGTCAATACTCCCATTCATATCGGTCACGCATACACATATACTTGGCAGGATATGATGGCCCGTTCAAGACGCATGTCGGGATTTAACGTTCTATTTCCGATGGGCTTGGATAAAAACGGCTTGCCGATAGAAGTTATGGCAGAAAAAATATTCAAAATCGTCATGCATGAAACGCCAAGAGAGGAGTTTATTTTAAAGTGCAAGGAGATGCTTGAACAGGCAGGCGATGCATCACTAGATTCATTCAAAAAACTTGGGTTAAGCTGTAATAATTGGAATATTGATTATGATGTCGGCGGGAGATATGATACTGATGATCCGGAATATAGGAAATTGACGCAAGAGACTTTCATCGAACTCTGGAAAAAAGGACTCATGTATGAGGATGTTAAACCAACCAATTACTGTTCTATTTGCAAGACTGCGATAGCAGATGCTGAGGTTGAGTATAAGGAAGGCAAGACATCTCTGAGTTTCATTAAATTCAAAGTCAAGGAGACTAATGAAGAGATACTGATTGCTACGACCAGACCTGAGCTGTTATGCTCATGCAAAATCATTTTATTTAATCCAGATGATAAGAGATACAAAAAATTGGAAGGCAAGACAGCAATAGTTCCTATTTTCGGTCATGAAGTGAAAATAAAACCGCATCCCTATGCCAAAGTAGATTTCGGATCCGGACTGGTTATGATATGCAGTTTCGGTGATTTTGGCGATGTTAGGTTGCTGAGAGAGTTAAACATCGATCCAACTTACGCAATTGACACTGACGGGAAAATGAATGAAAGTGCAGGGAAATACAAAGGATTGACGGTTGAAGATGCAAGGAAACAGGTAATTGAAGATTTGAAAGAGCGGGGTTTAATAACAAAACAAGATCAAGTAGATAACAGACAACCGATATGTTGGAGATCCAAGAACCCCATCGAGTTTGTTGCATTAAAGGAATTTTATTTGAAGCAGGTGGATTATGTAAAAACTTTGAAGAAAATCTCGGATGACATGAGTTTTTTCTCCCCAGAAAATAAGCAGATATTGACTGATTGGATAGACTCAGTTACTATTGATTGGGTTCTGTCAAGAAGGAGATATTACGGCACGGAAATACCGTTGTGGTATTGCAAATCATGTAATTTTACATTTGTCCCAGAACCAGGCAAGTATTATCAGCCATGGAAAGAAAAACCACCAGTTAAAAAATGTCCGAAATGCAACGGAACAGAATTCAGAGGTGAGGAAAGGACATTTGATACATGGTTCGATTCGTCATCTTCAGAAGCCTATATATTGGGATATTTGTGGGATAAAAAATTCTTTGAGAAGCACTTCCCATGCGGAATGAGACCACAAGGCAAAGAGATAGTTAGGAATTGGCTTTATTATACAGTTCTAAAATCACTTCATCTTTATGGCAAAGCACCGTTCAAAGATGTCTGGATTCATATGCACGTTGTTGATGATAAAGGGGAAAAGATGAGCAAGAGCTTGGGTAATGTTGTAGATCCTCATGAAATTTTGAAAAAATACGGTGCGGAGGCATTCAGAATATGGAGCGTTCTGGAAGGCGACATAACACGCGGCGACATAAGATGCTCGTTTGAGAGAATAGAAGGGACTTCTAAATTTTTGACAAAGCTGTGGAACGTAACTCGCTTCATTTCAGGATTCCCACAAGTCAAAAAAGCAACTCTGTTGGCTTCAGATAAATGGATTTTAAGTGAATTAAATACCTTGGTTTCAAACGTAAAGAAGAATTATGAGGAATATGCATTCAGTGATGCTGCAAATGCAATAAGGAATTTTGTTTGGAATTTGTTTGCATCAAATTATGTAGAGATGGTTAAACCGAGAGCATATGGTGATAATTTCAGTAAGGATGAACAAGAAGCTGCTTGGTATACTTTGCATTTGGTCATGAAAACTATTCTGAAATTATTGGCTCCTGTGATACCGTTCATTACAGATTATATTTGGAGAGAATTGTATGGAAGCGGGAGCATACATTCAGAAAGTTTGCCTGAGCCAGAATGGGATTTTAAACTAGAAAAGTTGAGTGAAGCTTTGATTCAATTTAATGCGGATGTTTGGAAAATGAAAAAAGATCAAAATCTTAGCTTAAAGGCTGAAATAAAAGTTGATATACCAAAAGATTTAGTAGCAATGGAAAAAGATCTAAGAAGAATGCACAATATTGCATAGCTGGAGAGATCAAGCCATTACTTGTTCTAGTGCTTTCATTACATACCTCCCAATTCTATTGAGGTCATAATATATTGTGTCACCAACTTGTCTAAAATTAAAATAATCTTTTTGCAAATGTTGAAAAACTCTTTCAAAGTCACTTTCCTTCATTCCCATAACTGTTCTGGCCACCTCTTGATAAATACTATTACGGTCTCTTTTATTTGTTGGATTAGACACATACCAGAGTATGGCCAATCTAGCATTAAGCTCATTCATCATGAATAATTATTTCTCAGGAAAATACTTAACTTACATTAATGGTTAGAATTAATTTCATCTTCAACTAATTTCTTAGCCAAACCAATATAGTTTTCTGGAGTTATTTTCAATAGTTCTTGCTTTATTTTTTCAGGAACATTCAAACCTTTTATGAATTTGTGTATATCTTCCATTGTCACTTTCTTGCCTCTGGTCAGCTCTTTTAATTTTTCATAAGGCATTTCATATCCCTCTCTTCTCAAAATTGTTTGTATTCCCTCAGAAATAATTTCTGGATTGTTTTCTAAATCTTGTTTGATCTTTTGAAAATTCGGCGAAATCTTATTCAATCCTTTCAGTGTGTTTTTATAAGCTAGGATTGAGTGGGCAAAGGCAACGCCGTAATTTCTTTTGACAGTGGAATCGGAAAGATCTCTTTGCAATCTTGATATTTGCAATTTGTTTGCAAGCATGGATAATATTGCATTAGCAAATTCCAGGTTGCCCTCACTGTTTTCAAAATCAATTGGATTCACTTTATGCGGCATAGTCGAGGAGCCAGTTTCACCTTCAACAATTTTTTGCGCAAAATAATCGTCGCTGATGTATCTCCACATATCTCTGTCTAAATCTAGGATAATGTTGTTCGTCGTGATCATCAGATTGAACAAATCTGAAATATCATCGTGCGGCACTATTTGTGTCGTTAATATTTTTGGTGTCAGACCAAACGATGATACAAAATTCTTGCTAAAATTTATCCAGTCCTTTTCTGGGTATGATAGATGCAGAGCATTATAATTCCCGACAGGTCCGTTAAGTTTTCCCGGCAATTCTGCTTTCTTTATTTTATTGATTCTCTCTTCCAATCTAGATCCAAAATTTATGAATTCTTTTCCTATTGTTGTTGGTGATGCCGGTTGCCCATGTGTTCTAGCAATCATTGAAACATCTTTATACTTGTCTGCTAACTCAACAACTTTTTCTGAAACCTTTTCTAAATTTGACAAATAAACTTTTGAGACACAGTCTTTTATCATTAAAGAATATGCGAGATTGTTGATATCATCGGAAGATAACCCGAAATGAACCATTTCCTTAAGATCTTTCAAAGAAGTTTTTTCTATCCTGTTTTTTATGAAATATTCCACAGCTTTTATATCATGATTTGTTATTTTTTCAGTTTTTCTGACTTCTTCTGCATCTGCCAAGGAAAATTTTTCATGTATTCTTCTTAACGGTTTTTTTTCTCCCTCAGTGAGAGATCTTATTTTTAAAAATTCAACTAAAGCAATGAAATATTCGATTTCCACCTTCACTCTGTATTTGATCAAGGCAAATTCTGAAAAATATTCTTCTAGCTCTGCAACCAAGTCTTTATACCTTCCGTCAATTGGCGATATTTCTTTTAATCCCACGACATCACAACATGCTGATTGTTTGGTTTCTTTCAGGTCCGATAGAGACGAATTTAATCGGAACTTTTACAAGCTCTTCAATTCTCTTCAAGTATTCTTTAGCTTCTTTGGGTAAAGCATCATATCCTTTTTTAGCAATCTTAATCCATTCTTCCTGCGACAGATCGCTCCACCCTTTCATTTCAATATACACAGGTTCGCATTCTTCCAAAACTTTCAGACTCGATGGGTGGTTTTCCAGTATTTTGTTTCCATGTTTGTATTTTGTGCAAATTTTGACAGAATCTATTCCACCCAACACATCCAACTTCATTATTGCTAAGCTTGAGATGCCGTTTACTCTTACAGCATATTTTAATGCTACGACATCTATCCAACCAATCCTTCTTGGTCTGCTAGTTGTCGTGCCATATTCCACCCCCTTCTCTCTTATCTTATCTGCCAATTCGCCAGTTATTTCACTTGGAACGGGTCCAACGCCAACTCTGGTTGTATACGCCTTAGCAACACCAAACACTTCCTTCATTTTGGTTGGTCCGACTCCAACCCCAGTACATGCTCCGCCAGCAACTGGATTTGATGAAGTGCCGTGAGGATATGCTCCGTGATCAACATCTAATAGAGTTCCTTGTGCGCCTTCAAATATCACCATATTTCCAGCATCCAATGAGTTGTTTATTTCCAAGGAAACGTCGCCAACATATTTTTTCAGGTGATTGCCAAATTCCAAATATTTTTTCATTAATTCATCCTTGTTGAGTATTTCTTCTGAACCGTAAATATGCGTAAAGACCTTCTGTTTTACTTCAACTAGTTTCTCCAATTTTCTTTTCAATGTATTTTCTTCCAAAAGATCAATAACCCTGATTCCGAATCTCGCTATTTTATCCGAATATGTCGGTCCAATTCCCCTGGATGTAGTCCCTGCAGCTAGCGATCCCTTCGACTTATCTTCTATCCCGTCGAGTTTTTTATGAAAATCAAATATGATGTGTGCTTTCTCATCGATCATTAATCTCGGTTTTATTCCCTCTTCTTCCAACTTTTTAATTTCGCTTAGTAGAACTTCCGGATCTATCACAACACCATTACCGAGAAATATCCTTTTATTCTGCAATACACCAGAAGGAATCAAGTGAAACTTAAATGTCTTGTCGCCGAGAACAACAGTATGTCCTGCATTATTGCCGCCTTGATATCTTACAACACATTCTGCATTTTTGGCTAGAAAATCAACAAGCTTGCCTTTCCCTTCATCTCCCCACTGCATTCCAACTACAACTATTCCCGATATTTTCAACCACCTTTTAATTTTGAAATAACTGCTACAAAAACACAACATCATGCGCATGACTTTCTCTCATACCCATTGATGTTATTTTGATGAATTCTGCTCTTTCTCTCAACTCATCAATACTCTTGGATCCGCAATAACTTAAGCCGTGTTTCACACCGCCAATTAATTTATGGATGACGTCAGATGCGCCACCTTTGTATGAAACGAACGCTTCAACACCTTCTGTTACCATTCTATCTGGATTTAAATCCACTGGTTTGTTGCCATTTTCAACCATTTTCAATTTTTCATTTGCAGAAAATGAAAACATTCCTCTGTAAACTTTGAATTTTTTTCCATTGTTTTGTACTATATCACCTTTTGACTCATCTGTTCCTGAAAGCAAATTTCCAAGCATGACACAAGATGCGCCAGCGGCTAAGGCTTTAACAATGTCACCAGAATTTTTGATGCCGCCATCGGCGATTGTCGGCGTGCCGTATTTTTCAGTTACTTTAGAACAGTTAATTATTGCTGTTAATTGTGGAATGCCAAATCCAGTAACTATTCTTGTTGTGCATGCAGATCCCGGACCGATTCCAACTTTGATTGCATCAGCACCCGCAGTTGCTAATTCTTCAGCTCCCTCATAGGTTGCTACGTTGCCTGCTATTAACTCAATATCGAATCTTTGTTTCAGAGCTTTAATGGTTTCTATGACCTTTTCTAGATGACCATGTGCTACGTCCACGACAAAAACATCAACGCCCGTATCAATTAGCTTACTGACTATTTCAACTGGATCTTTCTTTACTCCTATGGCAATCCCGCACACTAATCTGTTTTTGTCATCAAAGTTGATTAGTGGATAATTGTTTAATTCCTTTTCATTTATTTTATATGATTTGACTTTTTCAATCTGTTTTATTTTATCCTCTACTGTCATGAACCTGTGAATTATTCCAACACCACCTTCTTTCGCAACAGTGGCAGCCATTTCCCACTCAGTAACGCAGTCCATATTAGCACTGATAATCGGTATGTTAAGTCTGATATTCTCAGTGAGCTTTGTATGCACTTGAACAGAACTTCTTGAAGGCAGATGAGATTTTTTAGGAATCAAGAGAACGTCATCAAACGACAAACCACCATCGATTATTTTTACCAGAATAACCACCTTAATCAATTAAAAACTTAGTTTGTAAGAATGGATAGACAAATGAGTTATCATCAAAAACAAACCAAAAATATATCAAGTCACTTCCTATAATTTGTTGGAATTATTCCAATATAAGCATTGTTGTAATCCACAATTAGATTTTCTATCAAATAGGAAATTTTGCGATGCTACCGTATTAATCTTTTTAACTCTTTCAATCAAACATAATATGATATCATATTCAATAAAATATGAATGAAAATGCAAGGTGAACTTTATTTAACACCCCAGCCGCAATAAAACTTAAAAAAATATTAGAAGAACTGGAAGTCATTAGAGGGAGGCATACGGAACTAATTTCTTTGTACGTACCCACCGGATTCAACCTCCAGGAAATTATGAACATGCTCAAGCAGGAATATGCAGTCACGCAAAATGTCAAGTCCAGAGTTACGAGAGGGAATGTTCTAGACGCATTGGAAAAAATAACCAATCACCTTCGTCAATTCAAGGAAACACCAAAAAACGGATTGGTGATATTTTGTGGCAATGTTTCTGAAAAGGAAGGGCAGACGGATATCAGAATGTGGTCCATTGAACCAATCGAACCTTTGTATCAGAAAATGTATCGTTGCGATCAGACCTTTGCTTTAGATCCATTGATGGATATGGTGAGGGAAAAGGAGATATACGCAGCCATTCTAATAGACACTTCGGGTTCTGATATAGGATTGCTGACAGGTAAGAGAGTTTCTCTGGAGAAGCATGTAGATTCTTTAGTTCCAGGAAAGACTGCTAAAGGCGGCTGGAGTCAGCAACGCTATGCTCGCATCAGAGAGGATGCCAAAATAGATCATATGAAAAAAACTGCCGAAATATCGAAGGATATTTTAAAGCAGCAGAAAGATTTGAAGGGAATAATAATCGGCGGCCCGGGTCCTTTGAAAGAAAAGTTTGCTGAAGGCGAATATTTAGATCATGAGTTGAGAAAAAAAGTCTTGGGCGTTGTTGATACTAGCTACTTGGAACTGCAGGGATTGGAAGAGGCATTTCATCGCGGCGAGTACCTGATACAAGAAGCCACCGCCGTTAAAGAGAAGCATTTGATGCAGGAATTCTTTACGCATATTCAAAAAGAGGATGGTTTTTCTGTTTATAGGTTGGATGCAGTGAAGAGGGCTTTGGATTTGGGCGCTGTTAATATTGTGCTGATTTCCGAATCATTTGACTGGGTCATGGTAAAATTAAGATGCCAGTGCGGAACTGAGTATGAAAAGGAAGAGAAACCACATACAAAAATCAGATGCCCAAATTGCGGAGCTGTTATGAATGTTCAAAGCGAGGAAGAATTGAGCGAAATAATTTCTCAGAAAGCTAAAGGCATGGGATCAGACGTTCAAATAATCTCCATTGGCTCGAGAGAAGGAGAACAGCTAAAGCAGATAGGTGGGATAGGGGCAATATTAAGATATAGGATAGGATAATCATTAGCCTGTTTCTTTAAGCGGGAATTATTAGGTTCAATGAAAAGATAACTAATAATCCCAATAACAACGCGATTCCCTGAAAAACTATTTTCCCAGTCTTTGTTTCCTTATGCAGTTCTGGTATTATGTCGACCAACGACAAATAAATAAATCCGCCGCCAGCAATACTGAGCAGAAACGGAGTTATGGATTCTATTCTTGTCGCGAAAAACATCGTTAGGGCAGCACCCAACATAGCTAGGAAAGCTGAAACTAAATTGTAGAACAATGCCTGCTTAACTTTCAATCCGCCACGAATTAAAACCCCAAAATCCCCGAATTCTTGTGGGATTTCATGAAGTGATATTGCTATGGTTGCTGTTATGCCGAGTTTGAAGTCTGTCAAATAACTAGCTGCAATAATAACCCCATCTAGCATATTGTGCAAACCGTCTCCAATCAAATTGAGATATGTTATAGGCAGAACACCCGAATGTTCTTTATGGCAATGATGCCAATGTATGTATCTCTCTATTACGAAAAAAATTAGTATGCCAGCCAGAGTAAACGATAAAGCCATTTGTCCCAATGCACTGATGGATTCTGGTAGTATTTCAAAAAATGCTGCGCCCAGCATGGATCCTGCAGCAAACGCCACTAAAAAAAACAAAATGCTGTCAAGAAGTTTTTTCTTTAATGACAATATCAACACTCCAACTAGGGAGATAAGACTGACCAGCAATGTAGACAGAATTATTATAAAATAATTTTGCAACATAGATAATACTTATTAAAATATTAAGTTATAAATTAGTGCTTTACTTAGTTTGAAGAAATAAAACACAAAATGAGTATAAAATTAGTTTCCGAATCAAATACCGCTTTTCTGTACCATAATGGCACTAACTATGGTTATTAAAGCGCCGAGCATTTGAACCGTTGACATGGTTTCATTTAATAAAAACAAACCGCCTAAAAGAACAAAAACAGAAGTTATGTTGTTCATTAAGGTAAAATAAGAAGCCGAAGAAGAGCCGACAGATTTTCCCAAAAATATGGATACTAAAATACCAAACACAGCTGTTACAACTACATATTTTATGCTGTGAGTATCAAAAATAGCGGATGATGTAAAATTTTGGCTTAGCATTGGAGTTATGATCAATAGAAAAACAAATGCGGATATAGGTCTGATGGCGCCTGAAAATTCAGGACTGAATTTACCGGCTAAAAATTTTGTTGCGATAACTGCGCTTGAGAACAAAAACGCTGTTATTATAACTAGTACATCGCCAAATTTTGGGATGATCATTTTTCCGTTAGTAGATATTAAGTAAGCCCCAATGAGAAAGATGAGCATAAAAACAATTTTTTTCATTGTTATTTTTTCCTGCAAAAATACCATGGATAGCAAAGGCGTGAATATTACAGTTGTTTTTATTAGAAACCCATAATTGATGGACGATGTTAACTTGAGACTTTGATTTGATGTTATGTAAGCAAACGACAATATGAGTCCAAGTAACAAAATAATTTTTATTTGGGCTTTATGAATTTTCTTTAAATCATTTTTAAATAGAAAAACTATGTATGGAACTAATAT
>CAYJRA010000024.1:0-11443 GCA_964372465.1 uncultured archaeon
AAAAAATAATTTTTCACTTATATCCTCTTCTCTTTCTTATCATCCTCTGAATCTTTCTAAACATATTGGGAAAAATATATTTTCCTTTCTGGGATTAATTTGCTTTGTATTTCATGAACTAACAACATTCGCATTTTTTATTTCTAGAAAATCGTTATCAAAAGTTGCTATATTTCTTATATTATACATATCCATCAATGCTATATTCGTACAATCAGTAAAACTAAATTTCGCGCTTTTTTGATTTTTAAATAATTTCCACGCTTCTTCAAAAATTCTTTCATCTATTTTTAATATTTTTGCAGAAGCTATCAAGAGTTCACCGACTAAAACAGCCTTTTTCAAATCTTTTGATCTACCAAAAGTAACTGTAACTACCTCATCAAACACATAATCCGAAATACAAACATCCCCGAATTTGCCCTTAATTATTTTTTCATTTATATCTACTGATTTTTCATGATTTTGATCTCCAATCACTTCTAAAGCTATTATGAAATTTGTATCAAGAAAAATCATTATTTCAACCCATAAAGAAATTCATCGATTTCTTCACTCCATTTAACCTTTTTATTAGTCTGTATTATGCCGTTTATTTTTAATAAATTTCTGGGGTTTTTTCTTTCTATTTTGTTCTCTTTTTTAATCCAATCCTTCATTGCTAATGTTAGCGCTTCTCCCATTTTTATTCTTTCTGTTATCGCTGCCTTCCTGAATTTCATATAAATTTCTTCATCCACGTCTCTTACAGCAAGTATTTCTTTTTTCATAATGTATAACATGTAATACTACTATTTAAATCTTTATTTATAAAAAGTTTTGTGTAAGAAGTAAGGAATTTGGTTGATTTTCTACACAACCAGGCGACTTTTCACACAAATGATTTATAAAAAATTAAGGTAATAGTTATTTTAAGTGCACTTAGAAATAAATATTAAATTGCTAACTGTCTTGGATTGAAATCCTTTAAATGCCCAACAACTCCTTTGGCAGCTCTCATAATAAACTTCAAATCTTCCGTGGATTTTATTGAGGTCAGCTTTCTCCAAATAAACTCTGGATTGAATGCAACGTTATACAAGGCTTGGACGCATTGCATCACTTCCTCTCTCTTCATGTACGGCGTCTTCAATACTGGCTCGCGCATATCATACCTGTCCCAGTCCTCTGTCATCAGCCACCCATTCTCCTTGGCTTGTCTGAACAATGCAGTGCCTGGATATGGAATCATGATCGTTGCTTGTAATGTCTTTGCATAAGCTTTTCTCATCATCAAACTCACCATCTTGACTGTATTCATTGCATCTCCTCTCGTCTCCCAAGGATACCCAAACATAACAGTAAGGTGAGGGTCTAGTCCAGCAATTGATGCCTTTCTGCATGAATCCACCTGCTGCTGGGATCTCACTCCCTTGTTGAGCATGTTGATTGATTTTTGATTAGCAGATTCTAAGCCGTAAAGAACAAAACGAAAGTTGGCTTTTTTCATAAGGTTGTATTCTTCCTGTGATAGGACGCCGAATCTCATGTTGCATCCTATGTAAAGTTCTTTGTTTAAGCCGCGTTCAATCATTCCCTCGCAGAACTTTTTCAGCCACGGACCGACTGGGAACGTGCCTGTGTCATCAAATATTTCCCTTATCCCCATGCTTGCTATATGCTCTACTTCATCAAGAGCCCTTTCCACGCTGACGCATTTGAATGTAGGATATGTGGTTGTCCACGAGCAGAACGTACATCCACCGCCAGCACGATACCAGCAATCCCTTCCGAACATTGTATATGTTCCAGGCGTCACTTTATAATTGCCGTTATGAACAGAATATAATTTCCATTTCGTTAGCTCGCGATCAATCATCGGTAGAGCATTCAAATCGACAAATTTTGTTTCAAACTTGCCTGTGTTTTTTATTTCACCATTCTCTCCCCACCAATACACTCCTGATCCAAGCTGGCTCTTGCCTTCAAGATATTCAGCTAAATTGTTTAGAAGCAGATCATAATCTCCGCCAGTAAGCACATAATCAACACTCGAATTATGCAATGATTCTTCTGGCATTGCGGTGACATGATCGCCATAAATAACCGTAGTCGTCTCTGGGCTTGCCTCTTTAATATCGTTGATCACCTTCCAATACCATTTCACAGTAGGCGTCTTTGTTTCTATTGCTATCATATCCAAGTTCCTTTTTGGCAACTGCTTCAGCCATTTTTTATAATCTTTCTGCTCAGATATTGCGTCATCCCAAATGACATCATGCCCTTTGACATGAAGCAATGTCGCTGCGGCAGCGGGTATCATGGGATAAATGAAACAAGGCGCATTAAAGTATTGGAACTGTCTGTTCTGTGATAGCAGTGGAATGCCTTTAGATGTCGGAATGGGTGGGTAAGAAATTGCTGCTTTCATATCACATTATTTGTTTTCTGTTTTATATAAAAATAACGGTGTTATAAGAAAATTTTCTTGAAGAAAATGCCCAATCACATAGTAAACTATTTATATATCTACTATATATACACTATAGGTGATATATAATGTCTAACGCTACAACGATTCAATTAGATAAGAGTGTAGTCAAATCCTTGAAGGAGATAAAAGAACATCCTAGAGAAACGTATAATGAAACGATAATGAAAGCTATAATCGTCTTCAAGAAAATAAAATCCATGAACCAATATGATGAATTCTTGCATAAAATACAGCAACATAAAATGAGAGAAGCGTGGGAAAATAAAGAGGATGAAGCGTGGGAAAATGTATAAGCCCGGAGATGTAATATTAGCTAAAGTGCAATTTACTGATACTTTTGAAATTAAGACAAGACCAGCACTAGTTCTTTTTGAAGAATTTGATAATATCGTTGTTGCTGGTATAACAAGTAATGTTGGAATGAAAGGTATACCGTTGACGAAGAAAGAGGGGTCGATCAAAGATACTGTCATTAAATTAAACTATATTTTTACGATTTCAAAACAAATGGTATCAAAACTTCTTTTCCACATATCTTCGGAGAAGAAAAAACAAGTGTATCGAGAGTTAGTCAACAAATTATCTTCATTGGAAGATTAACTAATAAAGGTTATCAAAAAGATATCAATGGATATAGAGTTTTTGACTGGATTACCGATTAATTTTGATTCATTCAAATTTTTCATTTTTTAAGGATGTATTTTTCTTCAGGGAGTTCATAGTCACATAGAAAGTAGATGAAAGTATCAGCATGCCGCCAATGATTGACAATAAGTTGGGAATTTCATCAAAGAATAGAAAGCCGTATAATATTGCAACAGCCGGTCCCAAATATATGAACAGAGATGTGTGCTGAACTTTTATGACTTTCAACCCCTGGTAATAAAGTAAGGGGTTTAATGCATACAGAAGTACTCCCTGTAAAATCAAAAGCCCGTAAGTATTGAGATCTATTACAGATCTATTAAGCAAAACGTATGGGAATAGTACAACACTGCCGACTATTGACTGGAACAGGACCAAAAATATTGGTAAATTGTCTGACAGGAACTTTTTTGATAACAGTATGAGAAAAGCATAGGACAAGGCAGAAATGAAGGCATAAAACATGCCGAGAAAATCCCTGTTCATTAGTGATACATTGGAAGGATTTATTATCATTATTGCTCCTATGAGTGCTATTGGTGTTAGATAAAATATTTTCCTGTCATAAGCTTCTTTCACTATTAACGGCGAGAGCAGGATGATTGCTATTGGCGCCAAACTCTGAATCAACACTACATTTGCTATACTTGTGTTTTGAAAAGCTAAAAATGTAAATATAAAATTTATTGTGCTTATTGCGCCAACTAAAATCAACGGTGCCATCTTATTTCTTCTGGGAAATTTTTTGGTCTGTTTTGAACAGATGATATAAGCCATACAGGCTACAAAAGCAAAAAGTTGGGTATAAAATGTTATTACTAGCGACGGCTGGTTTACCCATCTCACCAGAGGTCCGACAGCATTTCCTATGAAAACCGTTAATAAAATTTTCAGGTATCCTATTTTTTGTTCATTCATTAAATCATTCTTCTTATTCTATTCAGATCCTTTTGCAAAAATCCGTGGATGAATGCAACTCCATACCAAACATGCGTTAAGAATGTTCCTAAAAAAACAAACGGGATCATAAAAATATTTTTCGCTGATAAGGCGTTGATAAACAGTAATGAAAAATAAACAGAGATTATGCCAATGTAAATTTTGAATAAAGTTGGATGGATGAAATAAGACAGCCAGCCAAAGATTAAGCCGAGAACAAATATTGTTGGCAAGAAATAAACAAGACGGAAAGATGTCTCGGGGAATTTTTTTGCAAATAGGCCTCTGTGCATGCCGTAACTTTTTATCTGTTTCAAATGCTTTCTGAAAAGAGGCCTTCTATGGTGATACACAACAACATCCGGAGCATAAACAATCTTTTTATTTAATTTTTTTGTCAAATCCAAACAGAATTTCGTATCTTCGCCCGGCCAATATTTTGTTTCAAACCCGCCTATTTTTTTAAAAACATCTTTTCTCACAATAAGGTTGCATGTGACATAATCATCCACTTCTCTCTTTCTAGCTTGGAGATATCTGTATCTTATTGAAGGACTCGCACCAAACCAAGAAGAATAAACATGTCCTCCAGCTTTCTGCAACTGGCTGTCGGATGGCGGTGTGATGCCGGGACCGCCTATCGCGCCTACATCTTCATCCTCGAAATATTTCACTGCGTTTTTCAACCAATCCTTTCTTGGATAGGCATCATCATCAATAAATGCCAGAATATCGCCTTTCGCAATCTTAGCTCCCACATCTCTTTTCTCAGACGGCACTACATCTCTTGTTGCATGCACACGCACTCTCTTATTCCATTTATCATCCTCGTCAGGCAGTGCTATTATTTCGAAATCCGGATAATCTATTTTCAGACAATGCTCAATGCATTCGTCAGTATACTCATTCCTCTTTCCGTATGCAATTATCACAGAAATCTTAGGTTTCTTCATGGAATTCCCTCGTATAATATCTCAGTACTCTCAATCTGTATGCGATTGCAAGCGTATCCATAAACATGTCGTAAATCGATCTTAAATTGACAGCACTATTGAACCGTTTAAAATTAATATCAATAGGTGCTTCAACAATCTTAAATTTCCTCAAGTTTGCATTCAATAATAGTTCAACATCAAATGCATACTTCTTAACTACAACCTTGGGGAAAATTTTTTCCAATACTCCTCTTTTAAATAATTTCATGCCTACCTGCGTATCACCCACAGGCAATTTAAAAAACAACTTCGTAAAAATATGATACAACTGACTGAATATCCTTCTTCTCAAAGGGAATATTATTCTTGATTCCGTATGCCTCTTCGATCCTATTACGACATCCGCGTCATACTCGTTCATATGTCGCATAAAAACATTGAACTGCCGGGGATGTATATCTAGATCGGCATCAAGAAACAAAATCAGATCACCCGTCGTATATTTGAAAGCTTCTCTCAATGCATAACCCTTGCCCCTATTTCTCTTCAGTCTTTTCACTGTCACATTGCCATATTTCTTGGCAGTCCTCAGTGCCTCTTGATAAGTATTGTCCCCGGAACCATCATCCACAACAATAATCTCGAAATCAGACCTGTTTTTCCGGAAAACATTCTCTGTTTCTTCTATTGTCTTTGATATGACTTCTCCTTTGTTGTAAGCAGGAATCGTCACAGATATGTTCGTCATTTGAATAATAAATTCGCATTAAGGGAATTTTATCAATTTCTAAAATCTACTAGACATGAAATCAAGGAATCTCGTAAACAGATTTTCTTTTGTCCTATAGCTCATTCCCAACACGTGGCCGGCTATTCTAGTATATTCTTTCGCAGTCTTCGATCTATCGTTATAAAATACCAACGGCTGTTTAGATGTAAGACTGGTTAGAATGTCTTTAT
The DNA here is from genome assembly GCA_964372465.1 of uncultured archaeon. GTDB lineage: Archaea > Aenigmatarchaeota > Aenigmatarchaeia > CG10238-14 > CG10238-14 > JAGVVZ01. The sequence continues at coordinate 5,953 of CAYJRA010000024.1, forward strand.
CGTAGTTTATCGTACCCAAAATCGGAAGTTGCGTAAAATTCTCAATTTGACTTTCCGTTAGCTCTGAATGTTTCTCGTGCTTCATGTTAACAACTATCCCTATTATCTCCTTGTTCAATTCTTTAACTACTTGCTTGGTTCTTAAAATATCAGATAGTGAAACGATATAGGGTGTTGCAACAAACACAAGCTCATCGCAAGCCTTTATTGCAGAAACCGCTTCTCTTCCCAAGCCCGGGGCAATATCAAGAATGATAATATCCTTGTTTTTTAGCTCTCTAACAACATCACTCAATTTCTCCATATTCAAATCTTTCAAATCTTGAAGGGTTAGTGAAGCGGGAACGATGCTGAAGTTTGAACTGTAGTTATACTCTATTTCTTGTGGATTTCTTTTTTCTTTCAACGACTCATTCAGAGTATTGATAGAATCGTGAACCAAACCCAGAGAGAGGCCTAGATGAGGTGTTGTCATATTGCAATCAACTACTGTCACGTTTTTGTTGAATTTACTGCTCAATGTAGCGCCTAGATTGATTGCTGTTGTTGTCTTTCCCACGCCACCTTTGCCAGAAATTATACCTACAACCTTCATTCGATCAATATTATTATCAAATCCTAGTTTATATTACATATCGTTGGGAAAGTGAAAGGAATGACATAAATGTTTTTCTTTTCATTAGTTAGGTATGAAAGAAAAAATTTTGTTACTAAGTGCCGTGGTATTTTCGCTGATAGTAATATCCTTTATTTCACTGGCATCTGCCAAACATTCTGCAACTAAATACGAATATCAAATAGGAACCGGGTTCGCCAACGGTCCTGTTGTAACAATGGCACCAAACGGAGATAAAATAGAAATTATTGGAAATGGTACTTTTGTTTTTGAAACAAAATCCATCACTGGCAACGGAACATTTGTGTATAAAGATAGGAATGGAAATATTATAACCAACGGGACGTGGATCGCAAAATCATTATTATATTTCGATTCTTGGGGTGCTGGGAAAAAACAAAATATAACCAAAGAATTTGAAGGTGGAAGAGCTATGTTCTTAGTTCATTCAACTCCTTATTCTGGTGGTTCTGGCTTTGATGCAATAATGGTAATAGAATCCTTGCTTGGAAAATATCCGAAAAATGCAAACGAAGGAATCGAATTGAGGGTGAAATTAGAACCCGGAAAAAGTCTGAATTTCCTGAAAAGAGTCAGTGGAGAAACCTTGTTTTTTAGAAAATAATTGATATCAGAATTAATTGATCCTCAAACACCGTCGTTTATAAATCGTCGAAAAATATACTGAAATTATGAAAATAACGATATGCGGCAGTCTGAAGTTTATCAAAGAAATGGATGCCGTCAAAAATGCTCTTGAAAAGGAAGGTCATGCTGTTTTATTGCCGCTTTCTGCAGAAACAGGACAAAGCAAAGAATGGTGGAATCAATTAAAATTTGAAAACATCAATAAATTTGCTTCTTTGAAGGGAGAAAGGATGAAGGGCCATTTTGATAAGATAAAATCTTCCGATGCAATCCTTGTATTGAATTATGACAAAAATAACAAAAAGAATTACATAGGACCCAACACGCTGATAGAGATGGGAGTTGCATTTGATAACAACAAAAAAATATTCATTTTAAACGAATTGACAAGAGACGATTTAAATTATGAGGAATTAATTTCGATGTCGCCTATTTGTTTGAACGGAAATCTAAAAAATATTCAATAATTTATTGTGTAAAACAGTAAGTTTTATAAACTCTAAAAGTATATATTTTAGATCATCTAAACACTAAATGATTGAAATGACAACAAGAGCCGTAATGATAACATTCAGTGTCAGGAGCAAGGAGTTCGACGGCAACTATGAAAGAAATAAATTTTTCAGAGAACTCTATGGATGGAAACAGATAATAAGGAAAGACGACAAAAAATATGAATATAAGAGGGAAGGTTTATTGAATGAAATCCCAAATATTAGAGTAGACCAATCTATGTTCATAATAATGCGAGAGCACATGGAGAGAATGAAGCAGTTTCTGGAGGAATGGGAGGATAAAATCAACTGGGATGAATTTGATGTTTTACTTAATGACCGGCAATCTAAATTATTAAGGAAGTGGTTGAATGAGTGAGATGAAAGATCAGGACAAAGAAGTTGAATTGAGGATAGGCGAACTTACTGCGAGGGAAGAGTTCGGAAGAGGCATCGTAAGAATTGATGCAAACACAATGCAGAAAATAGGTGTCAAAGAAGGGGATGTTGTAGAAGTAGAAGGATCCAGAAAGGTTGGAGCGATTGTGATAAGGGCGTATCCGTCTGATGCTGGTCTGAGTGTAATTAGAATGGACGGTCTTGTCAGAAGAAACACGGGTGCGGGCGTCGGTGAAAATGTTAAAATCAGGAAGGGAGATGTTAAAGAAGCCAGATCTGTTACTCTAGCACCGGCTCAAAAAAATGTTTTCATTCAAGTTCATCCGAATATCATAAAACAGAATATTTACTACAGACCTGTTTCTCAAGGTGACATAATAGTTCCCAGTCCTGTAGTAAGAAGAAGCGACAGGGCTCCTAGCATTTTCCAAGAATATTTTGGGTTTGATTTTGAGGATTTCTTCTTTTCACCAACAGGAGAGACAAGATTCGTTGTCACAAGCACAAACCCCAAGGGCATCGTAAGAATCACCGATGCAACTGAAATAGAAATACTGACACATCTGCCGAAAGGATTTGAATTGGAAAAGAGAAAAGTACCCACAGTAACATATGAAGATGTCGGCGGCATTCATCCGGCAATACACAAAGTAAGGGAAATGATCGAACTGCCGTTAAGGCATCCTGAACTGTTTGCTAGATTGGGTATAGAGCCGCCTAAAGGCGTTTTATTGCATGGACCGCCCGGCACGGGAAAAACTTTGCTGGCAAGGGCAGTGGCAAATGAAGCCGGTGCTAATTTCTATTCTATCAGCGGACCTGAAGTATTCTCAAGATGGTATGGTGGTACTGAGCAAAATCTAAGAAAAATATTTGAAGATGCAGAGAAGAGTGCACCGTCAATCATATTCATTGATGAAATAGATGCAATGGCACCCAAAAGAGAAGAGGTCGTCGGAGAGGTAGAGAAAAGAACTGTTTCACAGTTGCTTACGCTAATGGACGGATTGAAGAAACGCGGCAAAGTAGTTGTCATTGCTGCAACTAATAGACCTAATGCACTGGATCCTGCATTAAGAAGACCGGGAAGATTTGACAGGGAAATTGAAATTCCTGTTCCTGACAAAAAAGGCAGAAGAGAGATTTTAGATATTCATGCAAGAAATATGCCTTTGGAAAAAGATGTCAACTTAGATCAAATAGCAGAGACCACATACGGCTTCGTAGGAGCTGATATGGAAGCTTTGATCAAAGAGGCTGCTATGTCTGCACTGAGAAGAATATTGCCAAAAATAAAATGGAAGGAAGAGGAAGAACTGCCAAAGGATGTTTTAGAGAAATTGATTGTTACCAAAAAAGACTTTCAGGAGGCGCTGAAGATGGTCGAACCTTCTGCGATGAGGGAGGTGCTGATAGAAATACCAAATGTAAGATGGAATGATATTGGTGGATTGGATGATGTTAAACAATCATTAAAAGAGGCTGTTGAATGGCCGTTAACAATGAGCGAGAATTTTACCAAATTGGGAATAACGCCGCCCAGAGGCATATTGTTGTATGGACCACCCGGATGCGGCAAGACATTATTAGCAAAGGCTGTTGCATCGGAGAGTAATGCTAATTTCATTTCAATAAAAGGACCTGAGTTGCACTCGATGTGGTTTGGCGAAAGCGAGAGAAAGGTGAGGGAATTATTCAAGAGAGCTAAGCAAGTAGCGCCGACAATCATTTTCTTTGATGAAATTGATGCGTTGATTCCTAAAAGAGGAATGAATAGAGGGGAAGACGCGACTGAAAAAATAGTAGCTCAGCTGCTGGTAGAGATATCTGGTTTGGAAGACATGAAAGAGGTAGTTGTCATCGGTGCAACGAATAGGCCGGATATGCTTGATCCTGCTTTATTAAGGCCGGGAAGATTTGACAGATTGATATTAGTTCCTCCACCAGATGAGAAAACCAGATTGAGGATATTGGAATTGAAGACGAAACAAATGCCATTGAAAGGCGTGGATATAAAAAGATTGGCAAAGGAAACGGAAGGCTACTCGGGTGCGGATTTGGATGCCTTGGCAAGAGAAGCTGCAATGACAGCGCTTAGAGAGGATAAGAAGATTAATGAAGTGACAATGAAGCATTTTGAAAAGGCGATGAAAAACTTCAAGGCAAGCATCGACAGCAACATAATGGAATTCTATTCCAAGTTTGATACAAGACACAAAAGAAAGATGTTGACAGAAGCCAAGGGATTGGAAGACAGAACGATGAGCTATGTTGGATAATTCTTTATTTTAAACCTGTATTTGTTTTCATATCTGCTATCGAATATTATTTCATCATCTTCTTGCAAAACCATTGATATTGATTCAGGCATTTCTATACCTATTTCATTTCTAAAAACAAAATGTTCTTTTTGTCCTGATCTTGTGCCGTTCTGATAACCATAACAAGTTAGGCTGTCATCTTCTAATGTAATTGTAAGAATTCTTTGCCTTAGTAAAATTTCCCTGCAAACCAAATATAGCACTGCTTCATCTGTAGAAAATGAAGTACCCTGTATATTGATTGGTCTGCCTGCTTCTATTTTCAACTCATTCTCATGGTAAGTTGATTCCACTAATCTTTTTGCTTCTTCTGAAACTGGCACCAAGGCATATGTCATAAATCGAATTCACAAGTTAATCTTAAATAATCTATAATTTCTATCGAATAGGTTCATAAATCTTCTACAAATAACTATTTAAAATACAAAACGTTAATTACAAATGAAAATAACTCAAAAATGGGGGTACTTAAAAACAAGGAATTAAGTCTCATTCTTTTTGAACTTATTTACTCAGAATCTCGAAAGAGTTTTCATGAGATTAATTACTAAGGACTAAGGAGGTTAAAGTATATGGAAAGAAGGTCTTCGCGTGGAAGAGATTTTCGCAGAAGAGATGACAGAGACGGAAGAGGTGGAGGCTTTGGCGGAGGTTTCGGTGGTGGTTTCAGACCAAGAAGCTTCGACAGAGACGACAACTTTGAGAAACCCGTAAAAATAGGGGAAAAATATGATGTAGAAATACAAGAAGTTGGATCAAAAGGTGACGGAATAGCAAGAGTTAAAAACTTCGTTGTCTTTGTTGCCAACACACAAAAAGGCGAAAAATGCACGATTGAAATAAAGCAAGTTAGCAGAAGATTCGCAATAGGTGAAAAAACCGGAGAAGCTGGTTTGAAAGAGCCTGTTGGCGATGATGAAGATACAACGGGTGACGAATCGGAAGATTCGGAAGAAACTGAAGATGAAGAAGAATTGTAAAAATGGGATTTAATTATTTTTTATTTTATTTTT
>CAYJRA010000025.1:0-8156 GCA_964372465.1 uncultured archaeon
CCCTTTCGAGAACTCGTCGCAAGAGTTGACCAGCCAAATAGCGAATCTTCTATCTCGTTTGCTATTTCACCCCAAGTTGGGTTGCTTATTTTATCAGAAACGTAAAGGCATAAATAAACAATTCGCGTAACTATATCAAAACGTGGATTGTTTTTTCCCGGCAAATAAATTCTACCGATTCTAGATTCAAGCTCATCAAAAATATAAACACATCTATCTTCAGAGTCAATTACGGTCGAAATACCATAATTCCACAATACATCCCTGGCTGCCTTATATACTTCTTCTAATTTTCTAGGTTGAAAGTGGAGTGAATAATTCTGCTTGCATTCGTCATTTGTCATATATCCAATTAAAGAAACAATCTTTAAATCAATTCCTGTTGCATCGGCAGTAAGAATAATCCTTTCATTAGCATCTGAAAGCTACGCTCTTTATTCTGCCCACTCTGTTGTAACCATCTGTTTCGTAAGCATTCACCACAGCCGTTAATGAATATCCTTTCTTACAATCTCTTACGATATTGAGCGGTATCGTTTCCGTTTGCGTGCTTCCGTTTTCTATAAAAGTGCTTCCCTTATAATAAACTGTTCCATCTGGCTCATGAATTACATTGACATAGACTACTATATCAGAACTGATCACATTCTTTTCTATTTCCAGATCACACCTGCTTTGAGTGCAGGAAATGCTTTTTATGCTGAAATCTTTTTTCGATGGGGATGGAGCGGTTCCGAAAAGTGTGGTGGTTGTTGTACCGGGTGTCAAAGATGGATATACGACGTTGGATGATATTATCAGTTCATCTATTACAGCATCAGCCTGATTCGTGCCGTCTATGCTAGATCCGATAAATATATCATTTCCAACCGAAGATGGCGTATTCACTGTTGAATCGTTTGCAACCAAAGCATTGTCAACATACAGATTCATTTCGTTTGTTCTCCATGTGACGCGAACATCATGTAATTCATCCGTTCTCCAATAAGATATGTCAAAACCGATCAGGTTGCTGACGCCGGAAGAATCCAGTATGTTGAACATCAATTTATTCAAAGAGTTCTTGTATACGGATATTCTATCGCTGTATGCAAAGCCGGTATCTATGAAATAGTGAGCAGCGCCATCATTGCCGTTCCAATACGGCTTAACCCAAAAATCAATGGTTCCTTTATTGGCCACAATGTTGCCTGATGAAGGATAAGTCAATTTGTTTCCCAGCCTGACAGACACGCCGGCATTCTTCTTCCCCGAAGCAAAGCCGGCCGATGCTGCCTTTATTGAATCTATGAATATGTTTCCTGGATTGATTGCTCCTTCAAAATCTATCTTCAACTGTGTTATCGTGCCATCGTTATTAACCCACTCAGGATCTGTCATGTCAAACGACAGTTGCTGATATTCGGTGCTTGGCTTTACAGAGAATAATTGCGAACATTTGTCATCAAACTCCGTGCAGTCACTTCCGTCTCTATAATATATCTTTATTGCATTCGGGCCGTTAACATATCCCTTGTATTTCATTGAAATGACATTAAGCGATTCATCGAAAGAAACCGCTTTAAAAATACTGGGATCGAATACAGATACTAACTCACCTTGATACTGACTATTGGCAGCACTTCCAACCATCATGTTTTCCTGCCATTTTTCTGTGTTGTCATCAAAATCATCAATAACAGCTATTTGAGTTGAAGTTTCTCCTCCGTCGCAGGTAAAATTGTTATCAAAATGACAAACCAACTGGTCTGCGGCTTTCAGGGTGGTCGTAGTTCCGCCGATAATAGTTGACGTAGTTGATCCAACAACAGTGGTTGTTGTAGCACCCCCCACGGCTGTAACCAAAATTATTTTTTCTGCGATATTGTTTTTCATATCCTGCGGATCAACGCAAACCACCATTGCCTTTATTATGCCGTCAGTTTTTGTCGGCCTGATCTCAATTTCCTTGGGCGGGATTTCTTTTATTTGATCGGTTGTGGTTGTATCCAATGGTGTCTTCTCTTTATTTAAAAGGAACCAGATGCCCTTGTTGCATTTGTCAACAGAACATTTGACTACTTCGTTAACCCTCACCGCTTCTTTATCACACTTAATAGTAAAATCAGCTCCTGGAACGGTGGTTGTTGTTGTATTTGTCGAATTATCTGAAGACTTAATCTCATAAGATTTACTAGCGGAACATGTGTTTCCACTTTGTGGATCGTTTATATCTCCAGTGAAAGTAGCAGAATATGTGCCGGGATTGGCTGATGTGGCTGTATATGTCCATGTCCACGAAGAACCTTCTTTCCCGACAGTTACTCCGGTTAATCCAGTGACGCTGTTGCCGCCTGGATTTAATGCAACATATGCATAAGCATAATCGGATTTCGCCTTGAATGTAACTTGGCTCCCTTTAGTAACCGGGTTGGGTGTCGCATCTAAGGTGAGTGGTAGTGGGCACGATGTTTGTGCTGATGTGTTTTCAAAATAAAATAATGAAACTATAAACAAAGAAAGAATCAATATTGGAATAAACGGTTTCATAATAATTTTTTTCATTTCTTTATTATTAAGGATTATGATCAACAAAACTCAATTTGCACAAAATGTAAATTAGAAATTCTAGATATAACTGATAAAATAATTATATTATGCTGGATAAATATCATTTATGAAATCATTCATTAAATTCGCTGTTCTATTTATTATATTGGGAGTGTTCCTTTCTCCCCAGAATGCAAACGCAGCAGAATGGTGCAAATCCGGCTGGTACTGCTATTACGGATGCAATGCAGATGGCACATGCAGATCGAAATTATCATTGTTGGCAGCAGCCGATGGCGGTATACAATGCGGTGGGTGGAGTGGATGTTTAGAGCCATGTGGGGGCAAAGAATACCAAAGCTGTTGGACTGATTATGATTCTTGGACAAACGAAAGAGACTGTCAACCCTGTGAACCCACAAACTGGTGCGGAGATGGAAGTTGCAACGGAAATGAAAACTGTGGAAGTTGCTCTCAAGATTGTGGAGAATGTCGACCTCCGCCAGGCGAAGAATATTGTGGTGATGGGTATTGCAACAGATATGATGATTGTCATAACTGTCCCCAAGATTGTGGAACATGCCCTGAAGTAAATTATTGTGGAAACGGGTATTGTGAAGGCTACAGAGGTGAAGATTGCTCAAGCTGTGAAATAGATTGTGGATCATGCAACTGGTGCGGAGATGGAAGATGTGATGGTAGCGAATCATGCTATAATTGTGTTGATGATTGTGGGAGATGTCAACCACAATCATACTGCGATGACAATACCAGAACAGAATGCATTAATCAGGGATGCGATTGCAAAGAGACGATTTATGGTGGAGAATGCACTAATTGCAGAACAACTACTACATATGAAGTGACTACAACAACATATCCTAGTGGAAGTTATTATTGTAGAGATGGGACGTATTGCCCATACGGATGTGCTCCCAATGGATGGGACTGCAATCCAGCACCTGAAGTGACTACCACTTATTGTCCGGTGACACCAAATGAAATTTGTAGTTGTAGCACTGGGTTCATAGGAAAAACAGACTGTCAAGGCAATTGTATTGATTGCCAACCGTATCAAGAGCAGCCTGCCGGAACATGCTCTGAAAAATTTGATCAAGTATGCCCGTGCTCTAATGGAGCTACGGGATATTATGACTGTTATGGCAACTGCGGATGCCCCGAATTCAGCACGTGGTGTGGCAAGTATGGATGGTATTGTCCTGACGGATGCGATCCAATAACAGATACATGCAAAAGTTCTAAACAAACTCAAACCACCGGAAATTATTGTGACGGTATATGGTGTGAGAATGGATGCAGTGAGAATGGATATGATTGCAAAGAATCTGCTACGGCAACTACTGTACAAACTGGAAGCTATTGTAGATACGGAATGTATTGTCAGTACGGATGCAACGAGGAAGGCTACTGTAATAATGCACCTGCAACATCTCTACCTGTGACTATAAAACCAAGCTCTACTTCACCAGTAATACAGTCATCAATACCAACTGAAGGAACAGTGCCATTCGATACTAGTCAAATGGTATTAAACAGGGAGAAGTTAAATACATGGTGTACTGCCAATCCAGACGCCTGTAAAAAATTAAAAGAAGATATTGATAAGCAAACAGTTGCTACAGGCACTGTTGCTACACTCATAGCTGCCGGTGTTATAACTGCTCCTGCATGGGGACCTACGGTAGGAGCAACGGCATTCACTACTTATAATGCAGCCTTAGGTTCTGCACAATTTGCTCAAGTAATGCAAGTTTTGAGTTTGACAACAACTGCTTATACTGCTTGGGAATGTTCAAACGGCAATCGAGCAGCTTGTGAGGCTGGGTTTGCAATAGGATCAACATATTTGGGGAATTTGGGTGTAATGAGATTAAATAACAAAAATATTTACCCAAATATTGAGAGAGTAGATGACGAGGATGGGATGCTAGCATTGGCTTTGGGTATTCCACGTTCTTCTGTACCGCCTAGGATTAATACAGCTAACATGCCTACGCCAAAAGTTGGTTTTAGTCCGCCAAATATGAAGACACCGAATACCATAACTGGAGAATTTAAAGTTATTCGACCTATAGATGATCCAAATGCTCCTTCAATAACTACTAGATTAATACCGATTGGTACTGAAAGAACTCCCAGGAAAATACCCACAGAACTAACAGACGAACAATTATTTTTCTTATTAGAAGATACCATGACTAGCAAACCACTTTCTGTCCAAAGAGGTCCTTTAAAAGTTAATCCTGATTTAATCACTAGTCCCTATATAAATCCGAGAATGTGGGATGTTATTAACAAACCACCAAGAAGGGAAATAATTGATACGATGTTAACAGATATTATGGAAAGATATAAAATTCCTATAAACGATCCAATATTAAGAGCACCCTCTAGTGTATGGCAAAATCCTGATTTTAGAATCAAAGCTATTCAAAGTTTAAATATTGAAGCACTAGAGAAAAGGACTTATGTCAATGTTGTTGATAGAACTCAATTAAGTAAAACATTAGGATTAGATGTATCCAGTATGTCAGAAGAAGATCTTGATAAAATTCTTCTAGGAATAAAGTAATCATAGCTTCCCCATAAAAAATATTAACTCGAAAAGAAAATATTATAATAAAAGTGGAAAAATGCAAGACGACATCCTAAAAATTATTGGAATCATTTTCGGAGTATTGTTAATATTTGCTTCACTTCTATTCATCAAAGCAAATTATCTTGATCAGCCAACTTTAATCACTGTTGTTGGTGAAGGAAAAATAGATATCAAACCCCAAATGGTAATGTTCACTGCTAACTTGGTGAATAGCGCTAAGACATCTTCGGCAGCCGTTTCCAATAATACAAAATTAGTTAGCTATGTTATTTCTCTTGTTAAGAGTTTAGGAGTTGAGGATAAAGATATCATAGTGTCGTATGTTCAGATAGTCCCAACCACTAACATTCTGGGGCAGACGGAATATCAGGCAGTCAATACAATTGACATAACGCTGAAAGATCTTTCCCGATTTGATAGTTTAGTCCAGAGTCTTTATAACACAGGCACTTACAGCATTACAAATATCGTATTCACCACAGAAAACTCAAGGGATGTGGAAAAACAGGCCGTTGCAAAAGCTGTTGATGATGCAAATTTAAGAGCAAATGAAATCGCAAAATCTTTAAACAAGAGTGTTGCCAGAATAGTTTCCTTAACGCCGGTTGAAATTGGTGCATCCGGGGCTACAGGCGGGAAGACATCTCAAGGCTCTGCAGGTCAATCTCCTTCACAGATTGAGATTGTCAGGCAGGCACAGGTTGTTTTTGAGTTGAGATAATACAATAAGTAGCAGACGAACACTTTTTATTCATGGTTAACAAATAATGTGCTATCCCAATTAGTTGCAGTCGCATAATTAAAAGAGGTGACTGTATGGATAGAGCAAACAAGATTGTTTTTATTATAGTTAAAATATTTCACTTATCAACTAGCCTGGCTTTTTTTATATTAAGATATCCGCTCTGCTCTTTCTGATTCCAAATTATTTCCGAACCCATTATCTCTATTCTTTTTTTGAAAATGGGTCCGTCAACAACCAAGCTCTCTCCCTCGCCACCTTCCAGAACCAAACTGATTTTGTACTTCTTATGAAGTTTAAGCATGTCGTCAATCGTCTTACCATCCAATTTTCTCCCGAGCCACGATTTATCGAAGCCTGCTGCAGCCACTGCAACTATCCTGACATCAAATCCCAAGGCAACAGTATCTCTCAGAAACTTTTCAGGATCGACGCCCCAGAATGGAGCTAAGCACTGCATATTCAATGCATCGCACACCTTAACAATTCTCTCTTTTTGGTAATTGCTTGCTATGCCGCCGCAGGCTATAGCATCTACCTTCAGTTTTGACAATGCATGTTCCATCTCTTCCACTTCCTTTTCCTTTATGCCAGAAGTTTTTTCTTTAATCAACGGGATGCCTACAGCCTCAGCAGACAAGTCTGTAAGGTGTATGTTAGGAATATGAAACATATACGAATCTGCACGCTCAGAAACGAATGTGACCAGATGTTTCACCTCGTATCCTTTCTCCAGGCACCACTGCAACGTTCTCGTGCTGTCCTTTCCGCCTGAAAACAATACTGCCACTTTCATTTTCGCTCATATTATACTTGAAAGTGGTGTTTTTAAATCTGACCCTAAACAGAAAATTTTAATTGCTTGATTGACTATGATTAAGGTATGAAAGAAAATTTACAGAAGGAATATAAAAAATTGCAGGAAAAATATCGACTTCCTGACATTAAAAAACTGGAAAAGGAGTTTGATATCAAATTCGATAAACCCTCCACCATTCTTCAAGACGCAATCGATGGCGTGACAAATGAAATGGAAGGCATATCAAAAATGCTGGAGTCGCTGATATTTGTAGATTCCGGCAATCCGCCGATGCACTTATATCAGTCAAAAATGCTGAGTGATAAGAATGTTGATACTTTCGGGCTTCTCAAAGAATTGATGTCTTCTTACTGGTGCGGCAAAAGGATAAAGATACAGGGCAACGAAAAGGATATGGCCGATTTCGTTAAAAAAAATCTAGACAAATGGGAAAAGGAGATTAAGCCAAAAATGATCCGTTTATCCGAGATTTTCGAAAAGGGATGGAAAAACGCAAAACTCAGAGAGTTGGAAGGAGAACACATCAATTATTTGGGATGAATTGTGATCTAGCTTCTCTCTAGATAAATCCGCATTCCTAATTGCAAACCATTATTGTAGCGCAAGATTTGGAGATGACCTCATCATTCATAATGTTTGAACCAAAATGAACGATATTGAATTGTTCTGAGAATTTATTTAAGATAATTCTCAAATTCTTTAGGTAATCTTTTTACAGAATCTAAATATCTCAAATCCAACAAAAATCTTTCTGCAAACATTCGTTCTGTGTTATCCTTTGGATCTCTATAAAATTTCAGTATTCCACCATATTCAGTTCTCAAGTAATCTAATAATTGTTGATCATCAAATAACTCTGCTCGACATTTGCCTGGATTGCGAACTAATATGTCTGGTGGAGTACCACCAATTCCTCTATGATATTCAGCATTCTGTAGTAGTGGTGCCAATTGCATACTTTGATATATTTTTTGTATTTTTATACCTATTTCACACTAACTTTATTGCCAGCAGCCTGTCCAGGTAAGTTTCTCTCGAATTTGGCTCTCACAACACCGTTATTGCCGTGCACGCTGGTGATCTTCCCCTTAATTTCCTTATTGCCCGGGGATTTCCATAATAAGAATCTACCTATCATTTTTTCAGCCTTTTCCTTACTGTCAACGCCTTCAATTTCGACAAGCATCTGATTAGTGTTTTGCGTGTGCCTGCCTCTCCTGTAGCTTAAAATAACTCCTTGCATAACAATCATCTACTGCATTTGTATTTTTATACTTTTGGTTGCAGTAATTAAATCGTTGTTGTTACTACTATTATATAGTGAAATATATAAAAAGATTTATATGTCATCACATAACAATAATTATGAACTACAGTATACAGGGACCAAAAAGCGATTTTTTGGGTGATAGAGTAGATGCCGCTCTTGTATCCTTTTATGGAAA
>CAYJRA010000026.1:0-7412 GCA_964372465.1 uncultured archaeon
CTACCGACGCTTCAGCGTTTGGTCAGACCGTCAGGATTTTACAGGCAAAAACTTGAAAGCGTTTGGTTTTAACGTTTTCATGTCTTTGTCCGAAACCATTATTTCTTATATAAACTTAAAAATTCCGCTTATAATGTTCATATATAATGCACTTTAATAAAGACTATATGTTGGAGAGGATAAGTGACTGCGGAAGAACATTTCTGTTCGAGTACAGCAGTCATAGAGAAGATTTAGTCCAGCTTTTATTGTATAAGCTTAAAAACTCTGTTAAGACATCATACTAATGGACGCAAATTCGTTGGTCAAACAAATAGATAAAGACTCTATTGTTAAACTTGCATCCGATCTTATTTCTATACCTAGCTTTTATGACACACCGGGCTATGAAAAACAAGTAAATGAATATATAGGAAACTGGCTTTCGGATAGAAAATTGGACACTTCTGTAATACAGCTCCACGATTCTCCAATGGTTGTAGCTAGAATAAAAGGCTCAGGTTCTGGGTATTCCTTGATGCTCAATGGCCATACAGACACGGAATCGAACAAAAACATGCCAAATGCATCTACACCCATAGTTGAAAAAAATCATTTGCATGGGAGAGGCTCTGTAGATATGAAGGGCTCAGTAGCATCCATGATGCATGTACTTGAAATTATTCGCAGAAACTATATAGAGTTGAAAGGCGATATTGTTTTTGCGGCTGTCACAGGTGAGGAAGGGCGAGATTCTCCAGGCTCTAGATATATTGCCAAAAATGGTCCAAGAACGGATTTTGCAATAGTAGGTGAGCCTAGCGGGAATATAGCCGGACTTGCGCATCCTGGTTTATGCGCCTTTAAAGTTAGAATCGATGGCGTGTGGGCACACTCTAGTTCACCGAAAAAAGGTCTGAGTGCTATAGAAGCAGGAATATACTTGTCAGACAGACTAAAGCGGTTGCGCAATGATTGGTTAATTTGTTCCATTGAAGGCGGTGAAATTGGTAGTTATGGAAAAGTTCCTGGTGTATGTAACGCGATATTTGAGTTTAGACCTGAATCGTCGGACGGATACAGAAGTGTTGCAAGACATTTGAATCGGGCTGTTGAAGAAACATGTGGACACTATGATGGGTTAAAAGTTAGTATAGATACAATCGCAAAAGATTACAAGCCATTCTTGGGCGATAAAAAATCACATTTGGTAAAATCTTTGTCAAAAGCTCATAGAAAAATATTTAGGAAAGATATAACATACGACCGTATGTCATTTTGGACGGATGCTGCAATCCTTCAAGATGCAGGCATATGCAGTGTAGTATACGGACCCGGAGAATCCTATCTTGCCCACTCCGATAGGGAGTCTATAGAAGTGCAGGATTTGGTTAAAACAGCAGGCGTCTACCTACTTACTGCTATGTATATTTGCAGGGATACTCATGAATAGGATAGTTTCTTCGGAAGAGTTTTACGATGCTCTAGCGGATGATTATGATCAATGGTTCGAAACTGATAAGAATACTCTTCAGAGATCGGTCGAAAAAGAACTATTGGAGTATTGCTTGACTGGATGTAAAAAAATACT
Source organism: uncultured archaeon (assembly GCA_964372465.1). Classification (GTDB taxonomy): domain Archaea; phylum Aenigmatarchaeota; class Aenigmatarchaeia; order CG10238-14; family CG10238-14; genus JAGVVZ01. The sequence continues at coordinate 1,571 of CAYJRA010000026.1, forward strand.
TGACTTGGCGTGTGGAACAGGCAGGACGCTTGAATTATTATCAACTAAATTCGACATGACGGGTGTTGACATATCAAGTAAAATGCTTCAAAAATCTAGATACAGGTCTAGACTAGTTCGTGCATCTGCATTTGAACTACCTTTCATGGAAGGCTCTTTTGACGCCGTTATAAGTATTTTTGCCGGTTTTGCTTACTCTAAAACATTAGATGAAGTAAAGAAACTGCTCGAAGAAACTTCTAGAATATTAAGAACTGGCGGCGTAATACTTTTAGACAGCCCAAACTTATATGACGATAGCGAGTATATAGACAAAAATGAAAGACTTATTATCATGTCCAAAAAAGGATTGGCAACGAAATATTACATATATAATAAAGACGGTATTGCAAATATAGCATACAAAGCCGGATACAAAATTGAAGCCATATTCGGAAATTATGACAGGAGCCTATATAATAGCTTTTCGCGGCGTTTAATTTTATTTGCAAGGAAAGTGGTGACATGATAATTAGGCACGCAGATATAAACGATGTAGATAGTATAGTTGAAATATCTCAACAAGATGGATATGGGCGCCCATTGGACAGAGAATCCATATTGAATTATATGAAACATGGCGATATTTATCTCATAGCAGAAGAAAACAATAATCCTCTAGGTGTTGCCAAGCTTGCATTAAATAACAGTGCAGAGCTTGAACTATTTATAATCTCAGTCAAGCTTGACTATCAAAGAAAGGGCTTGGGTAGTAGACTTTTAAAGAAAATAGAGGAATTGGCTAGTGCTAGGGGCAATGTACTTGTGCTGCATGTTAGAGTAAACAACAATAAAGCAATAGGATTTTACAAGAAACACGGATTTTCTATTATACAAGAAGTTGCAGACCTTTATGAAAAGGGTGATAGGCATTATAAAATGATGAAAAATCTTTAACTTTATGAAATTCTTACTGTGATCTCGAATGGTAGAAACAACTATTGTAATTAAAGATGTGATTGAAAGTCTGAGGGGTAAGGTTGTTATAGATAAAATATCTATAAGATTTTATGACAAAACGGAAATGAGCATATTTAATCCCATGTCATTCGAATCTTTTGTCAGGCACTCAGTGCTAAACCGCTTTGATAAAGAAATAATCTCTTCTGCCGAAAATGACAGGAAATTGTTATCTGTCGTTATAGAAGGCAGAAATGTGCTATCGGAAGAAAGAAAGGTTATTATTACGATATACGATAACAAGAAATCTGTTATAGAAGGCGTTACAGATACTATATGGCTTGATCTGCAGCGTTATTTAAACTCCAATGGATTTGACTCCTTTTTGAACAAATAAGGCAGCACCTAATTCTGACAAGGTCCACAGGCCCCACCAAAAGGATTCGTATACGGAATAAAAAAGCAATCCTGGCAGCAACAAAGATACAGCTTCTTTGTGCACTCTTTCCAGCCTGCCTCCGCTTGATGCTGAAGCCATGCTCAGCCAGAAATTTAGGAAGCTATCGCACTCGGCCTTCTTGCAATGATTTGCAAGGTTTTCTGATCCAGCATAAGTGAAACCCAGACCTATTGCCGATCCCCATTTTACCATTTTGTCGGGGTTTTTAGAAAATTCGGAAATTAAAGTTATAAACTCTGAGTCTCTGCCTTTGCCGAAGCCCATAAGACCTGCACCTATAGAAAATCCCCAATTAACTTCTGGGTTATGTTCTTTTATCATTGCTTTATGCAAGTCTTTTTGTAATTTATTACTATTCATGTTTATTAGACCTGCAGCTATTCCTGCACCACTTCTAGTCACAGCGCACGGGTCTTTGAAGCCCTTTATAATAATTTTACTGGCTTTTTTGTTTCCTGTGGAACGAAATCCTATACCAGTCCCTAAGTATGCACTTTCCCTGACATAAGGGTGTTTATCTTTGGTCATTTTTTCGAATATATCAAGAATCTTAGTATCCTTGCTTTTCATGCAAGTGAAACCTAATCCTAACGAAGCCATGTCTCTGAAGTAGGAAATTTTCGATCTCAAAAGTTTATCAAACTCCTCTGCTTTATCAAAACCTGCTAATCCTGTTGAAGCAGCCCAGCACGCTGTTACAAGAACGTAGCTATTTTTTTCTTTTTCAAGCATCTTAATAAATTCTTTCCAATATTCTCTGCCTTTGCCCATGAATGCAAGGCTGCACCCAAGGCCCGCATAAGCACGTAGCATCCAGTCTTCAGCTTTCAAATAAGGACTCATTTTTCTTAGAAGCTCTTTGTTCCCACGACCTAAGTTTGATAAACCCAAACAAAGCAACGTCGTTTTCAAGACATCCCTGCTACTGTCATTTAGTTTTTTATAAAGTACATGATCTTTTGACTGTCCTAAATTTGACAGTGCTATAGAAACTACTGAACATTTTCTTATAAAGTCGTCTTCATTATCAAGATTTTTCAGCGCTTCTTTTGGAATCCTTCCAGTTCCCGCGTTCTTTATTCCCAAACCTATTATCTTACCGGATTTGGATGCCATGTCTTTTTTGCACTTAAAAATAAATTTTTTAGACCCTATAGACGACATTACGCAAGCTATTCCGGCTCCAGAGCGAACATAAAAATTATCGTCTTTCATAAGTCTTTCAAGAATTTCCATAATAGCTTCACCAGTTTGTTCATCTCATACTTTTCGCCTATACATATTCTTATATAAGAATTTACATCAGATGTAGTAAATTCCTTGTCTGATATGTGAAGTGTTAGGACGCCATTTGATTTAAGGTATTTCACACATTCTAAAGATTTTTTCCTTGATTCAAATCCAACTAGAATGAAGTTTGTGTCAGACTCCAGAACTTTTAGTCCTAGTTTCCTTATTAGTTTTGTATATTTTTTCCTTCTTGCTACAGTTTTTTTGTGCAATTTTATGTAGTGTTTGTTCAGTCTGTAAACATACTTCACTGCCATTTCTGCCACACAATTTACATTATACGGTTGTTTCAGGCTTTCAAGTTCTTCTACTAATTTCTTATTCGCTGCTAAGAATCCTATTCTTAAACCTGCCAGCTCCCAATACTTAGAAAAGCTTCTTAATACTATAAGATTTTTGAAATGTTTTATCTGATCTATTACTGTATCTCCACAGAACTCGAAATAATTTTCATCAACAACTACTATTCCATTCGTATTTCTTAATATATTCCTGATTGTTTCTTTTGATATTTTGTTTGCGGTTGGATTATTCGGGTTACACAGCCATATTAATGTTGCGGTCTTTATATCATTCTCTGAGAAAGACACTTGATAACTGCCGTTTTTCATACATTCTTTAAGCATTATACGGGATCCGCATCTTTTTGCCGCATGTTCAAATTCACCAAAAGTTGGTGTAGGTATAAGAACACGTTTGCCGTATTTTCTTGTGATTATATCTATGAGCTCGTCGCTACCATTTCCTACCATAATATTTCTTGTCTCAATTTTATTATTTTTTGCTATTTCTGACTTCAAATCTAAGTAATCTACATTCAGATAGTTTCGGATCGCATCAAGGTTTTTTTATGAACCTAAGCAGTTTTGGATGTATTTTACCGGAGTTGCTTCTGTCCAATCTAATTAATTTCATAAGAATCTATCTTGCTAGGGAAATTCGCTGAAGTTTTCTTCATCGCTTCTTTAACTATTACAGGACATACGGGAATATAGCCCTTATTATTGCATCTTGGATCATGCCCGTGCATTTTATTGAGTACTGGACAGCCACCCCCACAATCTTTGCACCTAGACGGCTCAACTCTGATGGGTTTTATATCATCTGAGCCTTCTAAAATATCCACGGATATGCAGCAAGGGTAGCTTTTGCCATTGCTGTCCATGTAAATGTCATTACCGGACACACAAACCAGATTACTCCAGTTTTCTTCCGACTTTGCAAAAGCTGGTTCATAGAATATCCTAAGTTTACCACGCTTTTTTGCTTGAGCCTCTAATTCGTTTGTCATCTTGCACCATACTTCAGGTCCTATTATGCTCACATTTGCTATACCAACCGGTGTAGGATATTGGAACATTACTCTGTCTGCAAATGCAATCCTATCCAGAAATTCGTCTAGTTTGTCGAATACGCTTATGGTTAACAACTTGTTTATGCCTACCTTTATGCCGTTGTCTGTCAATTTTTTCATTACAGAATAAACTCTCTCATGCAAATATGGCGTTCCTTCATATTCACTATGATCGCTTACGTATACTATCAAGCCCCTTATCTTACGGAGAATTTCGATGTGCTTGTCCATGATTAGATAGCCATTTGTATATACGTTTATTGAGCAACCCTTGGAGTCTATGTAGCTCAATATGTCAAGTATGTCCTGTCTAAGAAAAGGCTCACCGCCAGAAAAAGTTATTTCTCTTGGCTGCGAAACATTTACAGCTTCTTTTATTCTTTCTATGTAGATTTGAGGGCCCTTTCTTTTTATGAAACAGTGTGGGCAGTCTATATTGCATTCTCTCAAAAGATTTATTGCGACATCCATGCTAATCAACTATTGATTTGAACTGCAGATTTTCTTGATTTTAATCAATTTCGCAATACGCGCAGCAGATTTCTTGGGCTTCCGTCTGTAGCTATTCTTCCTAGACTAGATTCTCTGTATGGGGCTAGGCTAATTAGTCTACCTTCTCTCAGAGCCTCTGTTCTAACCCTATCAACTATTTCAAGCTCTCTTTCAAAGTGCGCGTAATCAAAATTCGGTATACTGAATCTGTATTTAGAATCACTTTCAAATTTCCAGCAAGAAGGATCCGGTGCACTAAGGTCGTTGAATACTGCGTATGCAACAGCCCTGCAACCGTAGCATTCTTTTTTGCTTTCGCAACTCCCACAAGACCCTTGGAGATTTTCATTTGCATTTCTACAGATTTGAAGAACTGGCGAAGTGGTCCAAATCTCACTAAGAGACATTTCTCTCATGTTTCCAGCTGAAAAATAAAGACCTGAACATGGATAAACACTCCCTTCTAGATCTACATGAACTCCTGTGCTAAGCCTGTTGCAGGCTTCATTATCAACCCATGGCAAATGAAATTTCTTGCCTTCTATTTTTTCTATTTCGTCCAGCAGCCTACGCAATTCTTTACCTGTTATCATCCATTCTATTTTGCACCTATCGCCTGGTATCGCGTGGTCAAGTATTGGCTGTATGCCCAAAGATTTTGCCCACTTCCAAGTATTTATAAAAGTCTGATAATTCTGTTTGAAGGTCTTCGTTATTATGTTGAGCGGCACGTTGTCCGTATAGCCAGCTTCTCTAAGATTATCTATTCCTTTTACCTTTCTTTCCCAAGATCCAGCTACATTTGTCAGATAATCATCGATCCTGGGATCTATGGATTCAAAGCTCACTCCTACATTGACTTGGTAGTCGTGGAGTCTTTTTGCTATTTCAGGAGTTATCCTTCCTCCATGAGTTGGCATAAGAACTTCTATGTCTCTCTTCCTAAGGTAATCTATGTAATCAAATAAATTTTTTGAAAGGGTTGGTTCACCACCGCTTATTTGCACTCTCTGTAGGCCCATGTTAGATGCTTCTTCTATTATCTTGGAGAAGAATTCCAATGGCATATCTCCAGGGTTAGAGCCATCTACGTAGCAGAATAAACAGTCTCTATCACATGGTTTGTTTATTTGTACAGAAATATACGTCATCTGATCTTGTGGAGGTTTTCCATCTTGCTTAAAGTACCATGGATCGGTCTCTTTGCCTAGTAGCATTTTAGATTTTTATCACTAAAGTTTATAAACGCCTATCACTATAGTCTATTGAATCTAAACTGACCAAATCCCGAAATGTACGCTTAAGAC
>CAYJRA010000027.1:0-7071 GCA_964372465.1 uncultured archaeon
CCACCCCTTGTGTGCTCCCCCGCCAATTCCATTAAGTTTCAACCTTGCGGTCGTAGTTCCCAGGTGGCCCGTTTAACACCTACGCTCCGGCACAACAGACCCACGAAAGGTCTGTAACACCAAACGGGCATCGTTTACAGCTAAGACTACCGGGGTTTTTAGCACCAAGTATTTTTGGTTAGACACCAGATGTATCTAATCCCGAATAAGCCCAACCGAAGACACATTAAAGCGTCCTCTAAGAAAGCTGGTTCGCTCCCTTAGCTTTGACGGTTGTAGAGAAATAATTATTAATTAAATTTTCTATTCGTTCTTTCTTATCTGGGTGATAAAACCCAATATATTTCATATAATTTACGACGGTTTTTGGGCCAGCAAACTCAAAATGATATGTTCCATCTTTACTTTCCCAAGTCCATACTGGAAATTTAATATTTATTACTTTACCTATTTTTTGAAGCAATGTCACTAAGTCATCTCGGATTTTTTTATTCTTGACACCCAACCCAAGTCGGGGTGTTATAACTTTTTTGTTTATTCTATATCTTACTCCGCCTTCTGCATCTATGTATGCCAATTCTTCATCGTACTTTTCTGGTTTGGTAATAAAACATTTCTTCCCCATTTTTGCGTCCCAATAATTTAACAGTTTTTCACTGACTTAAATCTTCTCTACAACTTTCGTCCCTCACCGTCGGACCAGTTCTAGACAGACGCCTTCGCCACAGGTGGTCCCCCTAGGATTATAGGATTTTACCCCTCCCCTAGGAGTACCTCTGCCCTCTCCCTGTCCCAAGTCTTGCAGTATCCTCGACATGCTCACTAGTCAACTAGTGAATTTCACCGAGGACTTACACGACCGGCTACGGACGCTTTAGACCCAATAAAACTGAATACTACTTGAGGCGCGGGTATTACCGCGGCGGCTGGCACCCGTCTTACCCACCTCTTATTCGCCGAGCTGTTTTGACTCGACAAAAGTTACAGCAAAGCTATAACACTCCAGATCCCCTCGTCGTCCGCTTAGACATTGCGAAGGTTTCGCGCCTGCTGCGTCCCGTAGGACCTGGATTCATGTCTCAGAATCCATCTCTGGGTTCCCACTCTCATGGCCCATACCCGTTATAGCTTTGGGGATCCGTTACATCCCCAACAGGCTGATGAGCTGTGGTCCCATCCTTAGACGCCGTAGCTTTAAAAATTTTGTCATTCCAGAGCAAAATTCCTATCAGGTATTAGCTTCAGTTTCCCGAAATTATCTCTGATCTAAGGGTAGGTTAACCACATATTACTGAGCAATTCGCCGAGGGCTTACCCCTCACGACTCGCATGGCTTAATCGGATTCGGATAGCAGTATCCTCCGGCAGGATCAACCGGAATTGGTAGGGAATACACCCTGCTATTTAATTCACACATTTACTGACAATCTCACCAATTAGGGCTTCACATTACGATGTATAAAACCATCATAATTAGCTCTTCAAACTTTAGCAAATTAAAGCTTTGCACCAATAGCAATAATAAACATCAAAGGTATTTAAAATTGCATTATATATGATGTGTTGAGAACTTATAAAAGTTGATGTTATTAATATAAGAAAAATCCATCAATAAGGAATTATCTAATAACACCCCCGTTTCTCATATTTTTTATTATATGACTTTTAATTCTATAGGTTCATTGGGTCTAATTGTCATTATTACTCCATTTTCTGTTAAATAAAGGTTAGTTTGACCAGTACTCGAAAAACCATGTGGTAAAAAAATACTGAAATACCCACAATTTGCCTGAAGTATAATTCATCGGTCCATTAAGTGTTGATCTAGATCTAGGATCAATTACTTCTGAACTAATGTTATCATATATTCTTGCAAGTTCAGACGAGACTTGGTCAACTTACATAATTTCAGATAGCTTAGTTCATGATTTTTTAACTATTTTACAAGTTATAGAAGTACTGATATTTCAACCAAAGACTTAAGACTAATAAAATCCCATTTAATAATCGGTGATCATTTGGGTTTATCAGATAAAATTCATGACACAATTATTATTGGCGGCGGTCCTGTTGGTTTGGCAACGGGGATGTATGCCGGCAGATTGGGTTTAAAAACATTAATTTTGGCAAAAATAATCGGAGGTACGATTATCTTAACGGATATAGTTGAAAACTATCCCGGTTTCAAGAGGCTGACAGGCCAAGAGTTGACCGACATTATGAAAGAACATGCATTAGATTATAGCACAGTTGAAATAAAGGAAGAAGAAGCAATAGGTGTCAAGAAAGGAAAAGACTGTTTTGAAGTTAAAACTGATACAGGATCATATAAATGCAGAACGCTGATATTTGCGACTGGCACGAAGCATAGGGAGCTGGATGCAAAAGGCGTTCACGAATTCGCGAACAAAGGAGTGAATTATTGTGCTCTTTGCGATTCGCCCATGTTCAAAGATAAAGTAGTAGCAGTCATAGGTGGCAGTGACTCGGCTGCTAAGGAAGCTTTAGTTCTATCAAGATTTGCCAAGAAGGTGTACATGATTTATAGAGGCGAACACATTCATCCAGAGCCTATAAATTTAGAGAGAATAAACAAATCAAAGAATATAGAAGTTATCAATTTAACGAATGTGACTGAGGTAAAGGGAGATAAATTTGTCACTTCTGTTGTTTTGGATAAACCATATAAAGGTAGCAGAGAACTAAGTCTGGACGGCATATTCATATCAATAGGCCTTGTCCCGCTCTCTGGCCTGGCCAAAAAAATCGGAGTAAAAACCAATTCTAAAGACGAGATAATGATCAACAGGAAAGCGGAGACGAACATAGAAGGCGTTTTTGCTGCAGGAGATGTGGTGGATACGGAGTTTAAGCAGGCAATAACGGGAGTGGGTGAAGGAGTGACGGCTGCCTATGGTGCCTACAAATATTGTGAAGCCAGGGAGATCCATCCCACATGATAGTATTTCCTAGATAATACAAATCATAAAATATATCTTCTGATAGTTTTTTATTGGTGATATGTTTGACTTATGAATACAAAAACAAAAAAGGGCAAAAATATTATTTGCATACAAAAACAATAACACTGAAAAGCACTGGAAGAAAGCAGCAGATTTTCTTCTTTAGCAAAGATCCGAAAGGATCAATAGACTTGCCGGCTGGCTATGGTATTGTTGAAAACAAGAAGACAGGTTTGCCTTTCTTAAAGAAAAAGTAATCATGAAAAGAATTTTTTATTTTTTTGTCTTTAATTTTTAATTGATCTAAAGCGATTGAATAATACTATGATACAAAAAATTGTTTCGATATCAGTTCTCTGCATTATTCTGCTAAATATTTTTTTAGCTTACAACCAGAAGTCTATACAAAATCAGGTATGCTTCAAAGACAGGTGCTTTCATGTTGAACTGGCAGAGACTCTTGAAAAGAAAACGAGAGGTTTGATGTACAGAGATCATTTAAATGCGAATAAAGGAATGCTTTTCATTTTTGAGGAAGAAGATAAACATCCGTTCTGGATGAAAAATACCCTGATACCGTTAGATATAATTTGGATTAATAAGGATGGGGAAGTTGTTTACATGAGTAAGAATACACAACCATGCAGAATGGATCCATGTTCCATCATAACTCCGGATAAAAATTCGAGATATGTTTTGGAAATAAACAGTGGGATGATTGACACAATGGAGTTAAAAATAGGGGATAGGCTGCAATTCATTAAACCTAGTTGAAACGTAACAAATTTAAGTTTAATTTTTGAGTAAAAATTTCGAGCATTGTTTCGGTTAACTTACGTTTAAATAAATCATAAAAACTTTATCCCACGTTATAGAAGGCATGTCCAAGAAAATTCAAGCTTACTTGATTAGAGGTCAAGATAAATGGATATTGGTAACTAATTTGTATGAAGAACTGCCGGGCAATATGTTGGGAGAGCTTGAAAATACTAGACATGCGTCAATAGATCAAGTTGCCAGATTAGTAACATATGGTTCTACATCAAGTATTCTATTATTGGACCCTGACACATTGAGTGATAAATTAGGAGGATATGGAATAAGGCCGATAAGATCTGTTTTTGACGCTACAGACTATGGCAGAGTTTTTTCATTGAAATTCGAAAGAAAAAGCCCTTTGACACGCAACAATTTCAGGGCAGAAAAGGATTGACAAGCAATGGAGAGGGCCTGAGCCGAGATTTGAACTCGGTCATAAGGCTCCACAGGCCTTTGCGCTGCCAAGTTACGCTACTCAAGCCATATTAATATCAATATCCTGCAAACTATTAAAAACTCATATCAATTTTTTATATTTAGTAAACCTTATTTCTATAAACAACATAAAATTAGTTAAAGAATTAGTGGGGTGATAACAGATGTGCGGTGGCTGTGGTTGTAGAGACGAAGAAATGACAAAGAAGAAAAAGAAGAAATAACCGGTGTTTTGTTTGGGTTTTATAAAAGTAATTAAAAAATCAGAACTGTCTTTAGGAGAAGGAAGGACGATTAACATAAAGGGAAAGGATATCGCAATATTTAATGTAGGCGGGAATTTTTTTGCAATAGACAATTCATGCGCACATATGGGTGGATCGCTTGGCGAAGGCTTTTTAATGGGGAGAATCGTGTCCTGCCCTTTACATGGTTGGCAGTTTAACGTGACTACAGGAAAATCTACTAGCATGTCGAATATACAAGTTAAAAAGTATAACACAAAGATAGAAGGAGAAAATGTTTTGGTTGAAATTTAGATTTTGTACTTCTCAACTAGCAACCCGCTTACTATTATAACAGCTCCGCCTATTACATGCATTATTGTGAACGGCTCTTTCATAAAGAAAAATCCTATCACAGAAACAATTACAGGAGCCGCCATTGTCATCATAGATAAGTATGAAACAGAGGATAAGGAAATGGTTTTCAGCAAAAAGAACTGGGTAGTTGCTGCCAGTATACCGGAAATTATTATGTATAAGGGCGATATGTTGGGAGATAAGCTTCCCACGAAAATTAAAGAAAAAACAAATAGGAAGAAAGTAACAGACAAACCTCTCAATGCGGCTACAATATCAGATTGAATTGTGTTGGTTAGTTTTTTCATCAAAATATCTGTCAAAGAGAATATAGATGCAGAGATGAGTATGAGAACGTCTCCCCTTTCCGGTATTATTGCCTGCCCGTCGGTTGATATCAAGTAAACACCAAGTAGGAATATGGGCATCAGAACAATTTTGACTTTTGATAACCTTTCATTCAGAAAAAAGAAAGCTGACAACGGGCCGAAAACAACGCCAGACTTTATTATGAAGCTGTAGTTGATAGATGTGGATAACTTCAATCCAATGGTGCTTATCACAATAGCAACGGAAACGCCAAATCCCAGCAAGATGATTTTTAATATATCTTCCCTTTTCAGTTTCTCCATCTTCTGCTTCTTGAGGTCAAAACTGTATGAGAACAATATTATGGATGCTATGCCCTGGTAATACATGAGATAAAGAATCGGGTTGGCATCGAGATTCAAGACGAATTTGTTCATGACGATAAGCATGGACCACAAGACAGAGAATATAGAAACAGCTATGAATTTCGAGCTAAGTTGCATTCTGAGAAATTGGAATCCAAAGAAGATAAAGTTGTTTTACTTATAATTATCAATTACAACTGTCCTCTAGAGAACATTCAATAGTAGATAACGTTGGTATTGCTATTCTATATCCCGGTTGAAGACTATGCTCACCAAGTCCTGTGTTGTAACTCAAAACTAGTCTAGCAAATGCAGGCAGCATATATACAGGTATACCATTTTTCCTTCCTATTTCAAATATGGTATCGCCTTTCTGTACAGTATAAATTTCATATCCTATACCAGCACAATAAGTCACTAATTTATCTCCTACTCTATATTCTGTTCTTGAACTGTCAAGACAACCAGTTCCGGAAGATAAAATTGCTGCTGCTGGTGTTACTGCTGCAGTTGGTTTATAATTAGCGGAAGCGGTAGCTGTTCTACCTGCTTCTCTTGTTCTATAAGCATTTAGTGGTGCGGGGTCTCTTGGTGCTAGCATATATGCAAGACTCAATATAGCAGCAGCAATTCCCAGTAAAATACTAGATGTTTTATTCACATTGCTCACTTTTACTATCGTATAGTAAATACATTATTTAAATCTTTCCTTTTTGCTTAAATTTGCACAAAAACATCATCCTGCACAGAAAGTCTATAAAGTTTACTACTTAACAAAAGAAGAAACAAGTATAGTGGAGGTCAAGGTTCACCAATTCAATTTCATAATGTGATCGAAGGTGCTGACTCTAAAGATGGGAAACCACGTATTCCCGCTTTCATAAGATATCTCTTTCCATGCCCTGATATATCAAGTCCATCTACATATCTTTCTTCTAAAAATCCAACAATTTTATCTACTCTTTTGGATTCTATTCCAAATTGTTTTTTGATTCCTCTATAGTCAACTCCTGCACCAAATTGCAAATCTCTGCTATCTATAAGAAATCTATATGCGAACTCGGCTTCTTCGCCATATAAAGTTATTGCGGACGTCATGTCTATCTTTTTAGTAGTTAATAATTTAAGCTTATTCCGAATTGCAGGGAGGGAGATTCGAACTCCCGAACCTACTAAAGGACTGGCATTTTGCCTTTATAGTCCTCAAGCCAGCGGAATTGACCAGGCTATCCGATCCCTGCTTATTATATTAATTTGATTGAATTTACAGAAATAAATGAGTTAAATTATTCCGCATATCCGTTTCCGTTAGTTCTTATGTTAAGAAGTGGGAATTTTCTATGCATATATTTTTTTTGTTCTTTACAAGCGTCTCTTGCTGCTTGTATTGTTTCATAGAAGCTCATCCCAGTACTTGAATATTGTTTAACACCAACACTTACCCAAAAAGGCACCTCCCGATCAAGAGGATATATTTCTAGCATTTTTCTTGCGTCTTCTAGTATACCATTATTAACAGGTTCTTTGTAATCCGCCTCTAATTTTTTATTACCTCTTGCTGAATTTATTGCTCTGCAATATTGTCTTATTGTTTCGGTA
>CAYJRA010000028.1:0-5136 GCA_964372465.1 uncultured archaeon
CAAACCCTGTCATCATCTCTACCATATTTTCCCTCTGTTAACTACAACTATTTAAATTACATGTATCTGTACAAAAGATAAGCACGTGCAACTTTAGGTAGTTTTCGCCTCACTAAAACATGCTCAACTGTCTCTTTTATATTTTCAACAGGAACCGTTTTCCCTGCAAATTTTTTATTCAGGATGTTAACAACCTCTTTTGTTATATCTTCGCACTTCTTTCCGTCGTCGACCCCAGCCTGAGAAAAAGCTTTTCTTATAGACTTGAATATATTGTGCATCTTAAAATTTACTACTCTTCCGTCTCTCTTCATTACATTTTTAATCTTCAGGCCTTTGATGTGTAAAAAGACCAAATTGTAAGCTTTTATCACATCAGACATTTTATTTCGCTTCAAAACCCTAATAACTAACTTTCTTATTTGATGTACATCAATTGTTTTTTTTCTGAATTTACCAAGCTCTAAATAAACTTTGTTGGTAAGGATGTTTGCGGGTTTTTTATCTCATTTTCCTGCATGTCTTAAAGTCTTTGTTATAGATGTCTCTATCTTTTTTCTTTGAAACTTTTCCATGGTCCCGTCTTTTTTCTTGACGAACTTTGGTAACCTATTTTTTAAATACATATTTTACTACCCCCATAAGCGCAATTATAGCCAAACTGGCTGAAACCAAAGGAACAAGAAGGAAACCTGCGACCGCGGTTATTATCCAAATTCCTATGGCTAAAAGGGCTAAGCCTATATAGAGCCTCATTTGTCCCCGGTGTTTTACTCTCCATTTTTCTATCCTTTTCATCCCCAGACCTGAGTATGCCAAATAAATTATAACTAACAACGGAACGACAAATACCAGGTTGTAAAGCAACAAAAGAGGCAAGGCGGTTATATAACCGAAACCGCTTTGGGACATTAAAGTGAGCAAAGCCAAATAAGGAGCGCCTGTGCATGGGAGTTCTATGAGCGTAATGATAACGCCGAAGCTGAATGCCGCCCACATGCTAGCAGATGTGCCTGAAGCCTTTCGCTCCACAAAATTCACAAATCGCGCAGGTATGCCAAGAGAATACCATCTACCATACCAGAAAAAATCCTTAATTTCGAGAAAAGCGACGAAAATAAGAACAGACCCCACGAAAAAATAAAGCATCTGGCTTACAAACACAATTTCCCTGATGGTATTAAAAATACCCAGTAGCGTAAGACCGCCAATGATGTAAGTTAAATAAACGCCAGCTGTATAGGCCGATCCGTTAATCAGAATAGCTCTTTTATTGCCTGTCTTCAGCAAGATTGTCAACAACAGTATCAAAACGCCTATTACACAGGGGTTGATGGAATCCAAAAGTGCCAGACCAACTATGATGGGAATTGCTAATGTAGGTGCCTGAAAGTCTTCTATTGAAGGTATAGGTTGCGCAAATGCAATGCCAGCTACAAATAAAAGTGATATTAAAAATGGGAGAGATTTAGATGCCGTCATCATCCTCTACCTAGTGTTGGAAATTTTATTGGTTGAGTTGCAAGTTGGGCTTCTATTTCATTCACGGCTCTGCTATCAAAAACCAACAAAATAACATCTCTATCTTCCCACACGTAATTTCTGAATTGATTGTTTTGCTTGCCGTCAACAAACATTTTTAACGTTCCTATGCCACCGTCTGGACAAACACCACCATTTTCCTTGCCCATTATTCTGTCGGAGTCAAAGATTATGTCTATCGCATCAAAAAATGCCCCAAGAGTAAGCGGGGTTGCATCAAGAATTCGTTGGTTAGCTTTGTCATAAGGCAGTCTATCATGCCAATGGATAACATTTTTTTCTTCGTGTGTATGCGGCCCGTCCAAAGGACCTTTTTCTATCGGAAGTCTTACATCATCACCACAAATTATTGTAGGCACATAAGCATGAACATGTGCCTGCCAGATGCAATTGTCTTCAGTCGGACAGACAATCACCCCTTTTTGTACAGCTCCTGTTGTAAAAGCCGCATAAAGTGAATAAACAAGCCCTAAAGCTGCAACAACTATCAAACTTAAAATTAAATTTCTTTTCATTTTTTTCTTTTTCCCCTTAAGACCGAAAAACCAAATTAGTGCTAAGATTGCTGCAGCGGCAACTAAAAAGTATAGTTCAACTTCGGGGACCATGCCCGCTACATCTACATCTGCTGTCTTCCTGATTTTTTCCCCTTCGTAAGCAAATTCTACATGTATTTCATGCTGCCCAGAATTTACGAACTTGTAAAAAACAAAATAATGCCCCGGTTCTCTTTCACGAGTTTCTAGACTTTCGCTCAAGCCAATATCGTGCTTGTCCACAGTAAAAATAACTTCCAAGTTAGTTACCGGTTCGCCTTCTTTTGTTATGTGAGCTTCAAGCGGAACTTTGTCATTTTGAATGACTTGAGTAGAAGTTAGCTCGATTGCAAATCCTCCAGCTGCTTCAACTTCCTCACCAGGGTTGTGCGCTGTTGCTAAAGGAGTGCTTAGAAAGAATATCAGAACTGTGAATAAGGATGTTCCCCCCTTAACAATATTTGCAGACATTTGATTTTTTCTCTTTCCCTTTGTGCTTTTTGTAATGGCCAACGCATTCTTGGCAGCAGAAGATTCTTTTATGCATGTGAACTTCCTTTCCAGGATGCAGTACTTTACTACACTCGTAGCACTTTTCCAGCTTTGTTTCTTTCCACGAGAGAACTTTTTTAACCATTAAATAATAATTGTGGATTTTGTTTTAAATAAATTACTGACGAAAGTTTGAGTACGACATTGGACAAAAGAATGATTTTGAAAGGGCCTGAGAAAGTTGTAGTTTATGTGACATTGAACATATCGCTTAAAATATTAAAGTGAGTGGATATAATAATTTATGGTGAAACGGAAGGGATGGCCGAAGCCTAGAATAAAAATCAACATAATTAGGGCACTGCCGTTGCTTGTTCTGTTCGGTCTTATCTGGTATTTCAGGCCATGGTCTCATGAAGCTTTCATGATGCTTTACACAAATCCTGTAATCTTGCAGGTCATTGTCGCTTGGTTTATATTGCATAAGCTTTTCTTTAGAGCCAAGAAAAAACCGCCGGTTATGGTGGAAGGAGAACTAGTATATGGCCTAGCGCCCGCAATGAAATTCTTAACGTCTGTGACTATACTCGCAGTTCTAATTTTCGGTGCATTGGCACTCACTGTTTTAATGCCGCAATTGCATCTGGTAGACGAGCTGGAGTACAATAAAGTTGACAAACTGCCGGAAACTAAGGAGAACATCAGGCTCATGCCCTTTGAAGTCGCCTATAGATACAGCAGAGACTCTCTTCAATTAAGCCAGTATAGACTAGGGACAGAAAACATAGCGCTTGTCGACGGCTCCATGGCTTGGATGTTTCCGTTGGTACCTGATGGCACATTTATCCAGTTTACGTTGAAGAACAAAGGCGTGGTCTATGTGGATGCTACAACGCAGGGAAGAAATTCTCAACTAGTGCAAAAGGATCTTCAGATAGGTGAAGGCATGCACGTTACCGACAATCTATGGTGGAACTTGTACAAGAAGAAATACCGTGTTGACTTGGATGACCCGTATTATCTTACTTACAATGGCGATGTTTATACTGTAGTTTCGGCGATATCCTATTCTTTCCTCAATTACTTTGGACTGCTGTACACGGTTCCTAGGTTTGAAGGCGTGTTTCTGGTAAATTCTACCGGCAACATAGACTTCTTGACGCCTGAACAGGCAAAAACCAATGCTGTACTTTTCGGAAACAGAATATTCCCGGAGAATCTGGCAAGATATTATGCTGAAGTTTACAAATACCATAAAGGCGTGGTTAACAGGTTTGTGATACATGAAGACCAGATAGAGATCAGGGATGTCCCGACATTTGTGAAAGCGAATATGCAACCATACTTGATGGACACTGAAGACGGATTGAAGTGGTTCGTATCAGCAGAACCTCAAGGCGAGAGCCGTGGTATTTTCAAGATATTTCTCATAGATGCGCTGACTGGAGACATAAATCTTTTTGAACTGCCTATAGAAGAGACCCTGACCGGGCCTGTCAAAGCCACGGATTTCGTGAGAAGGGATAACCCATTAGTCGACTGGACAAGGTTTAAGATTGTAGAGCCTTTGCCGTTTATCACCGACAGTGTCCTGTATTGGAAGGTTGTCGTGATTCCGACCGATGCTGCCGGCATAGCGTATCAGGCGTTCGTCAATAGCAAGTCAAACGATGTGGTGAGTGCTCATACTGACGGGGATGTGGCTGCATTTATACAAAGCGGGATTGTTGTGGAAGAGCCGGCGGTTGAAGAAGGCAAAGGGGACACGATACAAGAAATTAAGAAAAAGTTGAAAGAGCTGGAAGAGTTGGTTAAAAGCCTTGAACAATAGTAAGATTGTATGCCGCTTGGTAGGAAAACTATCCTGAAGAAACTGGAGAAAGTAATGGATCCTGAGTTAGGCGTGCCAATAACAGAAATGGAGCTGGTGGATAAGATAGAAATAAAAGACGGTGAAGTTACTGTGGATTTTCACCTGACTGCTCCTTACTGCCCGCCGATGCTTGCGCTGAAGTATGAAAAAGGTAAAGAGAATGTGATGTTGAACATGACTGGACATTATCTATCTACTGAGTTAAACAAAGAAGTCAACAAATGATTTTTAAATAGGTTGTGTTGCATTAGATTATTACGTCGAGATGCAAGATACAGTTTTACACAGATAGAACAAACGGGTCGGGATTGTACGGATATGGCGTCCGGGAAACCACAGGAACCGTCGTAGAATCTGATAGCGGATTAACTAGAAATGAACTTTTAAGAGTAGCGAGAAGGTACAATATTTTAACCGTTATCGTTTAAATTCACAGGCATTCCCCATGGCTTACAGGATGAACTCATGAGACGGCTAAGGCGTTAATTAAAACAAACGATTTATATCTAAAAATAAATCAAATAGACTAGTAAATCGGCTGATGATAAAAATATTCCATAAACTATAAAATTAGTTTATTCCTCTCCCTCTTCAAGTTCTGGTTCTTCCATCACTTCTTTCTTGACAGTTTTATCAGACTTTTTCTCGGATTTCTTATCAGACATTTGAACAGCTCTTGTAAGACCGGCAATA
>CAYJRA010000028.1:5236-6994 GCA_964372465.1 uncultured archaeon
ACTTTTATCATCGAATCGATTAACGGAATAATGAAAAATATTCCAGGGCCCCTAACCCCAACAAATCTGCCCAGTCTAAATAGAACAGATCTTTCATATTCTCTAATAATTTTTATGGCCGAACTTAGTATGACCAGGAAGAATACTATGCCTGGAATTGTGTAAAATAAGCTTGGAATAACCATTATTACCATTTTATCGCACACTTATATATTCTTTTGCAATTTCAGTTGGGTTTTTTAACTGTTAATATATGGCCTTTTTTATCTGTTATTATAACCCTTTCTCCAACCTTTAGATTCTGGTTTGATTCTGCTCTCCAAATTTCCCCTTTGTACATTACATATCCCACATGCTTAGAAGTTATCTTGTCGGTTACTTTGGCTTCTTCTCCGATAATTTCTCCGATAACAGGGGTTTTCCTTTTCATTTTAACAACCTTAATTAAAGCAAATGCTAGGAAACCCCCGAATACTATTGAAGGAAGAATCACAGCTATTGCCATTGTCCTTTGAAATTCTTCTGAAATAAAATATCTTGGAAAACTTGTTGGTATTAAAATTATACTTCCTATAATCAGTGCGATAATTCCAGCTGCGCCTAAAACACCAAATCCAGCGGTATACAGCTCTATTATAACTAAGACAGCACCAAAGGCCAACAGAAGTATTGCAATAAGATTTATGCTGAATCCTAAACCAAGAAAACCCAAACCAATTAATATAATTCCTGCAATTTCACTTCCGAATCCTGGAGAAGAAAGTCCAAAAACCAATGCATAAATCCCGATTATCAGAAATAAAGACGCCAATAAAGGATTTGTTACAAAACTTAGAAATTGTATCTTTAAGGAAGGTTGGTATTCAACTATCTCTGCATTTTGTGTGTCTAGAGTTTTTTGTGTCGTTGCGTTGATAGCCAAACCATTCGTTTGGTTTAGCAAATCTTCTATGCTGGGAGAAACGAATTCTATAACATTAATCTCTTTGGCTTGTTCCGAGTTCAAGTTCAAGTTTTCAGTTATAAATTCCACTGCGGCTGTTTCATTTCTTCCATGGACTTTTGCCTTTTCAGCTATAAGGGTTGTAAGAGCATTGATTATTTTCGATTCGTTAATTGGAACAGCTCCTTGAGGAGAAACAGAAGCTGGTTGTGCGGATCCTATGACTGTGTTAGGAGACATGGCAGCAACATGCGAACTTACTAGAATCATTGTTCCGGCAGACCATGCTGTAGCACCTTGAGGATGGACATAACTTATTATTGGAATTTCTGATCTGTCAATTAGTTTTATTATTTTTAATGTTTCTTCAAGTCCTCCTCCTGGCGTGTCAAGAATAAGTATCAAAGCTTCTGCATCGAGATTTTTTGCTTCTTCTAAACTTGCTTCAAACAATTCCAAAGTTCCTACAGTTATCACGCCGTTTATTTCAGCGACCAAAACTGTTTTGGCTTCTGCTGATTGAGGAACTAAGAGTAAGAATAATAAAAAAACTATTAGTAGCTTCATGAGTATTTATTAAAATTTCATTTATTAATGATAAATATTCATGTTAAAATCTGAGGTAAATTATTATAGGTCTGTTAGACAAGATATCTGGTAGGCAAAAGCAACAAAAGCTTATGATAGAAGAATGCATACAAAAACTTAAAAGTGAACGTGACATGCTTGCTATAGAACTAGAAAAAATTATCGATGGTGACTCCTTGAGAAGGTTTAGCGAAGCTATAAATAGGAGAGATTTGATCAACAATGAA
>CAYJRA010000029.1:0-6109 GCA_964372465.1 uncultured archaeon
TTTAAACATTGAAAAATTTCCAAATTTTTACTATAATCTAAATACATTCCGCGGTAGCGCAATGGTAGCGCGGGTGCCTGTGAATTATTTGCAGCTTCTTCGAGAAATCGAGGTTGGAAAACGAGGTGAATTGTTCTCCTACGCCCGGTAAAGGGCTTCGGAGGATCCGCCGTAGCTTTTAGCGAAGGCGGACGGGAAGCCTAAGCTTTAATTAGTATGGTAATCCGCAGCCAAGCCCGCCATAACTTAGCAGATATTGGCGGGAAGGTTCAGAGACTATCCCGAAAGGGAGTACTCGTTTAGATAATAAATTCTGAATGAGGAAGCGCCTCGTCCCCCACCAAGTTTTGGTGGGGGAATGAGATAGTCCATCCCTTTTGGAAACAAGAGGATTAGATGTAAGCACTAGGTTGTAGGTTCGAATCCTACCCGCGGAGCCGTGAACCACGTAGGGTTCACGGCCATGCATCCCACGTGGTGCATGGCCATGCCCACGTGAAAAAGTATCCCGATGTACTATGTGTATGTACTACAGAGCTTGAAGGATGGAAAGCTATATATTGGGTATTCCACTGATTTGAGACGAAGACTGAAAGAACATAAAACAGGAGGTTCTCTGTCTACCAAAAAACGCTTACCATTCAAGCTTCTTTATTACGAAGCTCATATAAGTAGCGAAGATGCAAAAAGAAGGGAACGCTATTTTAAAACAGATAAAGGGAAAAGTAGCCTCAGGCAGATGCTAAGAAATACACTGAATTAAAAAAATCGCCAAGAAGCATGCCCCGTACCGAAAAGAAGCCCAGAACCAGAAGCTTAGCTTCGGTTCTGGAAAAGTCCTGCACCGAACTTTGTTCTGGTGCAGGGTTTCTGGTTCTGGGGGCGGTTTTTTGATAAAATAAATATATGAAAAAACATATAAAAATCACTACTAAGGACAACTTTATTCTAGATGGAATATTTACACCAGCGGATAATTCCTTAAGAGGAATCGTTTTTGTTCATGGGATGACCGGAGATAAAGATGATGAAGGTATATTTGTTAGGGCGGAAACAAAATTGAATGAATTAGGATTTTCCTTACTAAGATTTGATTTTAGAGCCCATGGGGAAAGTCAGGGTAATTCAATTAAAGATTTCACCATCTTAGGAGAACTTATAGATTTAGAAGCAGCAATGAGTTTTATGAAGAACGAAGGGATTGAATGGTTGGGGTTGGCTGGGGCAAGTTTTGGAGGAGGGATTGCCGCACTCTATGTTGGAAGCCACAAAGATAAAATTAAAAAACTTTTTCTAGCAAATCCAGTTTTAGATTACGGGAAATGGTATTTAAAGCCTAATACTCCCTGGACGAAAAAGTATTTTATTAATGCCCTAGAGCGTATAGATAAATACGGATTTATTGAAGTTGGAAGCAATAAACTTAAGGTTGGAAGAAAATTATTTGAAGAGATGAAAGCCTATAACCCGTGTGAAGAACTCAAAAAATACACTAATCCTTTACTAATTGTTCATGGAGATAAAGATAGTATAGTCGCTTACCAAGATGTAATGGCCTGTTTTAATAGTTTACCCAGTGGCGAAAAAGAATTGAAGATAATTACGGGTTCAGAACACGGTTTTCATGAAGAACCTTATGAGACAGAGGTTGTAGCAATGATAGTTAGTTTCTTTGGGTAGTATCCTCTAACATTGTCTAGTTGAGGAAGTTAAATTCAAATCCCTATAAATCCTCTTAATCTCTACCAATTTTTCCTTCATCATTGACATATAATCCCTATTTTGCAGAATTATAAGAACCTGCTTCGCAGAACCTTGATTCCTTCGGAATTAAGAACCATCGCTTTGCGAGAACCTTGATTTCTTCGAAATTAATAAGCTTTGAACTGGGGAGCTGAGTTTTCCACTTGACAAAGTAATATGTTAGAGATAATATACAATTACTATGAACACTACCTCTGCTTCGGCAAGGGTAGTTTTTTATTTAGAATCATCTTAGAATAACATTGTATGGATATTTTTAATAAAAAAGAAAAAGTAGCTGTTTATATAGATGGAAGTAATTTCTATGGTTATTTAAAAGACGAGGAGATAAATTTTCCGAAGGGAACAAAGTTTAATTTTAAAGAATTCGTAAATTTTTTAGTTAGTGATGAAAGGCAACTTGTTTCAAAGAGATACTACACGGGTGTTTTTAGAAATCTTGATGGAAGCGCTAAAAGCAAAAATCTTGTAAGCGGACAACAAAAATTCTTTTCAAATCTTGAAAATGATGGTTTTGTTATTAAGCGTGGCAGGATAATGCCAATTGATAAGGCGTACAAAGAAAAAGGAACCGATGTGAAAATTGCAGTAGATTTAATCGTTGGGGCCGTTGACAATATATACAACACAGCCATTTTAGTGAGCTCTGATACAGATTTAATTCCAGCTATAAAATATGTAAAATATAAAAATAAGAAGATTGAATATGTTGGTTTTGCCCATTCTCCATCTTTGGGTATACAAAAATACGCCAATTTCTCCATCCTTTTATTGCCTCGGGATATAGAAAAATTTAAAGAGAAAACATTGCTATAATCCCACCAAACAGGTTCTAACATAACTCTAAAAGGTTCAATTTCTTCTCTTATTTTCTTCCAATTGACTGTTCTGAATGCGTCCAACAGGGGGAGCCAACTTGTCCCGCATCTTGCGGGGTTTCTGTTTTGCAGTAGAATAAAAGAAAGGTAGGCTATCAATTAAAATTTATTAAAAAAATGAGAAATAAAATAATTCCTTTGCTTTTAGTCATAGTTAGTATTAGTTTGTTATCGATAGCTTTTGCTTTTGCTCAAAACTCCACTACCACCCAAACAGATTTACTAGTAATTATTAAACAGCTGCAGGAAAAGATTGAATCATTACAAGCTCAAATAGTAGAACTTCGAACCCAATTAGAGGCAGTTCAAGTCGAACTTAAACTTACAACAACACTTATACGAGGAATGAGGGGAGATGAAGTTAAAAAATTACAAGAATTTTTAAAGACAAATCCCGACATATACCCCGAAGGATTAGTGACTGGTTATTTCGGCCCCCTTACCGAAGCAGCAGTAAAGAGACTCCAAGAAAAGTATAATATTGAACCAGTAGGAGTAGTTGGCCCTAAAACCCTAACTAAAATAAATGAGCTTGTTGCACAATCTCCAGTGTTGCAGTTCCAACCAGAGCAACCCTCAACACCAACCACTCCAATCACTCCTATAACACCAGCAACTCCTGCCACTTCAACCATTACACCTACACCTACTTCAACCTTTGACTTCTCTTTATCAATAAGTCCAACCTCTGGTTCAGTAACCCAGGGAGAATCTACCTTAATCACTGTTACCGCCAGCTTAACTTCCGGTATCGCCCAATCAGTTTCCTTTTCTCTTTCTGGTTTGCCAACGGGGGCGACAGCCAGTTTTCCCTCATTAGCTTCTTGCAGTCCAACCTGTGGCCTAATTACCACCCTGGCAACTGCTGCCACTACCCCCACTGGAATTTATTCCCTGACTGTTACTGGAACAGGTGGAGGATTAACTAGAACCACAACTTCTACTTTGACTGTCACTGCTCCAACTCCTACACCAACACCGACTTCAACCATTACTTGTACCGATTCTGATGGAGATACTAATTTTAATGTGCAAGGCTCTATGAAATATGCAGGACAAGTCACTTACCAAGATTATTGCCAATTAAAAACACCGTACTGGCCAAGAGATGAATTCTACAAAGTTGCTTCTTGTAATACTGAAGAAGGATGTTATCTTATTGAAAATTATTGCGTAGGTGATACAGGAAACTGGCAAGGATGGAAATGTCCTTATGGTTGTAGTAATGGTGCTTGTCTTTCTTCCCCTTCAGCCAGTCTGCCCAATATATTAAATCAAATGGCTAGTATTTTGAATGCCGTAGGCTCCATATTTGACAAACTGCTTAAAATTTTGGGAAGATGAGTTCCCTCATCATCAGCTAGGCCATCCTTGGAATTGCTGGCCAAGAGTTTGTATCTTAGGGGTTTTGTTTGAATGCCTCTTTATTCGGGGCATTTATGATTGGCACAGTTCTTTGGCGATTCTTTCCTAGCTCTTTTAAGAGGAAACCGAAACGGAAGAAATTAAAAGAAGAATAAAAAAACGTATAAGACCTGATAATTTTTGCGGTTTCCAATAATGGAGTTATTGTGTAACCACCAAACAGGCCTGTTATCATAAGTCAGATATGTAGTGAATAGCAGGGTGGGGTAAATCCGAAATGTTAGGCGTTTATTATTACTAATCTTTGTTCTACCATAATCCTAAAAGGCTCAACCTCTTCTCTTACTTTTACCCAACCAACTGTTCTGAAGACGCCCAACACGGGGAGCCGTGAACCACGTAGGGTTCACGGCCATGCATCCCACGTGGTGCATGGCCATGCCCACGTGAAAAAGTATCCCGATGTACTATGTGTATGTACTACAGAGCTTGAAGGATGGAAAGCTATATATTGGGTATTCCACTGATTTGAGACGAAGACTGAAAGAACATAAAACAGGAGGTTCTCTGTCTACCAAAAAACGCTTACCATTCAAGCTTCTTTATTACGAAGCTCATATAAGTAGCGAAGATGCAAAAAGAAGGGAACGCTATTTTAAAACAGATAAAGGGAAAAGTAGTCTCAGGCAGATACTACGAAATGCACTGAATTAAAAAATCGCCAACTCGTCCTGAATGGAATTGAAGGAGAGGGCGGTTTTTTGCTTGACAGGAAATTAAACTTATACTAAAATGAAATAGTATCATTAACAACTTGGGAGGTGAAGAAATGGAATTAATATTAGCATTATTGTTGTGGCAAAAGATACTTATTTTAATCGGTGTTATACTCATCCTATTGCTGTTGGTTATCTTAGAACCAGTTCTTATAAAAGATGATACAAATATTTCTTCAGAAGAGCATCCGAAAGGTTGCCAGTGCTACGATTGTGTTCCCTACAGATAAATGCTAACCCTTTTCTTAAGCCCCTTTGGGGCTTTTTATTTCACCAAATAGATTCCAGCATTGTCGCATAGGCGAAGCCAGTTGACAGCAATTCTTTTTAGATATAAGATTATAATATAAGAGAGTTTTTTTGAATCTTTATCAATCAATATGAAAAAAAGAAAAGAAACAATCTATCAATACGAGGTAATTTTTGATCCTAATGGACAGGGCTATACCGTTACTGTTCCTAAACTTCCGGGTCTTGTAACTGAAGGGGATAATCTTCAAGAAGCCAGAGATATGGCTAAAGATGCTATTCGGTGTTATCTGGAAGCTTTACTGAAGGATAAGATTTTCTCTCCTAATTGTGCTTTGAGAAAAGAGAAAGTTAAAATAGCTATGTAATCTCTGTCTGTGCCTAAACTTCCCAGAATACCTTCCACGTTAGTAATTCGAGCTCTTAAACGAGCTCGCTTTTATGAATATCATCGTTCAGGAAGTCATATCCAATTACGCCATTTAGATAATTCCAATTTGCGAGTTACCATACCTTTTCACAAGAAAGATTTAAGCCCTAAAACTTTAAAATCAATTATCAAACAAGCTGAAATAACAATAGACGATTTTCTTAAATTACTTTAAGGGTTAATCACCAAACAGGTTCTAACAAAGTCCGTCCCTCGGAGCTAAAATTTGACACTGGTTTTTGCGGAGATATAATGGAATTAGTTATAAGGGTAGATAGAAAATTATTATGCTTGATGAAAAGGATATCCAAAAACTCATTGAAGTCTTTGCTACCAGAGATGAATTGGATAAGAGGTTTGAGGAGATAAGAGAGGATTTTTCGAACCTTCAAACTGCCGTTGATGCCTATGCGAAGAGAGCCGATGCTTATTTCCAAGAAATGGTGATGCTGGCCCATAAGGTTGATCGTCACGAAAAATGGATCCAGAAGATTGCCGAAAAACTTGGAATAAAATTGGAATACTAATTTCAGAGTTTATTTTTATTAAATAAAAATCGCCAACTCTTCCTGAATGGAATTGATGGAGAAGGCGGTTTATTGGTAGAATAAACAAAAAGTCGAACCCTTCGACGTGCTCCCACCTCC
>CAYJRA010000030.1:0-5945 GCA_964372465.1 uncultured archaeon
AGCTTATTGTTGTACCAAAGAAATCCGACTAAATTTTTAGGCAACTGCCTTATAAATTAATGTTATCATCTAAAAATTAATAAGTCAAACAGGGGGGGGTCGTTGTGTGTGGGATTTTCTTGCTCTGTTGAAGTGCTCTGTTGAAGTCAGACTTCAACAGGTCGTAAAGTAAAAAACCGCACCCTTACAAATGCGGTTTTATAAACGAGTAGGATTAGTTTTTGCAATATCAAGAGATTTACTCTTTAGTTCAAATTTATTGTGAAGGCAAAGAGTAGTAACTATAGCGATAAAAATAAAATAACCCGTTTTTAGGTACCATTCAGAATACCAATCATTTAATTCTATTGAGAATAAGCGGAAAACTAATGTTCCCAACCAAGTAGAACTGCCCCACGCATGTCCTAAAAATAAAGTTATAATTACTACCGACCTTAAAAAACTTATTTTTTTAGGCAAATATTGCGGCAAAGTTAAAATATAAACAGAAAGTAAATAACAAAGAAAAGCTACAATAAAGTATTCTGGACCAATTAAAAGAAGTATGTGACCCAATGGGCTTACCTCGCTAAGAAAACTATAATCTGTCCAGTAATTTTTCGGCTGGCCCACCATTGTAAAAACTAAATCTAAAATCATTACTAAAAATAATGGGGAAAAAACAACGAGTCTATACATAGCTTTCCTCCTTTCTACTTTGTGATTGAAAAAGAGCTTATTTATACCTTGAATTTATAAATTCAGTATACCACTTATTTTACGATAAAAAAAGAACCACTTTCTGCATCATGCATTAAGTGGTTTTACCTGACTAAAATTATTTATTCGTTTGGGTGAAGAGTTGATTTAATCTTTCCCAAAATGTATTCTGTCTCTCTAATAAGCGTAGAGGCATCGTCAAAATTACCGACGAAGGCTTCCCAGTAAGCTGATTTTAAAGCCTTGTCGCAAGCATCAAGCATATGACCAACTCCCGCCCTATTTAACCATTGTTCGGGGGGTATTTTTTCAATTGACCAGACCCTAACTTTTTGGACCGCTTTTTCGTTTTCCTTGATTTTTTGGAAAATACTTTCTATTTCTTTGGCGGATTGCGCTTTTTGGGGATTGGTTAATCCCTGAGCCACAGATTCAATCAGTTTAATCCTGCTCTCAAATACTTCCAGCGCTTCTTTGTAGGGGGGCGAATCTTCTCGGAAGTAAACCAGATAATCGAGGCCGTAACTGATGTCTTCGGCAAATGAAAACGTGTAATCAATTAATAACGGAAACTGCATGAATTCTTTTTGTTGAGCCACCGTCTCTGCAAGATTATCAACTTTCTTTTTTAGGGTTTCTGTTAAATTGCTATTTTTTGAATTATTTTCAGTGGCACCATTCAAAGCCTCTGAATTTGAGTTGTCTTCAGAATAACTATAACTCTTAACGGGCGCATTAACTATAAGAAGCAAAATTATAATTATCGCAACTAAACCACATATCAAGGCCAAACCACTACACATCGCAGCCAAATTATACTTTTTCATCTCTCTTCTCCTTTTTCAATGTGCTTTACGACAATCCAACGAAACCACTTCATTGAATAATCGTTTATACCAAATAATTTTTTAAAAATCAACTCTTCACCCTAAGACCAATGTTTTAATGGGGTAATTTTACGCATTAATGATTATACTTTTTTAATAAATATATTAAGCAAAGGGTGAAGAGTCAACTCTAGGCCTACTAATAACAAAAAAGCCCCGCAATAAATTACGGGGCATGGGAGTGTGGAATTACTCTGGCCTTCCATTAACAATATTCTTAAATAGTTGTTCATATTCCTCTTTTGGCATTTTAATCATTCCTTTCCAAAAAGTTTTAGATAAAAAATCAAATACTTCCCTTGGAGTTTTATTGCCAAACAAAGCGTGATAAAGTTCGTGATCGTGGATATCAACTGCTACCTGATTCCATTCAGCATCTTCGTCTTCTTGATCTATCCCAAATTCTTTACACCGCGAACGAGGAACAATATGGTGATTATTATTACCCTTTTTTTTCTTTCTAATGTCTTCTCCCATTTTAGTCTCCTTATAAAAGAACAAAAACACCTTTCTTTATTATACCAATTAATATTGATTAATTAAACCAAAAAAGAGGTTAAAATTAGTTCAAATCAATCTTCGCTTCAAAGTATCTACGCATCGCTTCTGGTTCATTAAAACAACGATAATAAGTTTCGTATTTATCATCATTGGTAAAAACAAAGGGTTTTATGTTGCAAGAGCGTAAAAGGTAGTAAACTAATGCTCGGCCACTTCTTCCATTTCCATCGGCAAATGGATGAATATACTCATATTCAAAATGAAAATCGGCAATTTGATGTAAATTTGCGACAAGCGAGTCAGAATTCTTTTTTTGCCACCCTATTACGCGAGAGACCCATTGGCGCATAAGAGAGGGTACCAAAAAGGGTGATGGCGCTACCTTACCTCCAATGCGCACATTCATTGGTCGATATTTACCAATCCATTCTGGTTTAAGTTTGGGTCCGCCAGACTTAGTATGTTGCTCTGCAGTGATAAGCCCCTGAACTCGGCAAATCACATCCTCATTGAAAATCTGCTTGTTTCCTCTGGCAAGCGATTCAACAAGTAATAGCGCGCCTACGTGTCCCTCTTGGGCGCCACTTCTTAGTTGAGATTCTACTAATTCAAGGTTTGCTTCTATGTTTTCAATTGAATCGGATTCAACAATAAAACGAACAAGAAATTTAATCAGTTTGTTATTCATTATTAATACCCGTCCTTTCTTTTTGTAAGAGCAGGCTTATTTATAACACGCGTTCTAATCTTGTTCAATTTTATGACCTGTTGAAGTCAGACTTCAACAGGTCATAAAGGGATACTTTGCTCTGTTGAAGTCAGACTTCAACAGGTGCTGTGGTTGTATCGCGACATGGTGTACCCATTCCTCCCAGCCCTCGGCGGACTCAGAGGTGTCTCAACACTTCGAACAGGATCTCCTGTAAAGAATAAAAACTCCACACCTATATATAAGTGTGGAGTGAGCCATCTAAAGTTGAGGAATCGTTATTAATGAGACGTATCCCAACAGCATCAGTGACGCTTGAAGTAAAATAGTTAAAAGCACGGCACAAACCCTCTGCCCACTTGTTAGGGGTATTCTTGGACTTTCGCTACACCAACTTTTGATAAGATTATTTCTGTCCATTAAGCCGAATATAAATATCAAAAGAAGCCAAACAATGCCACCAATATTAAATATCCAAACAAGCGCCGCGAACGTTAGAATATGATAAACAATACCCTGCAAATAATCCTCTTTTTCGTTGCTAACAATTGACCAAATAATTTTACCACCATCCAAAGGTAGAGCAGGTAACATATTAATAAAATTAACTAACGCCCACAATAAGGTCGCTATGTAGAGAATGGGCATTTGCAACCATAAAAAGTTTACCATAAATAAAAGTAATGACTCTAAAAATCCAACTGCTGGTCCAGCATACCAAATCCAGAAAGCATGCCAGCGTTTTTTTGGCATTTCTTTTAAGATGGCGGCGCCGCCTATCCCGGGAATAAAGTAGAAACCGTCGGTTTTATATCCTAAATATCTAGCAGCTCCCAAATGACCTAATTCATGGATACCAATCATAAACAGCACCGACAAAGGTAAAAACCAATTCTCTTTGAAAATAAAAAGAACAAAAGCAATTGATGCTATTAGCAGGGCAAACCAGATAAACACTTTTTTCACGACTCGTCTCCTTATCCTTGTATCAAATTATGTCAAAGAACAAAAATACCTTTCTTTATTATACCAATTAATATTGATTAATTAAACTAAAAAGAGGAGTTCGCCCCCTCAAACTTTAGATTAATGTCCGTTTAAATCAAAAATAGCGCAAAAAGTAACTGGTATTTTTTAATTTATTGCATTTCCGTCTTGAGAGACTATCATCCCCTTTTTCTTTAATTCTTTGAAAAATTCGTCGGTAGGGACAGCCATATCTGGTGCAAAAGAGCCCCTAACTTTAATGCGACCGTCTAAAATCATTTGAGCTATAATTGAGGCCGGTAAACCGGTATCTATGTTGCATCCAGCATCGGTCCAGCCGGGCAAAGTCATAACTATGCACTCCATACGCGTTATTTTAATATTTTCTTTTTTATCTTTTCCAGAAATCTCAACCCAAAGGTTTTCTTTTTCACTATAATTTTCTGGTTTAGGCAATCTAGTTAGGATTCTTGAGACGGCATCTATTGGTCTTATTTCATTTTTTTCAAAATTCAACAATTTCTTTTCGCCAAGACCAAGCGCTGTTATCATCCTTAAAACCTCAAGGGAATGATCTGGAAATCCGGCATAAAATCTTATATTTTTCAGTTTATATTCTTTGTAGTCCTGCATAAATGTATAGGTTTCTGGATGACGGACTAAATAGCACTTTTGAGAACCAATTTCTCTAAACTCTCTTACTACTTCTGTTTCTCCTGGATTTTTTTCAATCCATTGTCCATTTTCAACAATGGGAGCTGGTTCTGTTAACTCTTCAATTATGCTCTCAAGAGAAAAAGGAATAACGAACTTTTTAACATTAGAATCCCAGGCAAATCCAATCTCTATTGTATCAATTTCGCTAAAAAACTGTGAAGCGTACTTCATCATAATATTATTTATTCCCGGCGTTGAACCACAACCAGTAATTGCCACCAAGTCTGCTTTTTGAAAAGCTGAATTCATTGAAATCTGTACCTTAGTCATTGGTATGTCGCTTCCAAGGTCAATAATATGTCTGCCTTCTTGGAGACAAATATTATAGACATCGTGATTCCAATCACCCTCTGCGCAATTTATAACTATTTTAGTTTTAATTTTTTTTATAAAACTTTTGAGGTGTTCGTATCGTCTCAAATCAATAAATTCAAACAGCGTGCCAGGATATTGCGCCAAGTTCTCTTCTGAATTCTCACGATACAAATCAGCACAATACACCTTATATCCAGATTCAAGTAAATCACGAACAACGATTCTTCCTTGCATACCGCTGGAACCTATAACTAAAAAGTCATATTTCATAATTTATTTTTCTAATTATTTTATTATATCATTATTTTTTAGCATCACACAACTAACATAGCACGCTAAGTTTTAAAATAATTAAACAAAAACCCGATAAATAATATCGGGTTATGTGCTTTTTACTTTGTTTAACTGATTTTTCTAAACAGTGCGATCTTGTTTATTTTGCTCTTGACCCAATTAGTTTTGTCATATATTTTTCCGTTGCCTTCTTTTCCCCAAATCCTAAATTTCAGATTCAGTTGGCTGGCGCTTCTGACAAGCGAATACATCAATTCTACCGGGCATTCACAGAGATTGTGCGGATTTCCGTCTGCACACATGATTTCCTTGTGGAAATTTTCTTCGCTTATCCCCGGACTTTCAGAGACTACCTTATTGGTATGACTGCCTTTTATTTCTAAATACCAAGTAAATCTGCGAGTTTTCATATACTCACTTCCTTTCTTTATTTCTAAGCTTTAAAGAACTAAAAACATCTAACTATATACTACACAAAACTTAAAAAAACACAACTAAAAATCCGATAAAAATTTAATGCTAGGAGCGCGGAATTTCTATTTACAATAATCACTAACTTTTCCTTCTTTGCCGGTGGGTAGAGCTCGCATAATTGCGCCATCATTGCCGGGGAGATAGTCAAAAAAACAAACGCCATAATGTCCGAACTCTTTATCGGCGTTGTAAAGATCAGCCCAGTCGGGATTTGGGGTAACATTATTTGGTTTTCGGACATCGTATAATCCAAAGTCAACAAATATGTTTTTTGTAACACCTATTGAAGTGGCCACTATCTCACCGGCCTCTACCCACAAGGGAGGATTGATATAATTTGTCCGGCTGTCTCCCTCTGTCGC
>CAYJRA010000031.1:0-5793 GCA_964372465.1 uncultured archaeon
GATCAATTTTAGGTTCTGTGGGAAAATACATTTCCTCCATTTTAATCACTTTATTTACAGACATTACCTGCGGGATAAAGTTATCGGAGGTTCATTTCCTTTTACCTTGGCCCTCTTTCACCGAGCTTTCGCTCTGCTTTTCAGCTTTCAATCACTTTACTAGTCTACTATCGGACTTCCTTAATGTTTAGAGTTACCGGTTAATGCCCGGTAGATTCTGGCTCCATATCCAAGGAGACATACTCAGGATACTGGGAATCTCATTCTTTCCTTCTTCTACGTGACTGTCACACTCTAAGGTGCTGTTTTCCAACAGACTTTAAATCAGAAAGTTAACAAGTGCCCCAGTCCTACAACCCCACATCTATCCTTGCTTTCACAAGGTATTCGGTTTGCTCTGTTCCGCTTTTACTCGCCGTTACTAACGGAATCTCGTTTGATTTCTTTTCCTGCGGCTATTAAGATGTTTCATTTCTCCGCGTTACTTTCCCTTTCGGGATAATCCTCAACGGACTGCGAATCGCATTAGGACACCCCAGGGTCGATTTCTCCATGCGAATAACCTGGGATTATCACAGCTTGGCACGTCCTTCATCAATTAAGGAAACCTAGCTATCCACCAAGTGGCGTAGCATTGACAGGCCTTATTGACCAACCTGTTCCTATGAATAGTGTCATATTATGGTTTCTTTTGACAGTTCGCTCGTCATCTTTATATCAGATACTAACTACAATCATCAACCTTCACTCTTGACCCCTTAGGTGTTAAGGAGCTGCATAAACATAGATGCCTCATGCTGAAAATTTTTCATTTAGAAGCACGTGTAGAAAATAACACTCCTATGAGCTTATTGAGCTAACATAGTATCACAGTATTAATTTTTTATGAACAGTGGACTTTATATAGTTTCTTACTAGCTTAAATTTTTATGAAGTTTCCAACTGTGATAATTTTTCAATAAATGATTTCGCAAATTTTACTTTCAATAATTCTTTCGCTTCATTTACAGAAACCCATTTGTATTCGAGATGTTCAAAACTTAAATTAAATTTTATATCATTATCAGGAAGTTTACATTTGTAAATAATCATCAATAATGCAACCATTTCATTATCGACAGGAATTTTTAGATTTGAAATATGTGTATCAAATGGTTCGAGAATTTCTATTTCATTAATTCCCAATTCTTCCTCGATTTCTTTTTTCAAAGTTTCTTCGATTGAATCTCCAACTTTAATTCTTCCACCAGGCAAGTCCCAGTGTTCGGGATGGAAATGTCCTGCTTCTTTTGGATTAGTTTTTAAAACAAGAATTTCATTTTTATCATTCGTGATTAATGCTTTCACACCAACATGAAACTTCTGTTCGTTCATAATAAAAGATGATTAGTTAAGTATAGAAATCTTTATATGTCTGACGTCAGACATAATAGAAATGAGAAAAACAGAGTTTATCATGGTATTTGACATACCAAGAGACAAAGGAGCTGCTCAAAGACAAGTAAGTAGATTATTAGCTAAATCAGGTGCTACAAAAGTACAATTCTCTGTTTGGAAATCAAAAAAATTACAGGATCTTATAGACATTGCAACACTAATAAAAAAATCTGGCGGTGATGCAAGAATTCTAGAAGAAAGATTTGTTTTTTAATTCTTATCATCATATGTAATTGAGGAATAAAATGGATTTCAAAGAATATCAGGAAACATCCAAGAAAACTGCAAAATATCCCAACGCAGGAAATAATTTTATATATCCAACCCTTGGACTATCTGGTGAAAGCGGTGAAGTTGCTGAAAAAATAAAAAAAGTTATCCGAGATAAAAATGGGATTGTTGATGAAAATGTAAGAAGTGATGTGAAGAAAGAACTTGGAGATGTTTTATGGTATTTGAGCCAGTTGGCAAGTGAATTGAATTTATCATTGGAAGATATTGCGAATGAAAACATACAGAAATTATTTTCACGGATGGAAAGAAACCAGCTTCACGGCGAAGGGGACAACAGATAGGTTATTTGTTTAATTCCTTGAAACGCCACACGCTGTACAAAAGTACAATCATTCCCAAGCTTGTTATACCATATCTTACCCACAAGGGAATATCTCTGTATATAGGATCCCATAAAATATTGTCGCCAAAATTTATGATGTGCCGGAGAGAGAACAATGCAATCCCCAATACAAACAGCCGAAATGGCGTTCTAACTCTCTCATCCAGCTTGAAACTCAATAAACCAAACAGCACAACAGAAACCAACGATATTAAAATCGCGAACGAACCCATTGCTACATCGAGAGTTCCAACTGGTGAATGGCATACTGCTTCAATTACAGCCATAATATAATATCAAAATTCTTCTTTTTAATCTACATGTGAAAGGCGTTATTCAAAGTGGACCGGATGGGATTTGAACCCATAACTTCCTGCTATTCTGTAAGCTAGTGCAAAGCAGGCGGTCTACCGTTGACCTACCAGCCCGTGATGTATACTTATAAAGTCAAACCTTATTAATTTTATGAAACTCCTCATATTGTCTTTGTTTTCGATGGTTTTCTTCGCTGGATGCATACAGCAGCCATCATACAACTTTTGCGAACTTGCAGATTGTGAACATGGATGTGATCCTGTAAATGAAAGATGTAATGCACCACCAGAAAATAATTCCGACCAATCTCAAACTCCAAATAACCAACCATCAGAAAATCCAAGCACATCATATTCAGGAACTGTTATTGCCGGCGACACAACCAAGTATATTAGATTCTCTCAATTAGATTACGACAAAGCCGTGGAAGATGAGAATGTAATTTATCTGTATTTCTATGCAACATGGTGCCCGATATGCAAAGCAGAAAGACCTACGATATTGGATGCGTTCGAGGAAATGTCCTACCAGGATGTTGTTGGATTTGAAGTCCATTACAACGATGATGAAACTATAGCGGAAGATAGAGAAGTTGCGAAAAAGTTCGGTGTATCATACCAGCACACAACAATAATTCTTGACAAGGATGGAAATGAATTCTTCAGAAGCTTATCGCCAATCTCAAAAGAGATGATCAAATCAAATATAGAAAGCGCACGACGTGTATAATATGGCTGACATAACAATAGTCATTGCATTTGCTGCAGGAATCGTATCCTTTCTATCACCATGCATACTACCATTAATCCCGGCATTTCTTTCATATCTTTCCGGAACAACAATCGATGAAGCAAAACAGTCTAAAAAGAAATTAACAATTTTCCTAAACACCGTTTCATTCGTCCTTGGATTTGCGATTGTGTTCTCATTGATCGGAATTCTACTTAATACAGTTTTGATTAAAGTTGGATATGATGCAAGAATATGGCTGTCGAGAATCGGAGGGGTTATAATAATTGCATTCGGTCTTTATTTATTGGGATTGTTGAGAATATCATTCCTGAGTGTTGAGCATAAATTCCGACCGAAAACTTTCAAAATAAGTTACATCACTTCATTTGTTTTCGGTGTTGCATTCGCAGCAGGCTGGACTCCATGCGTTGGAGCCGTACTTGGAAGCATTCTAACTTTGGCATTAACAAATCCGGGAACTGCATTCAGTTTATTATTCGCGTATTCGATTGGATTGGGAATTCCATTCCTTTTAGCAGGAATATTCTTGTCTCAAACACTTTCATTAATTTCCAAGTTTGGAACATCGTTGAAATATTTCAATTATTTGATGGGAATTATTTTGATTATTTTGGGGATTCTTGTTTTCATAAATTATTTGCCAAGAATAGCAAGCTTCCCGTTTGTAAGTAATTTGTTGGGATAAAATTTACGGTACAGGATGACCGGATCTGTAGAATCTCGCATGTCGTGACACAAAATCGGTTTCGCGTGAAATTCTTTCAAGTGCAGAATCAATTTCATCATAAGAATCCCCACCAATTAAAGTTCTTATTCGATTACACGATAATGTTGCGATATCATTTGTCTGTGAAACACCTTTTGCTTGTTTAAGCTCTCGGAGAATCTTTTTCAAATCTAATCCAGTTCCTGAAGGCATGTCAACCATGGTTTTTAATTTACCATAGGATCCTAATCGATTGTAATCACTACCATCACCGTTAACATAATCTAATCTTAAATGGCATGCTCCTAGAACTGAATATATAACATCGAGTGACCTCCCTAAAGATTCATGACCTAAGGGACCTGCTACATTTATTATTACATCATGTGGTTTTCCATCCAAAACCATAAAATCATGCACACCAACAATTCCACCATATCCACCTACTCCGAAAAGACCATTTGCAATCTCGCTAATTTCTTTTTCAGATACACATAATCCTGGAATTTCAATATATGCGCGCATTCAAATCTCACATTAAAATGATTTCAAAATATTTAAACCTGATAAATGAAGAAAAATTCTACAGGTAAAGTTAATTTTTTGATGCCTTGAGGGTTAGACTCGCTCTTGCACTTGGGATCTTTAGGAGGTGATCCAGCCGCACGTTCCCGTTGTCGGACAGACGAAAGTTAACAAATGTTTTAGGCAAGATTGTCTCAATTCACCTCCGACTCATCATAATATCAGAGTCAAACCTTTTTTTCACAGACAACCTACTTAGGTTTCATTTATCGAAACTCTCCTCCGTCTGCCTTACGGCTACCTTGTGGCGACTTAACCCCTCTCGCAAGCCCTCAACTTGACTAACTCTTACGAGCCGGCCTCGATGAGAACTTACTCGATTGGTTTGACGGGCGGTGTGTGCAAGGAGCAGGGACCTATTCGGCGAACGAATTCATGAAAGAAAGATGGTTCATTAGGTGTCCAACCATAAAATTCATCATCATCTTTCCATCTTAATGACGTTCGCCTACTAGCGATTCCGGCTTCATGAGGACGAATTTACTGGAGTGCCAATAGATTTCCAACCATTGTCATTTTTTATGACAAGAGTTTGCTTTTCTAAGTTTCTAAGATGTCTAGTAACAGTGTAAGGTAAACGCCTTAATTTCAGGCATAATTCTAATGTTGAAATTTCCTTATCAGAATTTTTTAGGATAGTTAATATTTCCTGCTTTATTTTTCTGTTCTTGTTCAAACTATTTGCTCTTTCACAAACCAATTTTGCCCATTGATCTTTCTTAGGATCTGCCATTGGTCCTGCAATTTCGTAAATTTCTTTGAATGCAGAATTATTTAATTTGAAACAAAATTCTTCTTTGTTACCTAGTTTGCTGATTTTATTTTCTGATAGCCATCCATGATTTTTACAAATTTCAAATACGATTTGTAATTGTCGTAAATTTGATTTTGATTGTGTTAACACAGGTTTTTGTGCACCATTGAATGCAAATTCAAATTCTATTAACGGCAATAAAATATTTGCCGCCAAAATTTTGTCACTCAATGATTTCATATACACTGATTGCGAGGGTATCTTCATACCCTCTATTAGATATCCTATCTTATCAAGTTTCTACTGAGCACTCTTACAGCCCTCAATTCGAACTGAGCATGCTTTTAGGGGATTTGCTTCTCCTTTCGGAGTTGCGTCCCATTGTGGCATGCATTGTAGGCCGCGTGTAGCCTAGGAGATTTGCGCCATACAGACCTACCGTCGCCCACTCCTTCCTCTGGTTTATCACCAGCGGTCTCGTATGAGTGCGTCTTCTGCGAACAGAAAATTGGCAACATACGATGTGGGTCTCGCTCGTTAACCGACTTAACGGCACGTCTCACGATACGAGCTGACGATGGCCATGCAGCAGCTCTCGGCTTGTCTGGTAAGACCTTCAGCCTGACC
>CAYJRA010000032.1:0-5299 GCA_964372465.1 uncultured archaeon
TGCTGGCAGCAAAACTGCAGTCACAATTACGCGAGCATCTAAAGAAAATTTATCCTATAGCTGGC
This sequence comes from uncultured archaeon, assembly GCA_964372465.1. Classification (GTDB taxonomy): domain Archaea; phylum Aenigmatarchaeota; class Aenigmatarchaeia; order CG10238-14; family CG10238-14; genus JAGVVZ01. The sequence continues at coordinate 66 of CAYJRA010000032.1, forward strand.
TGTCACATAAGAATATTTGAAAAGCAATAATTTAATAAATAAACTTTTTCTAAATCTTCTCAGGCCTGTATAGCTCAACGGTAGAGCAAATTAAAAGGCTCAGTTGCCTTGTAAGCAATAGGTTGGGGGTTCAAATCCCTCTACAGGCTTATCTTTTTAAGAATTCCCTAATTAGAAGTCCAATAAACTGATAACCCACTTTAAAACTTCTAGCAGTGCTTTCCCCGCCGAACCTCTCCCGTTCAATTGTTGGAAATTCATATATTTTCATTTTATTTTTCAATGCCCTAATTGAGGTTTGAAATTCTATCCCAAAATGATGGGCATCAGGATTAATTTTTTCAAAAGCCTCTTTTTTTATTCCCCTGAATCCATTTATAGAATCAGTTAAATTTCCACTAAATAAAATATTAGCAATTTTAGTAAACATTATATTACCAAATTTTCTTGTTTTTATCAGCTTATTATCCTCGTCGCATCTAGCCCCTTTCATAAATCTAGAAGCAATAACCATATCATAACCATCATTAAGATAATTAAACACTTTTAAAATATCTTCTGGATTTTCATTACCATCGGGACTGAAGAAAACAACGTTATCATTTTTAGCCTCTCTAAAAGCAATTCTGAATGCTTCTCCTCTCCCTTTAATTTCCTGCACAACAAATCTAATTCCGTTTTCTTTATAAAAATCTAAAGTACCATCAGTGGAACCAGGATCTACCGCAAAAATTTCATCAATTTGCTCGATAGGAATCTTATCAAAAACATTTTTCAAACCATCGATTTCATTCCAAGTCAAAATCACTAATGTTCCTTTAGTTTTGCTCATTTTCTAAATACCATTCATAAGTTTTTTTCAAACCTTCTTTTAAATCTGTTTTAAATTTCCATCCAAGTTTTCTCGATTTAGTTATATCTACCAATTTTTCAGACATCCCCTCTGGTTTATTTGGATCAAATCTAATTTCTCCTTTGTATTCTACTATTTCCTTAATCATGAATGCTAACTCTTTTATTGTAACTTCTTTTCCATATCCTATGTTAATAAATGGATATAAATCTTTTGCATCATAGTTTAACATGAAATAAAGAATTGCATCAGTTAAGTCCTCGACGAATAGAAGTTCTCTTTTCACTTTTCCAGTCCCCCATATTTCAACAAAAGGTAGATTCTCTTTTTTGGCATTATGAAATTTTAATATTAATGCTGGGGTCACGTGTGATTTCTTGGGATCAAAATGATCATTTGGACCATATAGATTGCAAGGCATTAAATTAATGAAATTTGTCTTGTATTGTTTATTATAATATTCACACAATTTTAATCCAGCAATCTTGGATATTCCATATCCTTCATTAGTTGGCTCTAATTTTCCAGTTAATAGATACTCTTCTTTCATTGGTTGGGGTGAATTTTTAGGATAAATGCAAGAACTTCCAAGAAATAATAATTTTCTAACTTTATATTTTCTTGCTGATTCAATTACATTAGACTGCATAATTAGATTATAATATAAAAAATCCGCAGGAGCCTCTATGTTTGCTAAAATCCCACCAACCTTCGCTGCTAAATGAAAAACATATTCTGGTTTATATTTATTAAAATATTCTTCAACATTTCTCTGATTTCTTAAATCTAATTCTTTAGAAGAGGGAGTTAATAGATGAATATATCCTCCTTCTTTTAGTTTTTTAACTAAAGATTTCCCGACCATTCCTGCTCCGCCAGTTATAAATATCTTAGAGTCCTTTTTCATATTCATATTTTTATTGCAATTGTTGATGTGTCAAATGAATGTTGCTCAATTCCTAAGGATTTTAATTTAGTTCCGAGAAATCCAGAAGCACCCGTGACTAAAATTTTAGCCATAATATTAATTAAAAAAACAATTTTATAAATCTATTGCATTATTCTTTAAGGAGCTTAAATATAATCTCTTTTTCTTGTTCAGTCAATTCTGGATTGTTAGGAAAATAAAAACCAAATTCATGGATATTTTTCGCATTGGGGCATTGATAATCTAATTTATTATTTTTCATATAAGTCTTAAAAAAAGGTTGTTCTGGCATTGATCCCCCAACAATAGGTCTGATCTCAACATTGTTTTTCTGGAATTTGTTTATATAGTAATCAAATGTTTTACGGTTCTTGCATATTAATGGATATGTAAAATTTGAAACGAAGCTCATATGATCAACATTTAATTTATTAAAGTTAGGATTTAATTTAGCAAGATTATCAAACTCTATAAAATTTTTATTTCTAATTAAGTTCATTTCCTCAATGTATTTTAACTGTTCAATGCCGATAAATCCTTGAATCTCAGTGGGTCTGAAATTATAAGCAGATACATAAAAAGAATATTTTGCATAAAAATCATTGATCTGATTCTTTGTTCTGATCTCATCCTGCTTATGCTTGGGCAGACTTCGATCCCAACCATGAGCCCTAATCATTGTTAACATATGATATAATTCTTCATCATCAGTGCATACCATCCCCCCTTCAATGGTTGAGAGATGATGACCTACAAAAAAAGAAAAAGTACTAGCCAGTCCAAAATTGCCGAGTCTCTTATTATTAAGCTCGCTGCCTAAGGACTCACAATTATCTTCTAGCAAGATTATCCCGTTCTTTTCACAAACTTCAGCTATTTTATCCAGATCTCCGCAAAATCCAAGAAGGTTGGTCACAAATAAAAAATCAATATCTGATTTCTTTAAAGACTGAATAAGTTTTTCAGAGGATATATTTAAATGATCCAAGGAAACATCTATTGGAATTGGATTTAGATTATGCTGTAAAGAGGGCATTACATTCGTTGGCCAAGTCAATGCAGAAAACCCAATTTTCTTATTTTTTATCATTCCAAGATTTACTAGAGAGTGTATAAGTGCAAAGTTAGCTGAGCTCCCACTATTAAAAAAGACAGAATATTTTCTTCCCTGATATTCAGAAAACTTTTTTTCAAATTCCAAACATTTTTTCCCCATGCTCAACCGCTCAGAATGCATTATGAAATCACACAATTTCTTTTTAGTTTCTTTTTCATTATAAAAAGTCGACTTCATTAGTTTAATCATTTTATTCCCCTTAATCCATATAACTCATTATGTAATTCTTTTGCATCATGTTCTATCATTTCCCTTACTAATTCATGAAATTTAATTTTTGGTTTCCAGCCGAGTTTTTGTCGAGCCTTAGATGAATCGCCAAGTAAAATATCAACCTCTGTAGGTCTGAAATATCTTGGGTCTATTTTTACAACAGTTTTTCCATTATCTTTTCTAATATACTCTTCCTCAACACCTTTCTTACAATTGCTTTTAATTTCAATCCCAGCTTCCTTGAAAGCCAATTCTAAGAATTCCCTAACTGAATGAGTTTCTCCTGTCGATATAACATAATCATCTGCTTCACCTTGTTGCAACATCAACCACATTGCTTCTATATAATCTCGAGCATGTCCCCAGTCTCTTTTTGCATCAATGTTTCCTAGATATAAAATATCTTGAACTCCTTCTTTTATTCTCACTGCTGCTCTTGTAATCTTTCTTGTGACAAAAGTCTCCCCTCTCCTCGGAGATTCATTGTTAAAGAGGATTCCATTGCATGCAAATATATTGTACGCTTCTCTATAATTTTTTGTAATCCAATAGGCATATAATTTAGCAGCCCCATAAGGACTTCTTGGATAGAAAGGAGTAGTTTCTTTTTGGGGGATTTCTTGAACATTTCCAAACATTTCACTTGATGAAGCCTGATAATATTTAATCTTTTTACCATTTTCTTTCTCTATCCTATGGATGGTTTCAAGAATTCTTGTTGCGCCAAGGCCAGTAACATTTCCAGTGTATTCCGGGATATCAAAACTAACACGAACATGACTCTGCGCTCCTAGATTATAAATCTCGTCTGGCATTACCTCTCTGATTATCCTGTTAATTGTTGAAGAATCATCCAGGTCTCCAAAAATAAGATGAAGCTTGACATTCTTTTCATGCGGGTCTTTAAATAAATGGTCTATCCTTGAGGTATTAAAAGTAGAAGTTCTTCTTATTATCCCGTAAACTTCATAGCCTTTATCCAACAAAAATTCAGCCAGATATGAACCGTATACCTGTATCTATAACATTTGGCCGGTTATACCTGTAATAAGGGCCTTTTTGACTACCATTTACATAACTCCCCTCCATTTATATTTATAACAATCTATTGAACAATCACCCATAAGATTAAAAAATCTTTCTTTAGATGAAGACAATACTCTCAATTTATTTGATTTCAATAAATTGGAATAAATATTTAGGGTTCTTAACTTTTCTAAAATAAAAATAAGATCTTTTCTACTAAACCCTTGAGTCGAAAGTTTTATTTCAAAATATTTTGAATTAGGAAATTTTTTCTTATTATTGAATGGAATAGAACCATCTCCCAAGAACCAATAAAGCAAAGTTTTTCCAAATAGTTTAATATCTCTAGGAATAATCTTTTTTCTTTCTTGGTACCATTTATTCCTAAACTCTAGAAGCATAGGAGTAAATCTTGATTTCATATGATAGCAATTCATTTTTTTATCATACCAAATCGGTCCCCAATTCAAAGGAAGGATTTCTCTAATGTGTTGCAAAAATTCCTTATATTTACATCCCTGAGTATATCTTCCAGAATATTTATTAGAATCAATATGCCCATCGCTTAATAAAGGTCCCTCTAATACTTGGATATGTTCATTACTCAACTGTATTGGTCCATTTCTAGCATGAGAATTCTTCTTTGAAATTATTGATTTAGATCTTTTAGAATGTTTTTTTCCATAAAAAGGATTCAAACTTCCTTTCAGAGATTCGCTTATTGATCTACTCTTAATATTATATTTTTTCATCAAATAAAAGATAGCAGTTTGGTTCACATTAAACATTTTTGCAATTTTTGATTGAGAGAGTTTATTAACATAGTAAAGATTACTAAGTTTTTCCTTAGTCAGATTAATTAAATTGTAGTTATTCCCATTATAACCCGTTAATGTGTTTTCCATTCCAAAACCTTTTTCAAAAACCTTTATAACTTTTTATATTGTCCAAAATACAATAGAATATGAAAGATAAAAAAATTTTAGTAGGCTGCCCAACCTCAGACTATCACAAATATTGTTTAGAAGAATATGCAGAAGCAGTAAAGAATCTAACATACAAAAATTATGATATTTTATTAGTTGACAACTCCAAGG
>CAYJRA010000033.1:0-3500 GCA_964372465.1 uncultured archaeon
TATTAATGGTCAAACCAATTAATTTACTTTCTTTTAATTATTGCGATTGAAGATAATAACTGCACTAATATTTTTAAATAAAGAAAACAAAATCTTATACATGGTATTCAATTTATTTAAACGAAAGGAAAATGAAACTAAACAAACAACACAATTGCCACAGCAGCCTTTCCCAGAATTCTCGATGCCGCTGCCAGAGATGAGGAATGAGATGGTGGAGAGCAAACGTGACGCGTCAAGTTTGTCACTTGACGATTTGGATGAGTGGGGAGAGAGCAGTCCAGACGCAACAAGTCTGGAGTCATTTTACAGAAAAGTCGACTTGGAAGCTGAGGATCTGGACAGGAGAGTAGCTGAAATAAAGAAAAGAACAAAAACCCTTGATTTGAATAGCCCTGAGCTGGTGGATCTGCTGAATTTATACGAGAAAGCTAGAGGTACGGTGAACGGATTTATTCAAGAAATAGATCAAAAGGACGTAGCCGGCTGGGGTACCGACGAAAATACAACTGCATTTTACAAATTCAGAGCCTGCAAAAAATTATCGCAAATGAAACAGAGATTGAATGAAGTTGAAAGAATAACAAGACAAGCTGGGTTTACGAATGCTAAAGTAACAGAGATATTGCATACGCCTGCCGAGCAATTAGTCAATAGCCTAGGATCAAAAAAGAAAAAGTAACTTTCCAGTTGTTTAGTAAAGAAGCAAAGTTTATTGTGTAATTTTTATACTAACAGAAATACAATTAGATTTATGAAAAAAAGAGTCATTATTCTCGGGGCAGCAGGAAGGGACTTTCATAATTTCAATATGGTCTATCGAGACAACCCGGATTATGAAGTGGTTGCATTTACAGCCGCACAGATTCCAAATATAGAAGGAAGAAAATATCCGAAGGAGCTTGCTGGTAGATTATATCCAAAGGGCATCCCAATATACCCGGAGGAAAAGCTACCTGAACTGATTAAAAAATTCAAAGTGGATGAAGCCGTTTTTTCTTATAGCGATATATCCCATGAAGAAGTGATGCACAAAGCTTCGATTGCTCTAGCTAATGGAGTCAACTTTGTCTTGCTCGGTCCAAACTCGACAATGTTGAAATCCAAAAAATCAGTCATAGCAATATGCGCCGTGAGAACGGGTGCTGGGAAAAGCCCGACTACCAGAAGGATTTCCAGAATATTGAAAAGCAAAGGAAAAAGAGTTGTCATAATAAGGCACCCAATGCCATACGGTGATCTGAAGAAGCAGATAGTGCAGAGGTTTGCATCCAAGAAAGACCTGAATTTGTATAAAACAACAGTCGAAGAAAGGGAAGATTACGAACCGCATATTGATAACGGGTTTGTCGTTTATGCTGGAGTGGATTATGAGAGGATTCTTAGGCAGGCTGAGAAAGAGGCTGACATGATATTATGGGATGGCGGAAACAACGACGTTTCTTTCATCAAGCCCGATCTTCTTATAACCATTGCCGATCCGCAAAGACCGGGTCATGAAATAAAGTATCATCCAGGCGAGACTAACTTCAGAATGGCTGACGTTATTGTCATAAGCAAGGTGAACGATAGCAGAAAGGAGGATGTCGAGACCGTATTGAATAATGCAAAAAAATATAACCCCCGGGCAAAGATAGTTAAAACGAATTTGGAATTGCTTGTTGATAATCCTTCTTTGATCAAAGGAAAAAGAGTTCTTTGTCTGGAGGATGGTCCTACTCTGACACATGGCGGCATGTCGATAGGAGCAGCATACAGGGCTGCTAAAAAATTTGGTTGCAAAAGCATCGTAGATCCTAGGAAACATGCCGTGGGCAGCATAAAAAAGGTGTTTGAAAAATATTCGCATTTGAGTCAAGTTTTGCCTGCTATGGGTTACGGAAAAACTCAGATCAAGGAACTGGAAACGACAATTAACAGGTCGGAATGTGATTTGGTTTTAGTGGGAACGCCGATTGACATAAGCAAGATAATGAAAATAAACAAACCAAGCGTGAGAGTAAGATATGAAACAGTTGAGATAAAGAAGGATGAATTAGTTGATGTTATAAATAGGTTCTTGGAATCACATCGTTAAAAAGTTCCGCAACCCGAAGAAAAATAGGACTATTTGCATAGATCCACGGTTTATTCAAAAACGTGTGGTTGATTTGTATTCAATGTATTTTCACTATAGTCTAAAGATTTTTCCCAATTGAAAAATAAATTCAATGCCCTTAATATGTTTGATTTGCCAGAGTTAATTTTTCATCTCTGAACTCCGCTCCTATTCCTTGTAAATAATCCATGATTAGTCGACGAGCACAAACTCCTCTATCTGGTTTCCAAAATTCAGGCGAACCAGAAAGAATTAACGCCAAGTTCACATAGCCAGCAACACCACTTGGATAAGTATGCATATTTACCGAACCTCCGTATAGAAGGACTTCAACTAACCCATGAATGTCTGTTCCCGACCTATCAAAGTTTACATTATATGCGCCTCCCCACCTTTCGAGAGCTGAATAAAGCTGTTCGAGTTTGCCAGTGGCTCTGCTAGGCACATCGAAGATCATTGTTCTTGCCATAAAATTGTCATTGGTAAGTAACTATTTAAGCCTATCGAGATAACCGACTTTCGGCGGAACTTTATGAGCTTCTTTGAGAAATTGAAACAACTATTTCCTTAACCCGCCTTTCAGTTTCTTTAATTTTTCAGCTATGTGGTGGATAAATTTCTTTCTTGGCTTCGAGTATTTTTCTCCAATCAGATTCGCAGTGATTTCCATAAAGCCTTGGGCAGCCGGCGATTCAATATTATCCCATAATATAGGTACACCCTTGGCAGCGCTATCCAAGACATTTTCGTCAAATGGTATGACCCCTAGCATTTCTGTGCCAAACATCTCTTCTATATCCTTTATCTTCAATTCATACTTGCCATTCCTGACCATGTTCAAGGCGACCGCAAACTTTTTGCCGCCAATTTTCCCGGCAGCTTCAGCGCATCTCGTCACGTCAATCAGATTAGGCACAGTAGGCGTAGTCACAAATATCACTTCTTCAGATGCATCTAACGTCGATAAAGCCTCTTTACCCAATCCAGGCGCGGAATCCAAAATTATGAAATCGTACTTGTTGAACTTGGCCAATTTTTTGACATGCTCCTTTAGCAACTCCGGATTGCTTTTAATCATGTCTTCAATATCTTCAGAAGCTGCTATGAAGAGTATGCCCTTCTGTGGAGCAGGTGCGTATTTTATATCCAGGTTCCCCTTGAAAACGTCATTTAGCGTGGCAGAAAAACAATCAGCACCAAGATAATAAGCCAGATGAGGAGTGGTGACATTGCAGTCAATGACAACCACTGACTTGTTGAATTTAGTCAATCCTATAGCTAGATTAGTCGAAAAGGTTGTCTTCCCCACACCACCCTTTCCTGAAACTATTCCTATGGTTCTTGTCATTTCGTCGCCAATTACATAGAATTTACTTTTCTGAAGGTTTAAAAATGTTATGGT
>CAYJRA010000033.1:3600-5245 GCA_964372465.1 uncultured archaeon
TCTTGAAAGCAAATACATGTTCATTAACGGAAGAAAAGTAAATTTCGTATTCGGCGGCATAGGAGAGCCAGTAATCGTAGCATTTGGGCTGTTTCAAAATTGCCATACGGATACTAAAGTTCTGATAGAACTTTCGAAGCATTTCCAAGTTTTCGGGTTGAACCTTCCAGGCTTTGGCTATTCCGAGAGTCTTGATGAACTGACAGTTGAAAATTATACAAGCTTCATAGACACATTTTCCAAAAAACTAAAGATCACCCAATTTAACTTGGTTGGTTTCTCATACGGCGGGATGCTTGGTTTGAAATATGCCTCTGCCAATGCGAATAAAATAAAAAAACTTGTTGTTGCCGGGTCACCTATTTCCACCTCGGTTTTTCCAAGATATATAAAACATCTCTGCAATTGCGGAAAGTGGTTTTATGAAAAGATTGGATTAGCGAGAACTGTGATTAGTTGTATAATAATCAATGATTCTCTTTTATCCATTATTTTGAAGCAACTCATCGGATTTGATCCAGAAGATAAAAGTGTATATAAGCAGACAGTTGACAACCTGAGGAAAATGAATTTGAAAGATTTGAATCAGATTTTCGGCAGCCTCATGAATCTGGATATAGAGAATGACTGCAAAAAAATAAAAAACAAAACATTGATCGTTGCTGGTTTGAAAGATAGCCTGATAAGTTTGGGCTCCTTAAGGCGGTTGCCAGAAATGATTCGCGACTCAGCGCTGATAGAAGTCGATTCTAAGCATTGGGATTTGCGTCTGAAGACTCCTGTTGAAAAAATAATTGAGTTTTTGAAAAGTTGATTTACTATGAAGAGCCTCTATAAGTAGCTAAAATAACTCTTAAAAAAAGTGTTTCACTTAAACCTACAGTTTCAACGTTATATCCATTTAATATCAGCTCTCTTGCGTATGTTTCACATCTCCCGATATAATTTTGTTCCGTCGTGTGTTCATCTATATACGGCACTAACCCCAAGTGGCAATTGTGTTTTATTGCTAATTTTACAACATCCATTTCCATTCCATAATTTTCCTTTTCTCCATGGGGCTTATCAGCTATTAAAAAAGTGTGTGGTTTCAAATTCGGATTCCATTTATAAAAATCTCGTTCGACGTATTCTATACGCAAATTCATATTCCTTCTGAGTCTTTTACCCAAACTTAACCAGTTTGGCATAAAATCGAATGCTTCTCCGTTGGTTATACCCAATTTTGATAATGTGAGCGAAGGTATTCCAATACCACAGGCAATTTCAGTAAAATTCTTGGGATGTCTATTGTATACAATATAGCCTAATCTAACACCCATTTCAACATACTCTTTGCCAAATTCACGCCATTTTTCTTCAACATTCCCTATTTTTGTTCCAGGTTCGATTAAACCCATAGATTCTAAGAAGGCCAGTATTAGTTTATCAGAATCTCTTCCGAAAATTTCGTCTTGGATATAAGCAGATGCCACGATTACCGAGTGTGAATACAGGAAATACAAATTTAAGTCTTTTTATGGGGCAGCCGAGATTTGAACTCGGGTCGCCAACACCCCAACCCAGCGATGTTAACCATAATTTTTAATTTAGTTCTTTTACCATTTTTGAGTTGGTTCTTCTGACATATCTAGATATAAAAACG
>CAYJRA010000034.1:0-5243 GCA_964372465.1 uncultured archaeon
TTCCATAAGCCAAACCCGCCCAAGCAAGAGCACCTATTAAAGTATTTGCCAAACCTGTACTGGTAAAACCAGTCGTGCCTTTCGGAAGAGAAAATGTTTTTCCCTTAAATACATCTCCAATAAAGTCTAATGGACCTCGAGTTGTACTGCTAGCTGTTTCCGGACCGGGTGGAGGAGCATCACCAGCTTTTTCTAAAGCGGCTAATCGTTGTTCGATACTAGTTAATCTAGAGGCATCTGTAGCAGTACGGCTTACAGATAATCCTCCTCCACTGGGTTGAGTTTTACCAATAGATCCAACTATTGAATCCGCTTGGTCCACAAATGCGACAGGATTATGAACGTCCTGCCCACTAACAAAATTCTCACTCAAAATAAAAGCCACAGCAAAACTCATACTAACTAATAATAAAATTTCAAAAATAGCAGTGTTAAAAACAAATAACTTCCTCTTTTTCATAATTCCAAAGAGAAAGCATTATTTATAAATATTCTTGAATAGGACTAATTCCTAACTCTGACCTTGCTCACAGTTCCTATCACTTCATCACCTATCTTCCAAACAGCAGAATAATTTCCTTCGCTTATTTTCCAATTATTTAGATTAGAATCCTCGCCAGGAGAAGCCATATGATAAGTTATAAATTTACCGCAATCGTTGGAATATATAAAAAAGCCTGTTTCGTTTACAATTCCTTTTTCATCACTAATCAATTTAAAATCAACATATGATCCCTTCCTTCCGTATATAAAAGACCCAAATGAAACTTTCTCGCCAAATCTAAACTCAGTTTTTTTATCCCCTACCATTATTTCATGTGCATCTATTAATCCATCATTGTCGGAATCACCATAATTGCACGTATAAAATTCGTTATTTCGTGCTGTAAAAGAATTTCCAGGTTTAATAACTTGTATGCCATTGACAAATTCTCCGTACCGAGCATTTGTAAATTCTTCATCGGTAATTCCTCTATTTTGATTTCTCATCCTTTCCGCATCCCTTCTTGATTGATATTCACTATCAAGAGTAGTTCCTTGCCATAGTAACTTGCTAGGATGAAGAGGACCATGTTCTGTATTTGCACATCCAATTGATAAACCTATAATTCCAGCTAAAGCCAACTTCCTTCCATTTTCTTTTATTTTATCAATTAATCCCATGTTTTTCATAATACTTTGAACCTATTTAAACTTTACTGTCACTAAAAAGTTAATAAAGAAACCCACAAAACTAAAATGTTTTATAGATACAACTAAAAGCGAAATAAATTTCATCACAATAAAGCTTATAAAGTTTTATTTTATTAAAAAGATATGGAAACATTGGAATATAAGCCAAGGTTAGCACAAAAAGTTATGCCACATTTGAGAGGTCTTGAATTAGATCTATCAAAGCTTGAAGCTGTAGAGAATCCAAATGTAAAGGAAGTAGCTCTTCGTGCAAGAAATGTAAGAGAAAGAATGGATATAGATCCCTCTTATAAGATACAGGGAACTTACAGCGAGGCATACTCCGGAGAGGCCTAAAGAGGATGGTGGGAAGATAAAAAATGAATCCGACCGCAATAATAGAGGTAACAGAGAATTGTAATCTCGCATGTACTTTTTGTTTAAGGCCATCTTTTACCCCTCCAATAATGACTTCTGTAACATTGGAGAAAGTTATTTCCCATATTGTAGAATCAAGCGATAAAAGAGCAGATTTTATTTGGCATGGAGGAGAACCTTTGTTAGCAGGTCTCAAATTTTTTAAACAAATTCCTGAAATGCAAACAAAATATAATTCTAAGGGTATCTTTATTAGGAATAATGTTCAAACAAATGGAACTACGTTAAGAAAAGAACTGATTGATTTCCTTGAGGGTAAAGGATTTACTATCGGAACAAGTATTCAAGGAACAAAAGATATCCATGACAGTTCCAGATTAACGGTAAATGGGAGACCGACATATTATGAAGTTATATCAAATATCTCCTGCTTTATCCTTAAGTCATTAGACACATTAAACATAACACTTCACACAGTATCTCCGCATAGGAATTTTTCTACCTAGTTTTTAATATTATTTACTAACCGATTAGTAATTAAACGACCTGCTTGTCGAGGATAATGAGATTAAAAGAAAGTAATGTCAATACACTGGCTTTTAGCTATTTTTAAGTCTGTGCGGAGATACTGTCACAACAGAAATCTTTATAAATTCCCTTTTCCACAAAATATAATGTTAAAAAAGAGAACATTATTTTATCTAATTTTAATAATTTTATTCGTCCCTATCGCCCTAGCTCAAGATTTCATAAGAGGCGACGCGAATTCTGATGGAGCAGTCAACATAGCAGATTCAAGTTTCATATTTAATTTTCTATTTGCTGGCGGTAGTTCCCCGCAATGCGAAGACTCTGCAGACGCGAATGACGACGGCAGAATTGACATTACAGACGGAGCCTTCATCAACAATTTCTTATTTCTCGGAGGACCATCTCCGCCATCTCCTTTTCCCTCACAAGGTAATGACCCAACGCGAGACAAATTAACTTGCGGAGCAGAAGGAGAGGGCGTTGGCGGAGATTTTTACGTTAGAATTGATTCTACAACGCCAACAGGAGTATGCACAAATCTAGGAGAAAGAACAGATATAACAGTTGTAGGAAGATTGCCTCTTACAGCAAATGGAAGAGTTGCATGTTTGTTTCCAGGAGGAAGTAGTTTTAGTATAACAATCAGAGTTATGGAAGACGACCCTCTTTTCAACGATTTAATCGTAGAGCGCACTTTGTTCATACAAAAAGAATGCTCTGATACCAGTGACTTTTATTTATTCTTCACGCACACATTTGAAGACATTGATTTAAGTTCACAATTCACAATAGTAAAAGGAACGATTGAAGTTTTCGCAGAAGCAGAATCAAATGACAATTTAGCAATTGGACTCACAGGCGAGAATTATTTAATTAACAGAGAAGAGTGCGATTGTCTCTCTGGCCCATGCTGTGTTTTAGGAAGCAGGCCTTTCACATTCAGGTCATCAGGTTCGCAGCCAACAGGTTTTGTAGACGGCAATATTTGCACTGGCATAGAATCACCGACAACACAGCAGACAATCACACAAACAAATTACTTTTGCAATGGCTTGGATGCACAATCGCATTCAACAACAAGCAATATAGCCACATGCGGCATTTGTCAATTCTGCCGCGACGGAGATTCACAATGCAGGCTTTACAATAGCAGGGAATTATGTGGCACAACAGATTGCGACACTCGAGACACAGAATGCAGAAATTATATGGATGTAAATAGTGTTTGCATAACTGGTTCTTGTACTCAACAATCCTGCACTCAATACATAGACTCTGCAAGAGGAACGCAATGCAATGGCGGAGCAGGAAGATGCGACGGCTCTGGCTCCTGCGTAAACTGCCAAGACAGAGGGGCAGTAATTTGTTTTAACAACGACGAATACTGGGCAAGAGTTTGCGGCGCAGTCATAGAAAGGCAGGAGCTGAAACAAGACTGCGGAGAAGATTCCTGCCAAAGTCTCTGGTTCCCATATTGTGACGGAAATGATTTAAGAGAAAGGAGAACATGCACAGGCAGAGGATGCGCAAATAATGCATGTTTCGCAACAAATTATCAAGAAACAAGATTCGTTCAAACCTGCCAATTTGGATGCGAACGTAACAGCTGTAATCCAAATCCAAATATAGAATGTTCAGGTCCTGCTGACTGCCCTGCAACTTTCAGCGCCCCATTCTGCAGTGCAGGAAATGTAAGAAGAACGCAAACAAACTATGAATGCCAAAACCCCGGAACAATTTCATCATCCTGCGTAGTTACATCTACAAGAGAATCAACAATTGAACAATGCTCTTGCGGCTGTTCAAACGCCCAATGTATCTCTCCTTGCCCACCAGACTGTCAAAATGAATGCACATCAGGACAAACGCGTTGCCTCTCTTCCACAACGCAACAAACCTGCGGCAACCACGATAAAGATTCCTGCACAGAATGGGGTGGAAATTTAGTCTGTCCTGCTGGCTGTTCAAACAATCAATGCACACAACCCCCACCACTCCCACGCCCTGATGTCACAATAAACAATCTTGTAGTGCAATGGCCAAGAGACGGAATCTTTACACTAAACAACCAAGGAACTATAGCATTTGAAATAGCTAATATCGGCGAAGCAAATACAAATAATATATTCTGGAGAATAAATTACGGCGATTTATTCACGGACCAAAACACAAATGCTATTTCACTTACAGCAGGAAGTTCAACAGTTGTTTTCGTTCAGCATGCCTATCGTGCAAGAGGAACATTCACAATAACCGCTACACTAGATCCATCAAATACAATAGCAGAATCAAATGAAAACAACAATCAAAGAACATTGACAGTTCAGGTGCTATAAAATGGAAAATCAAAAAATCACAACAAGGAGAAACTTCAGCAAGATTGCCTTAGCAAGCGCAGCAACCCTAATTATATCATGCAGCAAAAAGAGGCGAAGAAGACGAAACGAAAGCCCGATTGTTTACGTATCAAGCAGAACATTTGAAAACGACGGAAATGTCAAATATAGAATTGTCGGTGAAGACGACGTTGATGTAGTTGAAATAAGAACAGCATACAATGATGAGCCAATACAACACCATTCTTCAAGCAGTATTGTTTTGACAAAACCAGTAACAAGAGAAAGAAACACGCTATACGCAATAGCAATTGATAACCGAGGAGCAGTCAGCGTTGAATTAGCAGATTCTTTTCAAATACCAACAATAGAAAACGCATTTGAACAAGTGAGGCAAATGCTTGAAAACGCCGATAATTTTTCAAGCTACCAATCCTCGCCAGATAGAGTTGATTTTCATCTAAATGACACGCAATACTTGGCAAATTTTCTGATAACAAGAAACGACAAAAGATATTCAATTATCAATATCGTATCCCTTGAAGACAATTTACAAGAGCAAATGAACAATCAATCATCCCTGAATTCAGCCCGCATAGATAATCTTTTTCTCTACCGTCTTCCAGAAATAGAAATAACAAATTACACAACCGAATTCATAAACGCCGGCTATCTCTCTGATTTTGAATAATCCCATATAATATTTTAAGTTAAAAGGAACGCAGGTGTTGCTAGGAGTGCAAGCAAAGTTAAGCGTCGTAGATTTCTCAAGAGAACAAAAAATTTTATAAATGTGACGTTAAGTATTCAATATCAGTAGAAAGT
>CAYJRA010000035.1:0-5143 GCA_964372465.1 uncultured archaeon
TTTCCTGAAGATAAAATAGTTTTTACAGGAAGTATCAACTATCATTTATTAGATCCAAAAACTAAAAAAGAAACTGTTGCCTTGCTTAAAACAGGTGATAGAATACTCGTTCCACCAAATCATCCACATATGTTTGTAGGTGCAGAAGAACACTCAGCGTTTTTTGTAATCAAAACATCTGATTCAGAAAATTATAAAGCAACTTATTACGAGCCTTACAGGCAAAAGGTGGATGAATTTTTGAAAAATAAAAATTAATCATCAGACTAAAAATTATCCATAATCATATAATGCTGCGAGACCATCTATTCTACCTAATGTATTTGTTGGCCAATGTTTCAAAGCAGTTATCAGTTTTGGTGACACAAGTCTTCCATCAAAATCAGCTAATCTTTGATCCAATTCAGTTCTCGATTGTCCAAGTATATCTTTTATATGGCCTTTATACTCTTGACCTCTTGACCATACAGTTGCCTCACCTGTAATTCTATTTATTCTGAATATATCTCGTCCAACAGGCACTGGATTACTACCTTTGATATTAAATTCTCCGTCATGTACCATGATAGAATCTTCTTCGCTCCCCAAATCAAATAAAGCAAATGCATATGGTTCTAAACTGGACAAGTGGGGCAAGGATGCCAGACCACAATAGAACTCTGTACTTGATGGAAAAAAATCGTGTCTTACAATAATTTTATATGGTCTGTCTGGAAGCTCTATTCTAACATCAACCGGAGAAAGAGTAGAATAATTAACACCACAAATTTTGGCTGCATCTAATACTCTCTTTCTTATGCTATGATTGTAACCAGAATATCTACCAGAAAGTTGAGGCACTATTAAAATTTTGCCTGCCTCCAAAATTAATTCTTCTTCTGTTTCACCAAAAATGAGGCCCTGCAAATCATCTTCTTCAATAGTCGTAGTTCGACCAAAACACCCATCTAGTAAGCCAGGTGATGAGGGTGCATCTAAACCTCTTCTAGGAACAATCAAATATTTACCAGTTATAAAGATAAGACCACCACTAAAACCTCTTAAAAACGAATATGTAGGACTACGATTATCATCAACATAAGTCAATAGAACTGTTCCTTTTCCACCATTTTTTCCCACAGCATCAAAACTTTCTATCTGTGTTCTTAGCCACTGTTCATTAGCAATTTTCTTTGCTAATCCAAAATCACTCATCCAATATCTATGTCTAGGAGAACTCTCATCTGGTTTAAGTTCTGTTAACCCGTTATATCTAGATACATCTAACGGTATACCAACATCAAATACAATTGTTCTATAAGGACCTTCTATTTCTGCGAGAACATTATTAAAAACGTACATATAAATCAGTTAAAAATATATTTAAAAATACAAATATTTGAGTGAAATTATGGAATTAAAAGATCAAAACATTCTCGTCACTGGTGGTACGGGTTTTATAGGATCGCATTTGTGTAAAAGATTAGTTAAGCTGGGTGCAAATCTAACTATATTGGACAATTCTTTCCGTTCAAGTAAAAGAAATATAGAATCTATTTTAGACAAAATAGAACTGGTAGAAGGAGATGTAAGAGATTTCACTGTAATTAAAAAAGCTACGAAAAATAAAGATATGGTTATTCATTTAGCAGCCATACAAGGCACAGCAAACTTTTATGATTATCCAGATTTGGTTTTAGATGTTGGTGTGACTGGAACTCTGAATATAGTCAAAGCGATGAATGAAAATAAAGTAAAATATCTCATGTTCGCTTCGTCATCTGAAGCTTATGCTACACCCCAATATTTCCCAACACCCGAAACTCATCCATTAGTTATACCAGATCCAAATAATCCAAGGTGGTCATATTCGTCAACTAAACTAATAGGAGAAATGCTTACAGTACATTTCGGAAAAAAGAAAGGGTTTGATTATACGATAATAAGACCGCATAATTTTTACGGCTCAAGAATGGGGTGGAAACACATAGTGCCAGAGTTCATCAAGAGAATAGTACTGAATGAAGAATTCACGATACAGGGTGATGGCATGCAGACGAGAAGTTTCTGCTATATAGATGATGCAATAGATGAAATGATATTATGCTTAACAAGAGAAGAAGCAAGAAACCAAACTTTCAATTTAGGTAATCAAAAAGAATCTACTGTGAACGATATTGTAAAATATCTGGAAGGAATATGCGAAAGAAAGCTAAATCCAAAACATTTAGAACTGCCTACAGGAGGAACAACACGAAGGGTTCCTGATATGAGTAAATTCAATTCAATAATGGGATTCGAACCTAAAGTTGATATAAAGGAAGGTTTAAAGAGAACGTATGATTGGTATCAAAAAGAAATAGAATACTGGCAAGAAAATGCTAAACCAGAAGAATGGCCGTGGAAATTGAGGAAGTAATTGTAATTTAAGAATGTCTCAATTCTTCTCGAGATCATACCCGCAAATTGCTCATAATCTTTTGTTGAGCAACTTTTTTGTGTCGTCGATGACCTGTTTATGATGATATGGAATAATTTCTGGCAATTCATTTTCGTTCATCTTAAAGAACCGTGCTTCCCTTTTATTATCTTTAAATAAGCTCCCGCCAACCGACCTAGCAAGATATGTGATGGAGATTGAATTTGTAAAAGCTTTTGGATTAAATGCTTGAAATCCCACTTTACGTGTCCAGCCAATTTTATCTATATCAGGATCGTCATAAAGTTTAATTATACCATTAGGCAGGGTTTTATCTATCTCTATATTCAAACCTGTTTCTTGTTTTGCCTTTCTGACAATAGCCTTTTCTATTCTCTCATTATATTTTATCCAGCCGCCTGGTATGTTCCACATTCCCACATTAGCACCGATATCTCTTGTTACAAGGACCACCGAATCGTTATGTTTGTTCACTATAACAATATCCACACATAATCTCGGAACTAGTTTGAAAACAAGTTCATATAATTCATCTGGAAGAAAATTACGGAGGTTTTTTAAGTCATCATTTGTCAGATTGTCTAGAAATTTTTTTATTTGATCTAAATGTTTATAATCAACTTCTTTTTTCATCATAATCTAATTAGTAAAATGATCTTAACTATTTTCCCAAATGGGGGATACTTACTAGCTCTAAGAAAGATGCATAATTTCTATTTCATAGAAAGGTAAATATTAAAATTTCAGAGGATAAATAAATTTATGACAACAAATATTTCCTCATTAGTTCCTGATTTCGAAAGTTTACAACAGTTTGAATTGGATATAAGAGAACTTTCGATATACGCTAATGCAGACAGAAGAGGCCAAATAGTTGTTGTATCATATCGTTACAATGGTAATAAAGCAGAACTTGGAACAGTAGAAACTTATAGAGAAAATGCCCTTAGAGGAGGACATTCACACGATGTTTTGACAAAAGGACTCGTCCTTTGGGGAGAGGTTCTACTTAAAAGAACTATTCCAGAAACGGGTAATGAGATAGAAGAAAGATATGAAACAGGTGACTTTTTTGAAATACCTGGAGGATCGCCTTACTTGAAGAGGGGTATTGCTCCATTTTCTGTAATTTTTAGTCCAAAATTCGGACAAACACACAAACCCACAGAATATCTGCCATACAGATCTCAGATAACTGCTTCTTTAAAAGAATAAACCAATCTTTATTTTAAATTTAAAAAAATTACATAAGTTAGTGATTCAATGATTTTTCTAACTCCCGTGAGAGCTTTACTGAAAGATGATATAGAAATTAGAGAAAAAATAATGAAAGAGTTTTCTGATAGACTTGATTATGGTTCTGAAGTTGTGCTGTTAGGTGGACCATTAGGCGATTTGAAGAAATCTGAAGAGATTATTAAAAATTTAAAGAGTTATGCCAACAATGACTTTTTCCTGACAGTACACGCGCCAATTGAAAGAAGCGACTTTACAAAAAAACACACAGATCTAACAACGCAAGAAGGCCTGAAAACATTAAAGAAAGTTTTAGAACTGTCCAGAAAAATCAATGCGAAAATAGTGAATGTGCACACAGAAAATTTCCATTTGGGAAGAGAACTATTAGAAAAAGAAATCTCCGAAGAAAAAAGGAAAAAATTACAAGACAAAGTAAAGAAAAACATAATCCAAGCAAAAAATTCAGTTAAATATGGCGGTATTGTCACAGTGGAAAATATGTCTTATCCTCTTATGGGAGATGATAAAAATTTTACATCTGTTGACAGTATGCCTTACGATCCTCTGATAAATACGGCCAATGATATAATTTCTTTTTCAGACATTCCTGAAATTGGAATATGCATTGACACATGCCATTATGGAATAAACAAAAGAATTTTTAATGAAGCATATCGGCAGAAATTAACAAAACAACAATTAAAAAAACGCGGAATTCTTGGAGTTATATATGAAGATATTGAAACACAACCTAGCTTGGTAGAATTAGCAAAAAACTAGGTAACTCTTTGAAATATATTCACTTGTCTGACTATAAAGGAATTTGGGTTCCTAAAAAATCTTATTTTGTTGAAGGTCTGGTTCCAGAAGAAGGAGAATTCGAATTTGAAATCAGAGAACTTGTTAGATTTGCTTTCAAGAAAAAAATCCCGATCAATTTAGAAGTGAAAGATAAAGATTTAGAAAAATTAGAAGAAACAAAAAGAACATTAAACTATATTTCAAGAGTTTTAGAAGGTTGATATTAAACGCATTTAAATCTCTTCTGTTGCTTTCTTAATAACATGAATCCAGAAGAAACATTACAAATTTGTAAAGACGCTCTTTATATAGCGAATGGTGTTCTCGTTTCGCTTGATGATGAAGGAACTAAAATAGTTAGCTATGGACGGGATGTTGGTTTTTCAACTGTTGGGGATAAAACTATTTCACGATATCTAATAGATTTCTTCAGAAGACAACACCTTCCTGTAATACTATATAGTGAAGAAGTGAACATAGGAACAAAAAGAATGGAACTTGATAAGAATCCGAAAGGTATTATAACCATAGATGAAATTGATGGCACGCACAATTATTTACGAGGAATATCACCTTATTGTACAGTTATTACAATATTCGATTCGCCTGAGCCATATTTTAGAGATGCCTTAGCATGTGGTATTATAGAACATACGGAAAGAAGATTATGGTGGGCTGTGAGAG
>CAYJRA010000036.1:0-4993 GCA_964372465.1 uncultured archaeon
TTTAAACATTAGCCTATATATCTCAATTCCTCGTCATTGTCTTTCTGATCTTTTTTCATCTGTTGGGTTACCAGTTGCTTCAATGCTTTATCCTGGACTTTGTTTATTTTTTTCATGAAATTATCCATTTCCTTGATCTTTTCCTTCAATTTAGACATATCCATACTTATATTGAGAATTTTTGATAGAGTCTTCAAAACGATTTCAGCACTTTTTGGGTCTGGTATTTCTGGCAGTCCGGAAGTTTCTCCTAGTAGGCAGACGCCTTTCATTCCCCTGAATTTGCCCAAGCCAACAAACAAACCAGAAGCACCGACAATAGTACCGACTTTGTTTCCCGCATCAAAATCAATTCCATAATCCTTATATTTTTTTATCAGCCCCACGTCACTCACGGCGCCAACAACCTTTGGCTCTCTTTCAAGTTTTCCCACGTTCAGCCCGGCTATCGTGAACATCTCTTTTACACCCAATTCTTGTATGTAATCCAAGACAGTCTCCACGATTTCATAGTGGCCGATGGTGTTTATGCTTTGGCTGTCTCCGACCAAAATTATCATGTCTTTTTGGCCTTTCTTTTTTGCCTTCCAGTAATAAAACTCATTTTTCAGAACGTGTATTTCAGATTCCTGATTCAGCAGGACAAAGGGATAGAAATGATATGAAAATAATTCAGCAAATTTGGTAGCCTTTAATTCCTCAGCCAGATATCCAGCGCTGATTCTGCCGACATTGCCTACGCCCGGTAATCCCTCAACAAACAATGGATTATCTAGTTTGGGTGGCTTTTCCAACACCTTTATTTTAGTTTCCATTATTTTTCACCTACAATCTTGAAACTCACTTCGCCATCTTTTATATTGGACAAGGCGGCAGTTAACTGCTCGCGTAAATTTTTTTGTGCAATTTTTGGATTATCTGTCTTTATTTCTATTATATATTTAGGTGCACTGATATACTTAACGCTCAGTTTGTGTTTGTTTGCAAGGTCGGTTAAGATCTTCTTTATCCTGTCTATGCCATCCCCACTATAAAACTTCATTTCCAATTCTGCCTTTATCTTAACCTCTTTTTTTTGCATATTTTCTTCTGCAATTTCCTTTATGGCATCAACCCAAGCTTTGGGGATGCCCCTTTCTATGAGCAATTCTGGCGCTTTCATTGCTTGCTCGAAGGCAACGAACATATCCCCATATCTTTCCTGCAATTCATATCCTATCTTTTCATAAGCTTCTTGCAGGCTCATATTTTTTTTCTTTGCAATCTGTTCAAGCATTTTCTCGGCTTTTTGCTCCTTCTTGTAATCCTGCATTTTCACTTCTCTTTCTCTTTTCGAAAGCCTCTTCAAGCTTAGGCTAACGAAATTTTTTTCCGGATTTACGTCCAGGACCTTCCCCACATACTGCCTTCCTGATTTGATGAATTTTCTTATGTCCTTTACCCATTTGCCAGATACTTCAGAAACATGGATCATCCCTTCAGCATTTTCATATTCATCCAGGGTGCATGCAGCAGAATAGGGAGTGATATTTGTTATAGTAGCTATTACATTATCGCCAGTTTCAGGTAACCCCTTTCTCTTGACCATAAAAACACTATTTTATACTATCGTTAAATAGTTTTACAACTCTATTTCAGTCCCATCCATTGCTGCGTGTATTCTTACACCCGTCTTATCCTGTATTATCCTCGCTTGTTCTACCGGATCGTTTTTTATCATGAGATAGGAATAGTGCTGTATGACACCCAATTTGGGTTTGCATTTCTCCACAAGTTCTATCGCGTCATTTATGCTCATCTGCAATATCTCGTTTGGTTTTTCAGAATATGGTATCAGCGTATTGAATATCATCAGATCGCAGCCTTGGAAATATTTTTCCAGACCATTGAAATATATTCCATCTCCCACATAGCCTATTGTCTTGCTGCCAATGATTTTGAAGCCAACCGCCGGATCATAATGCTTCGTTCCTGTCGCTTCGAAATTCAACGGCCCTATCGTGACTTTACTATCAGGTTCAACAGCGAATACGGCTTCGGGTATTGTTTGGTGGTGTTTGCTTATTACCGGATAATAATTCTCTGACTGTATTAGGCAGTGTTTCTCGGCAATCAAAAAAGAATTCTTATTTATTCCACTTAGAACAGCATTTGCATCACCAGAATGATCTGTATGAAGATGGGATATAAGCAAGCCATTCAATTCCGTGATGTCAATTTTGTGCCTTTTTGCATTGACCAGTGTTCCGGGGCCGGGATCAATCAAAAATTTAATCCCGTCCAATTCAACGAATATGGAACTCGTCGGTATTATTTGAAGGATCATTGATATATCTCCCGCGCCTATTCCTAAGAACTTGACTTTATTCATTTAATCAACTGATTACATAATTTTGATTTTTGCGTATTAATTTTTTGCATCTATTTTTGGAATTATTGTGTTAAGACTCTTTTTTGATTTATAGAAGAAATATCCAATGCATCCGAAAGTGACTAATGGTGATAACCAATTAGGTATGTGAAATCCAAAGCTGTCGAGAATCATTATTGCCCCCAAAAAGAGAATGGAATACATTGCGCCGTTTTTTATGTATAAATATTTCTTGATTCTTTCAATATTTCCTATCGTCACCTGGCGAACAACTAATGCTCCAATACCATTACCCAACAGAATTAACGGCACTGACAAGGTGAAAGCGAAAGCACCCAAAACTCCGTCTATAGAGAAGGTGGTATCTATTACTTCCAAATAAAATATTTTGCTAATATCTGAAAGGCCTTTCTTCATTAAATTTTTTTCAGCCTGCTCTGCATTTTGCTTAAATCCATGTGTAATAAAGAATGCCGTGGATCCGACCACCGCACCGAAAGCCATCATGGGATTTTTTTGCATGGCAAACCAGACTATTATTGTTAATAAGATTGAGACGATTGCAAAAAACCAAACGTTTTGTGAATGGAAGAATCTTTCTCCAATCAATCCATAATTCTTTGGTTCGATGAACAGCCAGTGAAAAAACAAGAAGATTAAAAAAACACCGCCACCTATAAGGAGAATAGGTGAAGATGTTTCTACAGCTTCTATTACCTTTGGATCGTTGCTGAATGTGGCAGTTAAAGCGCCAATGGGACCCAGAGAAGGCGTAGTCATCCAAACAATCAATAATGGCAGGAATCCTCTTACGACGAAAACAGCGAAAAACAACCCCCAAAACAAAAACCATTTCCTCGCTCTTTTTCCCATAGTAGAGAGAACTTCTGCATTGATAATAGCATTATCCACGCTGCTGATAGTTTCGAATAATGATAATCCAGCCACAACCAATATCATTGATATGAAGTCCACTCTTAGTATATTATTGGTTGTTTTAATAAAAATTTCTAGTATTTTATGAAAAAATTATCTAAAAACATTTTACAAACAGAATTCTGAATAATTGCAGGAGGCAGGATTCGAACCTGCGAACCCACTAAGGGACAAGATTTCTTATATCATCTTTTATCAATACTCAATGAACCTTGAGTCTTGTGCCGTTGACCAGGCTTGGCAACTCCTGCTTAATTTATATAATAAATAACAAGACTTTTTAAATCCTGCTTATAAGAATACATATTATGGTCTTGGATAAAATAATCCTTTACGTCTTTGCAATACTGGGAATTTTTGTAGCTTGTATAGGATTGGCGCTGACAATTCTTGGGATAGGATTGACAGTTACTATCATAGGTGCAATTTTAGGCATACCATTGATCATAGCCGGGCTGATAATTTTCTTCTTAGCCATCAAAATTATTGGTGTTGGTGGTGCTATTGGTGGAATGACTCATGTCGTTCAGACTAGGATGCAGAGTAAAATCCGTAAAAAGTTGAATCATTGCAGTGATTGTGGCAGAAAATTGCAGAAAGATTCTAATTATTGCCAGAACTGTGGATTAAAGGTTTAAGACATTTCTTTTATATCGGACTTTAAATCCGATAGTTTTTGTTTCAGATCAGAAAGTGCATGCTCTATATTTTGATCTTCTTCTGACATTTCAGCATATTCCTCGTCATATCCGGGTGGTTTGGTGAACTCGGCATCCATGGCAACAATTCTTTCTTCCAGTTTTCCCAATGCCTCGGCAGCTATGGTGATATTTTCATGCGTCAACTCCTCCAATTTTTTTTGGACAGCCAAAGCATTTTTTAACATGAATACTGTGCTTTTCATCTCATTGATTAGAGCAAGAACGGTCTGATACTTATCAATCTTAACAAACAGAGGAATACCTTCCTTCTTTTCCTCCTGTTGGTATTGCTGTATATACGTCTCGTTTGGATCTTCAGTAGCAACCGCCGGCATAACCTCTTCAGCTTTAATTTGAGTCTCAGTTATGGGTTTTGGTAGATCTGTTTTTGTTGGTTGCAAAGGCTTCTCTTCATCGCTACTTTTTTTCCTAAAGAATACCATAGTCTTCAATATTCAATATGAATGTTCTTTAAATTAAAGTTTACTTTGAAATAGAAAAAACAAGAAATATAATTATCATCAATCTTTTATTAACTTTTTTCCGAATCAATTCGTTTTATTTGTTCAATAAACCTAAAGCCCTGTAATTGATATCCTACGCCGGCTATTACTAAACTAATTTCATTTCTTCTATAATATTCTAATGCCGATTCTTGGTCTGTAAATGGAGCTATTCTACGTCCCCTTCGTTTAAGAAGACCCGCGGTTTGTTCCATATAACCAGGAACAACATCAAAAATTAAAATATTACTATATTTTCCAGTCAATTTTTTTAAATCTTCAACATTACCTCTTATAACGAAATCAGCGCCAAGTTTTCTAGCTTTTTCTATATATTCTGGATAATCATACAAACTGGTAAGTAAGTATTTTGCCATTCAGAACAATATAAAAACAACATATTTAAGCTTATTCCGGAGCAGAGTTAATGCGTCGGCCGGGATTCGAACCCGGGTGGGAGCCTTGGCAAGGCCCAATCATAG
>CAYJRA010000037.1:0-4989 GCA_964372465.1 uncultured archaeon
TTGCAGATCTTATTGTTCTGGAATCCGCCTATATGATATTGTGGTATGTATGCATCCGGTGCTACACAGCTAGTTGCGCCGCATTGTCCTATGACGCATGATCTGTCGCATGTCTCCCAAGGATTCAAGCATCTGTCTGCACTGAATTGGTTTATATTGCTGTTGCAAAATCCTCCACATTTAGAGCAGAAACTGCATCCAGCAACTCTGCATCTCGTACTTGTTGGGCACTCATTGCAGTCAATGTTCAGTGCCTTGAAATCCAGTTCCCCGTCATCAGAGAAATCTCCATCTTTATTTTTGTCTATGCATGCGTAAATCTCGGTTGGACCTATTGTTTTCGGAGACAAAATCCTTCTTTCACACTCACCATTCTTCAATATGCATTTCGTCAGTTCTTGTCCCTCACAGCTTCCCAATCTGAATGACACCAACTTCTTCTCACAATTGATCATGCCATGGGCTCTTAAAGAAATTTTGTCTCTCGGACAAACTTTATCATCGCTTATTTCCAAATTGATGAATCCGTCGCAGGCAGGAATGCATTCTCCATTTTCGCATTGCGTTCCCGGCAGGCACTGCTCGGTTTGGGAGTGCGGCTGGCTAACGCATGTACATGTGCCAGGATTGACATAATAATCCGTGCCCGATCTCATTCTAGTATCAGAATCAACGCATTCCCACGTTCCTTTCTTATCTCTTGAATCGCATTTAAACTCGGTTTGAATGGGTTTGTTTCCTACACAGATTGTCTTAATTGCATCGGAGTCATCCCAACAGAAAACATCTCCTCCGCCCTGACATGAAGGGACACAAGATGGGAGTGTTGTAGTTGTTGTGCTAGTTGTTGATGTCGTGGTTGTGCTGGTAGTGGTTGTTGACGTTGTAGTGGTTGGTGGAAGAGTTGTGGTTGTTGTTGAAGTTGAAGTTGTCGTGGTGCTTGTGGTGGTAGATGTGGTTGTTGTGCTAGTTGTAGTGGTTGGTGGAATTTCATCGCAACTAAAACTAAATGAAAAGACTTTTCGTTCAGGGGTGTCATAGCTCAGCGACCATGTGGTGCCGTCGAAGACGAAGACCTTGCCATTGGTTGAAGTGCCCGCATAAAGTTTGCCCTTGAACTCTTTTAGTGCGGCAACATTGGTTTCAAGACTATCAAAGCTCAAAGACCACGTTGTGCCGTCGAAGGAATATATTTTTGCACCCGGATATGTGCCCACATACAATTTGCCGTTATAAACCTCTGAAGCTTCGATGCTTGTTACAGGTAAATGTGCTGCCAGCGACCATGCGGTGCCGTCGAAGACATATATATTGCCGTTATCACCTGTAGTTGCATACAATTTGCCGTTATAAACTTCTAATGAAAATATCCAAGATTCGGGGCTATCATAACTCAGTGACCATGCGGTGCCGTCGAAGACGAAGATCTTTCCTTCTGAGCCAGTTCCTGCATACATTTTTCCATTATAAATAGCCATGGACATTACATACCATTCGCTTAAAGTTGTTGAAAGAGACCATGTGTTGCCATCGGTTGTAGAATATATTGTAGCTGGCGGATCAATGCCTGAATAAAACACGCCGTTAAACGGACAGAACGTTTCTGTATAAGTTAATGACGTATCTAACTTTTCTGTCCAAGTACCGCCGCTGTTTTTTAAAATCTTGCCACCGTCGGAAGTGCCGGCATAAGGATTTCCTTGGAAGGTTCCGACTGACCAAATATTTACTTCGCTAGTATCAAAATTCAAAGACCATGCGGTGCCGTCGAAGGAATATATTCTGCCATTTTCCCCAGTACCAGCAAAAAGTTTGCTTGGTGATTTGCCAGATGGGCAGAAATTACATGTATTGGTTGCACTAACAAAATCAAGACTAAACAAAACAAATGACAATAAAACTAAACTCTTTATTAAATATTCTTTTTTCATAATTTCATTACCTGTTTGGTTTTGGTGGTGGTTTGGGTGGTTCGGGTGGTGGTGGTTTGGGTGGTTCGGGTGGTGGTGGCTGTGGTGGCTTTCCTGGCGGTTCTCTTTCCGGTCGTTCGGGTGGTGGCTGTGGTGTGTTTGTAGGTGTTGGAGAACTATATTGCTGATTACAGAATGATAAAATTTGCTCCATTAATTTTCCCAAATGGTCTTGTTTAACCTCAATAATATGAGAAGTTTTACAGGTTGGCCTATAGCCAGGCTGATCTCCTTCTGAGATAGTATATGTTCCGGGGTTCAAAGAAATAAAAACAACACCATCGCGACTTGTACGATATTCATACGTTGAACCACCTGGAGCAATAACTTTTATTGGCCAGCCAGGAATAGGGGATTCTCCATCCTGTTTGATACCATCTCCATTATAATCATGAAATTTCTCGATTTTGATGAAGGCATAATTGGGGGTTGGGGTTGATGTTATAGTTGGTGTGGGAGTTGGTGTGGGAGTGTTGGTTGATGTGGGTGTATGGGTTGATGTAGGAGTGTTAGTGGGTGCTTGAGTTGCTGTTGGTCTGGGTGTATAAGTAGGAGTTGTGGTCGGAGTAGCGGCTGCTGAACATGCAGCAATGTATAATGCAATAAATGTATTTAATGCAAAATAAACTATTCCTCTAATTCCGTATCCTGACATATCTAAACCTGCTCCTAATCGCGTATGTTATAACTTAGTGGGAAATAATATTTATTATGAACCGGAATGATTGTAGAACAGAATATTACGACTGATAAGAAACAAAAATAAAGAAATACTAATTCATGGTAAAACAGGCGCGTGAAACCATATGCCCTTGTCCAGTTTCAAAACATAACTTTGTCTGGCGCTTGGAATATCAACTCTTATAATATTCTTACTTGATGCTTTTCCCAAACTTATCCCAGGTGCCCCATAAATAATGTAAATAACGTCCACTAAATCATCGTGAGTAATAAAACCATCATAAAAAAGACCTACCTTGATATGCTCTTTATCTGATAGCAATATAAAAGCATCTGTCCACCCCTGTTTGATATCTGTATCCAAGCCTGGCTGAATCCATTTATAATTTTCGTCGGGTGGTAAAGGAAATTCTAATATGTTCACAACTGATCCGTTTAGCAGCCTTCTGGAAAATGTATTAATAGGTGTTGGTGTACCATAACTGGCTATGGTGGGTGTTAGTGAGTATGGAACGGAGGGCGTAGGTATTGATATAGATGTTTGTGTTCTAGTTGGTGTAGTTGTATAGGTTGATGTTGGCGGCGGCCTCGTTGCTGTGAAAGTCGGTGTAGAGGCAGCAGAACATCCCATAATCCATAAAGCTAGAAACGTGGTTAGTAAATTGTAAACTATGCCTCTTCCACTATACATGTATATTCTAAAACAGCCGAATCATAAATATTTGATTTATTATGACTTAAACAATCTTCTTATTCTTGATTGGAATATCAGTCAAGCTGAACACATCGTTCCAGAAATCTCCGCCCTGCATGCTTGC
Source organism: uncultured archaeon (assembly GCA_964372465.1). GTDB lineage: Archaea > Aenigmatarchaeota > Aenigmatarchaeia > CG10238-14 > CG10238-14 > JAGVVZ01. The sequence goes on from CAYJRA010000037.1 coordinate 3,470, forward strand.
TTTCTTGCCATCGACAGAGACCGCCATCTTCTTCAACTCGTGTTTCATCGAATCCCCTGTCTTCCTGTTTGCGATCATCATCCATCCGCTCCCTTCGCAATAGATCTTTCCTTTGCTGGCAGAGCAGTCATCATAATCATTCATCACTGCAGTTATAACAACGGGCTGCTTCTTCATCAGCGTCATCTCCTCCTCGCCTTTCATCACCGTCTTCTCTACATCCATTTCTCCCATTACCACTGCTCTAGCCGCACCGATAAGTTTCGGATCACCCAAGCTAAAGAAATATCCGTCAAAACCAGTTCTCTTCAAATGAAAATCTGATAAATCTAAATGTGGGATTCTATTAACCGCACCTTTGTATGTTGACGTGCTGTTGACAATATATTTCGCAAATAATTTTTCCGGTGATTTTACAACAGTGAAATTGCTCAAACCATCGAAAAGTTTTGATCCTACACCACCAGATACATTTAATACGAACATCTTCTCATCAATCACCCCGCCGAAATATTTTGCATCCATTTCATTCCTATCGAATCTTATCTGCATGTCTGCCTGCCCATCCAAATCATAATCGTCCAGATGAGAGAATGAATGATCGGGAAATGAACTGCCGGATTTGTTAATGACAGATAAAGCAACAGTTGTAATGTTGATGCTGCCTACATTAGTTCCGTTTATTTCAATGAAGCAGTTTATCCATTCTATGCTGCTGCCTACGGTCAAAGGATTTGGCCTGCAATCAACTATTGCAGGCAGGATTGCCGTTAAGTTTTCATAAGCAATAACCAATTTTGGAGCCAATGATACGTTTGTGGTCTCTCGCGAATGGAAAATGGCTTCTCTTCCGGTTGTTGAATTTTCTTGCGCATCTTTAATTCTCCATCCGTAATTTGTGCCGTTAAGCATAGCTTTTGCATCCTCCGTCACATTCCAAGACAACCAAACATTATCTGTTGTGCCTGTCGTATTCGTGACAACATTCCCTGCAACAGCAGGCTGGTTATTCCATGTTATTTCACCTGCAGGATTATTATCACTGCCGCCATTCCCTTCAACCCAGCTTGCATTTGCTCGTTGAACTTCATAAGTTCTTGAAACACCGGGGGCATCTTTCATGAACAGCATCAGCCACGCAGATTTGATTTCAATATTAGAAGGTAATGCGGAAAGATTGAATCCCAAGAAAGACCGCATATCACTGCCCGCACCCGATCTGACATATAAATTAACGCTGTCTCCGAAATTTTTATTTGTGTTGGCTAATTCAACTCTTGCATCCATTACTGCAGGCAATGAGACTGTTTCTAAAGCAAAGGAAATTGGAATAACTGAAGAAATCATCAAAACAAATGCAAAAACGCTCAGAATTTTTTTCATGGTATTAATATAGAAAGAAAATAATTTATAAGTGACGAGGAAAATGTAACTCTCGGGCTGTAATTGCACGTTTTTCTGCAAGATAGAAAATGATAAAATGTGCGGAATTCTAAAGTTTCGAAGAAATTACATATCTA
>CAYJRA010000038.1:0-4881 GCA_964372465.1 uncultured archaeon
CAGAGCAACCCGAAGTCTTTCATGTACCTCTTCGGTGGTTAATTCTCCAGACATCCAGCTCAAGACAAGATCCTTATCTTTTCTGAAAATAAATTCTTCTATTACTTGGAAGTGTTTATTTAATTTATGTTCCGGATCTTTTATAGTTATCCAAAATGGATTGTAAGAAATAACACCATTGAAATCTATGAATAGAATATTTTTCTTTTTCCCCGAAAATACATCCACAACAGTCTCTGTGCCATCCCTTGAGGCTTCAAATTCTTTAATTTTGTTTCTAAGTTCGGCGCTGTAATCGGTAACTCTTTCATGTAAGTTTTTTTCTATTTCTGTATAATAATGCGCGATTACCCTTGATCTAATACAGAACGATTTTATATAGGGCAGTATTTTTTTATTTGTAAACGTCTCCACGTCTTGTAGATACCCCTGAGAATCCAATTCCATTTTTGCCCTAACACATTTCTCACAAACCCCGCAGTTATAGGTATCGTGTACATTTTTCCAACAAACACGAAGATATTTCTTCGACAAAGGTTCTTGTTCCATGATCGACCTAACCTTCATAATTCTATTTTTATCTATGCCATAGTTCTCCACAACCACATACTCATTTGAATATAGATAGTCTAATTCAGAATGAGAACCGTCAGCAGTTTGATTTGCAAGATCAAGACTTGATGGTATATAAATTTTCTGATAGTTACTAAAAAGGTTAGTAACTGAACCGAGAGCCATCCCGTACATATATTCCCAAGAAAATTCTTTTTCTGTCAACTCTCGCAAATTAGTCGTTACAATATCCAAATTTATTTTTTTGTGGTCAGAAATATCTTTGATGTTGGGCACAATTAAGGATACCAATTTTGTATCAGTTGCCTTTATATCGAAACCGATCACATATATCAAGGATGTAATACTCTTCTCATTAGCAAGAACATAAAACGAATCCACGCCACCGGTAAAGAATGTCCCCACTTCCTTATTTTTCTTATTTCTATGTTCGCGGCTGATTTCAGCGATGATTCTGATTTTATGTAAGCGCAATTCTGGAAATAGCTCAATGACTTTATCTTGTATGAGTTCTAACTTTTCAAATAATCCTTGTGAAATTTGATATTCACCGCAATCAATGTCGCTATTATTTTTCATTGAAATCAAAAGTACGCCAAGAACAAACGAATTTGCATTTAAAGTTATATCTGGCTCTGCTAACCCAAGCTCAAACCAAAGTACACTTTTTCTTTGCACATAATCCGTATACGAATACGTGATTGTGGTTTTCTCACCAACCTTTGAGATTGTTATTTTATTTAATATCATAATGATTCATCTCATTATAAAATTTTTTTGTCGTTTCTTTTAACCTGTTAAATTGTGTCTGAATTTTGTTTACATACATCTCTCTGTGAGAGACTATGTGTGCAAAGTTTTTTACAATATTCCTTACATCCAAACTTGAGATATCATGGAGGAACATATTCTGATCTAAACCTATTTCTTGATAGAGTGTAGAATTCTTTTGGGCACAGTACGCATTCAAATTGATTCCAATCACTGGTACACTGTGTGCAAAAGCCAACACAATCCCGTGATATCTTGAAGAAATGACAATATCCAATCCTGAATATTTATTATACATAGTTTCTACTTGAGTTTTGAAATCCTTATTTTCTATAAGTCCCGAGTAACTCGAAGAAATATAATCGTTTATTTTTGCCTCATCCATCATTGACCTCATGTATCTCAAGTCATCACCATGCTCCTCTTCTTCACTATAATAATGCGGTATCAAAACAAATGATATATTACCGATACTTTTTGTGAGTTCCTTTACCAAATTAACTAATATGTCCTTATATAAATTTTCATTCTCGAATTCATGCAAGGATAGACCAATCTTGATTTGAGCTTCTTTTGTTTTGTTTGTAACCTCAGTTTCCAACAGGAGAGTATCGTCTGGACAGAAATGTATGCTAGATTTATTGATCTTCAAATGTAATAGGTTCTTGAAGGAAATATTTTTGTTTTACGAAACTCACAACATTCCAACATTCTTGAGAATGTTGGAATGTTGTTACGGTGATTTGGCGCAAGGGATTCATGCTCCGGGCAACTCCACAAAAAAATATGTGAACAACATTCTGAAATTCTTGAGAATATCAGAATACTGATGTTTGCTAGTTCAAAGGAAGTTCCACGAAAAATGTGGAACCCTTGCCCGCGCCGGCCGATTCCGCCCAGATTTTGCCGCCGTGCTTTTAGTAAAAGGGAACCTTTCACTTAATATTTTGGAATGCGAAACAATAAGTGTGGGTAAATCCATACTGACTCCTGTTCCACTCTATTATTATTTCTTGTTGGAGGGGCATTATCTTAGTCACTTCTCTGGCAATGTCCCATGCTAGTGGAGAAAAGTTATGATTTTCATCAAATATATTTGAAACTTCCACAACACAATATCCTTTATATTTTAGTTTGTTTTTTATTTGGTTGTAAATATTCCCAATATCAGATAGAAATTGTTTGTAAGAATCCCTATTGTTTTCAGTTGAGTTCCTTAGGGGATTGTTGTGACTAAAAATATGAGTGTAGGGAGGGGAAGAAATAGAAAAGTCAATATTAGGAATACTGTAGTTTTTTATATTTAATGCACTTGCGTTAAATACATGCTGAGGTTCGTTAATCTGTGATTGCACAAAGTTAAATCTTTCTTTGTTGGGCTCAAAACCATAATATTCTCTGCCCATTCGTTGCGCCACAATCATAGATGTTCCTAGACCAGTAAAAGGATCGAGTATAGTATCGCCAGGTTTGGTGTAATGTTCAAAAAAGTATTCTAAGAAGTTTTCACTGAACCGTTCTTCTAGTACAAACAATCCCTGAGGTACTACCGTAGTATTTTTTTGATTAAATTGTAAGATACTTTTCATAAAAGTCGTGTATATATTTTACTATATTTATGCTAAACTTTATATTATACAGGTGTTTTTCCTATGTTAAATATGCTATCAGAATTTTAATTCTTCTTTATTAAATCTTATGATTTCTCATTCACAAAACTTTATAAACAATCAGGAAGTTATTAATAAACTTATTTCACAAGTTAACTTCAACGATACCGATTTAGTACTTGAAATTGGCCCGGGTAAAGGTCTTATCACCGACGCTCTTATTAAGCGAAATAAGAAAGTTATTGCAGTTGAAGCCGATCCGAAACTCTTTTCTGAACTACAAAAAAAATATGCTGATACAACTAACTTCTCGCTTATCCAAGCTGATTTTCTAAAATATTCCATGCCAAGTAAACCATTTACTATCGTTTCTAATATTCCGTTTAATATTACAGCAGATATTATCAGGAAAGTTACAAATGAACAATCAAAATTACACACGGCATACCTTATTATGCAGAAAGATGCCGCCATTAAGTTTCTAGGTGCGCCACACGCACATTCTCCTCTTTTGTCACATATTTTAAATATCAACTTCGAGATAAAATGGCTCATGGATATCGATAAATCCAATTACAGTCCTAGACCCAAGTTTGATACGACATTCGTATCTATCAAGAGAAGAGGAGAACCTGTTTTCGATAAGCAAAAGTCAGAACAATTCAAAGACTTCCTGGTTTATACTTTTGAGCGACGGAGGCCTCGTATCAAGGAAGCTCTAAAAAGTGTAATGAGCAATCGACAAGTCGAAATTATTTTGAGCAACTTGCATATTCCCAAAGATAGAGAGATCAAAAGAATAATATTCACTGAGTGGGTTAGTATGTTTGAAACCTTTGTTATTCATGCGCTAGAAAAATATAAAAAAAGAATCTCTGGTTCTTATAAGAAATTGCTTGCGGAGCAATCTCAATTACAAAAGATAAATCGAACTAGAAAAGATATCTAAATAACTACTTCCTTAACTAACTCAAATACTTGTTTGGGGCTTATACTATCACCATATTGAGTAATCGCAGGACAAGGATCATAATAATGAAAGCAATTTCCACAGTATACTTTGCGCGCAGGACATTTTTTCATAAAAATATTAGTGATTGATGAAAAACTTGTTTTATTGTAAGGCGCCCAGATGTCAGGGTCGGTGCTTGTATAGAGACCAATTGTAGGAATTCCAATTGCAGAGCAAATATGCAAAAGGCCGGTATCATTTGATATAAAACATTTTAACTTTCCCAGCATAATCGCAACGTTGTGAAGTTCTTGGTGGCTGATCAGTTCGCTTCTACCTGCACTAATACTTTTTTGTACCTCCATCGCTTGATCTATTTCCTCTTGTGATATACCTGGAAATAAAATTATTTTTTGATCATTGTCGGTTAGTATGTTCTGTGCCAACTCAACCCATTTACGCGTCGACCAACGCTTATTTTTCTGACTAGCAGCCATACCGAAACCAATCCCACTTTTATTTTTGACGCCAACAGAGAGCCAACGAGATTCATAGCGGGAAATATCAACACTGTGTCGTTGAAACATTTTCAGGAGATCGCCAGTCAGATTTTCCTGCTTTTTTCTATTTTCCATACTATTAAAATCCAAATCCCAAAAAGCGACATCGTGATCCTGTTTTAGAAATTTCTTAAATTCATAATAATCAATATCATATTTTGGACCCTCATTACGCAAATTAATTATCAAGTCAATCTGATTCTGATTTATGAAATTAATGATTTTATCCCAGTCATCTCTTTTAAACCGTCTCCACGAAATTGGGCTAAATCCCTTTAATTTTTTTAATCCAGCTTTTTCAGTAAACCATTTATCTGAAAGAATTTCATTTTCACTATGAAAATATTCCGTTGTTGGATAACTTTTTTCAAAACATTGGAGTAGGGGTGTAATAGTTATTCCGTTTCCTATACCA
>CAYJRA010000039.1:0-4765 GCA_964372465.1 uncultured archaeon
ATATTATCCTGGAAGAGATATTGAAATTATTGAAAAAGAATTGGATTTATGGTATCTTGGGATTTTTAAGAAAGTGTGGAAATCTTTTTCTAGAACAGTTGAATTACAAAGGACGAATTTTTCTGATGCTGTGGCTAAACAGTTTTCTGGGTTGAAGGTTAGTGCTGATGATGTTAAACAAGTTATTTTAAAGTCAAAGCTAGATGTTGAGAAGCCAACTATCTGGAGTGAAGAAGAAATTTTTAAGTTTAGCCAAATGTTGAGAAAAATGACAAAGCCAATGATAATTGCCGCCAATAAGATTGATAGACCACTTGCTAAAGAGAATCTGAAAAGGGTTGAGAAAGAGTTTGATTACTCTATTGTTTCTTGTTTTGCTGACGGTGAACTTGCTCTGCGAGAGGCTGATAAAGTTAGGTTAATAGATTATGTGCCGGGAGATAGAGATTTCAAGATTGTGGGGGAATTAAATGAGGGTCAGAGAAAGGCAATTGATAGAATTAGTGAGGTAATTGGGGAATTTGGTGGAACAGGCGTTCAGGAGGTTTTGAATAAAATTGTTTTTGAAATTTTAGATTATATTGCTGTTTTTCCTGCTGGTGAGAAGTTAGTTGACAGCAAAGGAAATGTTTTGCCTGATTGTTATTTAATGAAAAATGGGAGTACTGCATTGGACTTTGCATTTAGAATACATAGCGATATAGGTAAGAATTTTATTAAAGCAATTGATGTTAGGACAAAAAGGGCATTAGGGAAAGATTATATGCTGAAAAATATGGATGGCCTAGAGATAGTGACTAAATAATGGCGGAATTTTTATTGCTTGATTATAGGACATCTTAATCTGTCAACAGTTAAGTCTATTCCTGGACCACCAATGTTTGGCGGGGCGATTTTATAGATTAGAAGTGGGTCATTCCCAAAATAGATGTATCTTAATAGATTAACTATATCATTAGAATTTAATTTTCCGTTATCATCAACATCTATAGCGTCCACACAGGTATTTTGATTTCTTGAGCGTCTAGGATAAAATATATATTTTACACTTTCAAGCACATCTGAAATATCTATTACTTTATCTCTTGTTACATCTCCTCTTAACATAATTTCTGGATTGTGTGGCGTTAAATCTGCTCCGCCGCCATTTCCTGCTGGAGTTAATGCTAAAACTGTAGTATTATATTCTACTCTGAAATTATCAATAAGAGTTGTTGAACTAATTGAACGGTCACTATTGAAAACATAAACGCCTGCATAACCTGCTAAGTTTGGCAGATTGATAGTTACAGGGAATATTTCTCCTGTATCAGGGTCGGTTCTGGTTGGAATTAGTTCTTGATCATTGATGAAGAATTTATAGCCTAATAATTTATCGCCCTGAATCCCAAGTTTGTTCCAGTCCCCACCTCTTACCAAAGTTGTTGTATCATTGTAGTAAGATTCGTCAAAACCTGGCGATTTTTTTGATATGTTAACATTATGTTGGCTTACTGCAGGGTGAGCGTTTATTGTGAAGACATAATATGTTCCTCCTGCTTCTCCGGATATTGGATCTGCTGTAAAAATAATCCCTACTCTGTCGACATCAGATTCCCATGTTGGTTTATTTACAAGAACCTCTATTTTCATGTTTGTTGTTCTTACTGGATATAGTTTATCATTGAAAATGTATCTTAAATGACCTGACTGTCTATCAAAGTCAGAAGCTTCCAGGTATTGACTGCCTATCGCCCATTTTCCTGTGTATGATGTTCCTGCAGAGTCAGTTGCAAGTTCAATATGAGACTTTGATACAGAGCTGTCAAAAGATTCTGTTTCTGTTGTTCTTATTTGAGAATATGAAGGATTGTATAAGGCAGAGCCGAACAATGTGCTTCCAGCAAGAATCGGAATATACAAAGCTTTTTTTAAGTTAGTTAGTTTTTCTGTTAATCCCATGTTTTATTAATAATTTGCAGTGTATATAAATATTTCTGTGATGGGATACTATCAGGTAAACGAATGATATAAATACTACCTCCCTTAGCATTATATTAAAAGGAGGTAATTTATCATTGTCAAAAAATGTGTTTTTTGCAAGTCTTCTAAAGTTATTAAGAATGGCTTGAGGAAAAGGAAAGTAAGAACAAAGCAGAGTTTTCTATGCTTAACATGCAAAAGGCAGTTTATAGAACATGATGGTTTTGAAAGAATGAGATATAGACCAAAAGATATTACTCGCGCAATTCATATGCATAATGATGGCTTGTCTTTATGGGATGTAAAAAACCATTTGTGGCAATATGATGGAGTCAAAGTAAGTAGAGAGACTATCCGGTCATGGTGCGAGAAATACGGTGTTTTTTTAAAATCCGATAAAAAAACAGGTAAAGCCAAAGCTCATTGGACGTCAACATTACGACGAAAGGTACGTGAAGGTGAAAGGAAAGGACAATTATGATTTGAATTGTATAGACAGCATAACGAAGTATACGACTGTCCACTTATTCGTCGATAAAAGAACAAAAAAGAGATGCTATGAATTTCTAAAGCAGATTAAAGATAATTGTTATTCTTTTGCAGACAGTGCCGAAGTATTCTCCTTCACAAATCTTCAGGATTGTAAAAAGCATCACAGCGATAGAATTGTTTAAGCGGCATAAAGATTTGAAAAATGAATTATGGGGTGGAGAGTTTTGGAGTGTTGGTGGTTATGTCGGAACTGTTGGAGAGGGCGTAAATGCAGAGGTAATAAGAAACTACATTAAAAAGCAGGGAAGAAAAGGAGCGCAGTTACGCCTCGCAGATTTTTAGATGCCCCACTCCGCCGAAGGCGGATTTGTCCGAAGGACAAACTCTTGGGTGGGGAGCTTCACTTTTCGTTTTATTAAGTAAATTTAAATAGAGTTTGTTCTTTTATTTATAAAGGAAGATGGTTTATATTAAGATAAAAAATGAAGAGAAAATTTTATGGCCTTATTATTTACTGATTGTTGTTTTATCTTTATATGTAGTATTTTATTTTTTTGATGTTAGTGATATAATAAAATATAGTCCTACAGAGGAATATTCTAGTTTTTATCCAACGCCGGTCTATACAGCTTCGCCGACAGAAGAAAATTTTGAGAGCCCTATTGCGGCTAGCAGTGCAATAATAGACTCTAGTCCAAATGGAGATTCACGAATAATTCCAAGTCAGGAATATGGTCCTTCGCCCAGTTTAAAACCGAGTTTAATAGATTCAATTCCTAGTCCTACTTTGAGTCCAGCAGCAAGTCTAACAACAAGTCCGAGCGTTGAAGCAAGTCCTGGCGTAAGTGTTGTTGAGAGTCCGTCGCCCAGTGTAACCCCAAATTTAGAAGTAGCGTCTTTAGTTTTTTGTGTGCCTGATTGGAGTTGTAGTGAGTGGGGTGGATGTAAAGATGGAATTAGTAGAAGAAGTTGTGATGATAAAAATGATTGCCATAATATTTTGGATAAACCTGGCGAGGCTTTATATTGTAGTGTGTCTGTTAGAGGGAAAATAGGGGAAATTGAGGGAGAGGATGATGATGAACAGGCAGGTTCTGGTGGAATAATAGAGAGGAGCAGTATCTGTATTCCTAGAATTATATGTGAAGCTTTTGAAGAATGCAGTTATTCTGATGAAGTTGATGATGTTTTGATAGGAAATGTTAGATTATATGGTTTAAGGAAAAGAATATGTAAAGATTTGAATAAGTGTATTAATGATTATGGGGAAAGTATTCCTTGCCAATCGTATGTTGAAATTTCTTCTGATAAAGAGGTCGTTTGTGACAGAGATATGATCACTTTATATAAAGATGGGAGCAATGTTGGTTATATCGAGACTGATAATCTTAAGATGAATAGGTTAAACAGTATTTTTGTTCAGAATAGACTTGAAGAATGCAACTTTTGTTATAATGGAATTAAAGATGATAATGAGGAAGGAGTTGATTGTGGGGAAAATTGCAAGAAATGTGAAACAGATGTTCTAGATTTTATTTTTCTAAAATTTGGATTATTTATTGTTACAGGATTTATTTCTGTTCTTTTAGTTTTTAGAATCCTTAATAGCAATTATTATAAATCTTAGTTTTTTGTTTTATATATGAAATATTATGAGGCTCCTGATTTGCAGGATCGATTAAATGAAATTGTTAAAGTTTTGGGGATGGAACATGTTGATTTGAGCAGGGTTGCATGTTTTAGGAGTTTTGGCTCATCTACAAGAAGGACATTGGCGAGATGCCATGCTCTGGGAAAACTAATGCAGAATGCTATGAAAACAAAAGCATTTTATGCAATTGAATTTCTTGAGAGGTTTGATAAACTAAACAGAAAAGAACAGGATAAAGTGATAATTCATGAGCTGATGCACATTCCTAAATCATTTGGAGGGGGATTTAGGCATCATGATTTTGTTTGTGATAGGAATGTTGAGTTGATGTATGAGAAATATGAAAATTATAAGAATTTAGAAAAACGTTTTCTATAGGATCTTTATGGCTATTATTTTCACAGTTAATATTTTGTTAATATTTACTGGATCTTCCATCTCTATAATAGAAAGACAGGTTTTGAGTTATAATAGCCCTTTATATGGAAGAAGAGCTAGTCTTTTTTAGATCATTTAGATTTTTTTTTGGATGAATTTTTACTAGATTATGATATTGGGAAAGAATTGAGGAGAAATTAAAGAAGATGATATCTTTGAGCGAAGAAAAGTTTAAGTAGCTGGAATTTTTAATTATTATATGGGTAGGAGGAGGTTAGATAA
>CAYJRA010000040.1:0-4542 GCA_964372465.1 uncultured archaeon
TTGGTTCATGGCATGTCAAAGGACTCTTCTTGGGCATGATGCACTTCCAAGACAAATACAACGAAGATCTGGAAAGACTGCAAAGATGTGATATCCACTATGTGACACCCGATCTTAGAATAATTCCATTCTGTGCTTTCAACGTAATCCCAGAATGGTACCGTGATAGAATTCAGAAAAAATATTCGATCACTGTAGAAGAATGGGAACAAAGAGTAGGAGCAAAACTAGAAGATGGTCTGTACCGAGGAATCATGAGACGAGGAGCAGGCGATGAACTTGCTGCAGGCTGTGCAAAAAGCCAGATGTTCCACGAAGCATCTCAAGCCTTATCTTAAATCACTATCAAGAACATATTTCCTATACTTGTGATGCATAAAAACTAAATACTCATCAAGTAATCGGCAAGCAAATTTTTCAATAACGGTTTCTCTTTAATCTAACTTCAACGTTGTTTTAGAAAGACTTTACTATTTACTTTCTCCATGTTTTTTAACACGGAACAACACAAATGAATTACAACTCTATTTTGAGAATCCTAACCATACGATACGATCCAGATAAAGAATCATGTATGAAACCATTGCATGACTCTGATTTTGCTCCTCTACCTTCCAGTGATATAGAACCAAAAATTATAGATATAATAAGAAATGATTTGTTATCAAAATATCAACAGTCAAAACCTCAACATATTTCAATATCTCTTAGTGGTGGCATAGATTCTGGACTTACATTAGCAATGATGAGGTCTCTTTTTCCAGATATCAGAATAGACTGTTTTAGTATGGGCTTTGGAGACAAAGATGATGAAGTTAATCGGGCAAAAGAAATATCAAGAATTTATGATTGTGATTTTCATAGTATAATTAAAGAAGATATTCTAAGTGAATTGCCACAATTAATTTCTATTGTGAAAGAACCACGATGGAATCTGTATAATTATTATATCATGGAATATACAAAAAAGAAATCAAATATTTTTTATTCTGGTGACGGAGGAGATGAACTATTTGCTGGTTATACTTTTAGATATCAAAAGTTTCTCTCACTTTTACAACAAGGTACAGATTGGAAAGAAAAAGCTAAATTATATCTATCATGTCATGAACGTGACTGGGTTCCAGATCAGCATAAGATGTTTGGTTTGAAAATAAAATTTTCATGGGAAACTATATACGAAATTTTCAGACCTTTTTTTGATAACCATCTATCTCCACTAGATCAAGTATTTCTTGCAGATTTTAATGGAAAATTACTTTACGACTGGATGCCTACAAATAAGGCATTTGGCAAGTTTCTTGGTTTGAATATAGAATCTATTTTCCTAACTAATAAAATGATAAAATTTGCAACCCATGTCCCTTGGCAGATTAAATATGATCCTATAAAAATTGAAGGAAAAATACCCCTACTCTCTATTCTAAGTAAGCAAAAAGGTTTCGAAAAAATTCAACCAGTAAAAAAAGGATTTTCTGTTGATATTACATCCCTTTGGGAAAAGAACTCCAAGGAAATTGTTAGCACTTATGTAAACCAAGATTCTGAAATAGTAAAAAATAAGATAATCAATGAGCAATGGCTTAATATGGCCTATAAGAAATTGCAAGAAAATAACTCAGAATCAAATCTTCGTTACATTAGTAAAATGTTGGGAATTTTAGCGTTGGAAGTATGGTACAAGTTGTTTATCAGTAAGACTATGAACAGAAAACAAAAACTATAACCCAACTAATCTCATAGTAGATAATTCAAACACTTATCAAGAATAAGATAATATGTCTTAATGTATGGCAATGTAAATTAACAGGAATATCTTTAATGATTTGAACAAAAATGATTAGTTATTTTCTTCGTAGACGTTGGCTTGATTTTAGAAATGGTCATGGATATTATCTTGCCTTTATTATGAGCTTTGTTAATTTTATCTTAATAGCATATAATTTTGCTATAAAAGAAGTTCCTACTCTTCATGAAATATTCAGTAATCTTGTTATTTTCACGTTATTTTTTCTTGGCATATACATTCCTGCGGCAATCTTGCTTGGTTATTGGCATAGACGAAATCAATTCACAGTAGAGAACGAAGCATTATTGCAGGAAAACTGGGTATGGGCGTGGATTAGTAGATATCAAATTCGTTTATTACAAGGAAAGACTACTCCAGAAGAGAATGCGGAGGTCTTGAAGTATTTGGAATTTATCTTGAAAAGACACAAGAAAGATCAATTTTTAAATCATGAATTGAATCCTGAATCAGATGAATCTATCTGAATATCTAAATAATCACTGTTGTAACCAGAAGATACACATGTGATAATGTTACCATGGAAAATTATTGAAAGTAGGGGTTATGTACATATCATTTTACCTTTCAATAACTTCCTTATTCTGTTGCACTGTGTTCTTCTAATGAATTCTCGAAGATCCTTATCATACATACTATCATAACCGTCATTTTTTGGCATGTATGCCAAATAATGATAAAACATATTGATCGCCCCTTTTCTGCCTATCGGCTTTCCAGTTACAAAATAAATAATAAATCTGCCAAGAACAAATAAAGGGTGATATCCTAATGTTCGCATACTTGCACCGAATTCATAAAATTGATGATCAGCTCCAAGTTCTCTGGTGTGCCTAAACCTCGCATCATTTAACACTGTATATGCATACCCACATCGTTTAGCCATATGCAACATCGCAGATTCATAGCCCATCTTTTCTGGATAATACCCATCATTTGAAACAAAAAAAGAATTCCTGATAAATCGTCCTGCACCATGAGGCGATTTAGCAACAACATCATTATAGTTTCCAGACGCAATTGCGATATTTTTATTTATATCCATATACGCTATGATTTTTTCAGCATACCGTTCTTCGTATACTGTATCATCTGTACTGATCATATGGTAATCAGTCTTATCTAGATTCAATTCTTGAACAAGATTAACCGCTTTATTCCAGTTGCTTACTACTCTGCCTATGTTGTATCCAAAATCAGGATTCGTAATTACATATAGATTACTCCAATCTGCTTTCATCTTTTTCAGAATTTCTGGAGTTTTGTCAGTAGAACCATCATCTATTATAATAACGTATTCTGGTTTCAATATCTGATTCTTAAGTGAAGTTAGCGCAGCTTCTATATTATGTTCAGAATTTCTACACGTTACAATGACAAAATAAGTTCCCATAAATCTATGTCTTGGAAAATAATATGAACACTTTGATACATATAGTTTGCTGTTTGTGATAATATCAAACAATCTGGATCAATGCATAGACAATTTGAACATTCCTAAGTTTTGTCATTTGTAGAGCCTAAATATGGATAGCATCTTAATTTATTAGGAAAATGAATCAATGAAGATAGCACAGATAGGTAATACTGCTGGTATAGCCTCTACAATAGCAAATGAACAACGAAAAAGAGACCACGCCGTAAATGTTTTCGTGCTTGATGATATAACTGAAAAACAGTTTGGTGGAACTAGAATCAAATATAATTCGCATTATTCAAGGTGGCTTTTCCATAGAAAATTAGAATCCTATGATGTATGGCATTACCATTACCCCTATGGTGGTCTTAAACAAAATCTAGAGAAGAGAAAACAACATCACGCATTCTTGAAACATTATCACGGTGATGACCTGCGTACCGTCCTAAAACATGAAAATGACTTTTGTATTGTTGCAACACCGGACCTCTTAAATTTTGCTCCTAATGGGAAGTGGTTACCACATCCAATAGAAATTGAAAAAATTGGAAGTTTTAGTACCAATAATGAACTATCAAACAAGACACCACTTGTAGCACATTATCCATACTATAGTATAATGAAGTCACATGTTGATTACTATAGTAAAACACTTACTAGACTTGAAGAACAAGGTAAGTGTGTAGTTAAGCGGATTATCAATGTACCACACACTACAGCATTAAAAATGATTGCAAGTTGCGATATTATTGTAGGTAAGATAATGCCTGAAATGGGGTGGTTTGGTAAATTTGAACTAGAAGGTATGTCACTGGGCAAACCCATCATCACATATGTCTCTGATGTGTTGTATGATAAGTATAAACCGCCGGTGTATAGAACTACCAAAGATACATTTGAAAATGATCTTGTCACACTTATCGATAATCATCTTGAAAGGAGTAGATTATCTAGAGCAGGATTAGAGTATGTTAGGAAATATCACTCAACTAAGCAAGTAGTAGATACATTAGAAAAATACTATGATCAGTTATTGTAAAAAAGAATCTATCAATATTGAAGTTGCTTGATCTGTGTAACAAACTAAATGCTGTGAATTTACTCTCTGTAAGAAGTAATTAAAAATTCAACATAATGATCTTTCTAGAATCTTGACGTTCTTTAAGTTATTTGTTATAGTTTTACCTATTTTCTAGCTAATAATCTAAAAGATTATGATACGATATTAATCAAGACACCAAATGATTTAAAACAATAAAAAATCAATAAACAAAAACTAATTAGTCCATCATAAAAGAGGTTCACATTAATAGTATGA
>CAYJRA010000041.1:0-4410 GCA_964372465.1 uncultured archaeon
CATATGCCCGCATCCAGGCCTTGGAGCAAGCAATGAAAAACTAGACCCAGACCCCCCCAAACCAGCAAACACCAGCATCCCAGTCACAGAAGATCTAATGGCCAAAGAAGCCCAGCCCTCCCATAAAACCCCTCCAAACCCCCCGCCCCCAGTTCAAATTTAGTAATTCCGTGTTGCCACATCTCTAGTAATTCCGTGTTGCTGCATCTCTAGTAATTTCGTGTTGCTGCATCTCTAGTAATTTCGTGTTGCCACATTTCTAGTAATTCCGTGTTGTTTTTTCAGCCAAACTCTTTTCCTAAAGGGTTCATCCACCTCCAGAATATTTCATAAGCTATCAAAATCAGAAAAACTCGGTGCTTTTTCCCAACGAAACTCGGGATATAAAAAACAACACATTTTCACCCAGAAGTAAACCATTTTTTTCGTTAACTATTTAAATTCTCTTACAATTTAAATACAGTAAGATGCAAAAAATAAAACAATTCCTTAAGGAAGACAAATGGGCTCTAGCACATTATAAAGAATTGCAAGAAAAATATCCGGATGAATGGGTTATAATTAAAGATAGCAAAGTGGTCAAACACGGAAAAGACATAGAGCAATACGGTGATGAATACAGCCTTTTCATTACTTCCGGTGCTGAAATTCTTTAAATGATAAAAATAAACCTAAGAATCATTGATATAGAAGATATAGAATTAAGAAAGCTTAACAAGCCACCCTATTTATTCAATAGGGTGTTTGCACTTGTTGCGTATAAGAAAAAAGATAAATTCTTTTTTATAAGAAGAACAATAGTAGACACAGGTGCTGTAGTATCCCTTCTGCCAAAAACAATTTGGGAACAGCTTGATATAGAATTCCTTGGCAGTCATCATGTCAAAGGCATAGTTAAGAAAAAAGAATGTATAGTGCCGGTTAAAATTGGATTGGCAAAAACAAAGTTATTAGATGAACAAAATAATCAAACTCCATCATTCACAAGTCTTGTCTACTGCGCAGATTCCAATGAAGTGCCTATTGTATTTGGAATGAAAGATGCTTTAGACAAATTCAAAATAGAAATAAACGCAAAACAAAAGCAAGGTCATTTAATTTATTTAATATAATCCATCCTTCCAACAACATAGTCCAACAGCAGTATTACTTGCTGGAAAAGCTCGAGGAGCAGGCTCTCTACATCATCCAGTTAAGCAAAAGGATTGAAGTTTTGGAGCAAGCAATGAAAGACTAGGTTTCACAGACCCCTCAAACCAGCAAAAACCCGCATCCCAGTCAAATTCCAATCAAAATCTCAGCCAAATCCGGTTGCCGGATAGCTAGCCATTTTCTGTTGTTTTTTCAGCCAAACTCTTTTCCTAAAGGGTTCATCCACCTCCAGAATATTTCATAAGCTATCAAAATCAAGAAAAACTCGGGAGATTTTCATAAAGAATCCGCTTCATGAAGATTTTAAAAATCCGTTGCAGGCATAGGCATATCTAAACAGTAACAACAGAGAATTTTTAAATCCATTTATTTTAATTTAATCTGATTAAAAATGCAAGAATATAAATTCCTACAGAAACAATCTGAAAAATTATCCAGGAAATATCCTGGAAAGTACTTGGCAATAGTCGGCAATAGAGTAGCAGCCATAAGCAGCTCTAGTCATGAATCATTCAAAAAAGCAAAAGAAAAATTTCCGAATAAGAAAGTACACATAAGCTATATGCCAACTCCAGAAGAAGTCAATTTATTGATATGAAATTTGAGTATCAGGAACTAGCAGGAAGCTTATTGCCGATAGTTCCAATTGAATTGAAAGGAAAAGAATGGATTAGTTTTGATGCATATGTAGATTCTGGAGCTAGTTATTCTATCTTCCATGCTGACATGGCAGAGGATTTAGGAATAAATCTGGAGGAAGGAAAAGAAGATTACATAAGCGTTGCCGATGGGTCGAGAATAAAAATCTACATGCACAACATAGATGTCAAAATTGCTAATAAAGTCTTTAATGCCAGAATAGCGTTCTCAAAACACTTAGGAGTAGGTTTTAACATAATTGGTAGATTAGATATATTTGACAGGTTTAAAATTTGTTTTGACGAGAAGGAGAGATCAATAGAATTTCATCCAAAGCAATAAAACTATCTCATCTCCGCCCTAGAGCAAGCCCACCCAACCCCCCAGCCAAACTCAGTTGCTGCCCAGCTAGCCAAATCCTGTTGTTATTCTAGTCATTTTCTGTTGTTTTTCGTGAATGTTTTTCCAAAAAGGTTCATCCACCTCCAGAATATTTCATAAACTATCAAAATCAAGAAAAACCCAGCGCTTTTTTCAGCGAAACTCGAGAGATGAAAAACCAATGAATTCCACCAAACGATAACGACAAGTTTCACCAATAATTATTTAAGTTCGATGGATTTAAAATCGTTAAAGATGAAATTATATATAGAAACATCGGTTCCAAATTTTTTATTCAGCGCTCAGGATTCTATAGAAAAGCAGAAGATTACTGAAAATTTCTTTGAAAATAAGCTGCCAAAACATAATGGCTTTGTATCTGATATTTATATATTAGAGGCCGAAAATGCGCCTCCAAAAAAACAAAATCAATTAAAATCAGTTATAACCAAATACAATCTCAAAATTTTAGAAAAGACTGAGGAAATAGAAAAATTAGCTAAAGAGTATCAAAATGAATTGAAATTTCCACAAAGATACTATAATGATTTACTGCACATCGCTATTGCCACAATACATGGTATGGATGTTATTGTAAGCTGGAACTTAAGTCACATTGTAAAATTAAAAACAATGCTGGCTGTTGAAAAAATCAACAATAGGTTTAAATACAAAAGCATCCATATATGCACTCCAGAGGAAATTTAAAAATGGCTACAAAAACTGAACCAAAAGCATTGCAGGAAATTCATAAGATTAGAGAAAAGATTTCAAAATTATCTAAAATTGAGATAGATAAAAGGCTTGAGGATATTAAACGCAGATACAAGCAAATGCTTATTTCTTAATTGACAATCTTTGAATTTATAAATCAACGACTTAAGAAAAAAATTATTAAGCTTAGTTTCAAGATATAAAGTATTAAAAATAAACAAGAAAGTAGAAGGTCTAGCAGACGAATACCTAAAAGAAAAGATAGTTCCAGAAAGATTCAAAAATGATACAATTCATATTGCTGTTGCAGTAATTAATAATGTAAAATTTTTAGTAAGCTGGAGTTTCAAACACCTTGTCAATGTTAAAACAAGACAAATGGAATTTTGTAAATGCAAAGAAAGGATAGGGTAATATAGAAATAATAACCCCCCAAACCCCCAGCCAAATCCAGTTGCTGCCCAGCTAGCCCAGTTGTTTTTTCAGCCAAATTCTGTTGTTTTCTTAGTAATATTCTGTTCTTTTAGTAAGGCTTTTTCTAAAATCCCACCAATAATTATTTAAACACTTAAATATCTATTAACAAATAAGTGAGTCAAAATGCAAAGCCTAGAATCAAAATGGATTTCAGAGCATTCTGAAATAATCAACAAGCAAAGCGGAAAATGGATTGCAGTTTTAAAAGACAAGATAGTTGCAGTAGGAGATTCTATAACCGAAATAAAAAATATCCTAAAAGAAAAAGGAATTAAGGAACTTCCGTTAATTACTAAAATCCCGCGGAGAGATGAAGAGATGAGTATTTTAAAGAGTTGAATATTCTATGAAGTTTCAGTACAGATTTGAAAAAGAAGCTTATCTGCCAATAGTTGAAGTAATTCTTAAATTCAAGAATGAGAGAATCAGAACTGATGCTTTAGTTGATTCTGGTGCTGCTATGTGTCTATTCAAAGGTGAAATCGGCAGAGCCTTGGGCATTAACATTGATGGCGGAGAGAAAAAAATATTCCAGGGAGTTTCAGCAAAGCTTATCGGCTATATACATGAAGTTGAGACAACCATAGCAGGTAAAACTTTCAAAACAAAAATAGCTTTTTCTGATGACTTAAGCACTAGTTTTAATTTGTTAGGCAGGTTGGGTATTTTTGACAAATTCAGCATAACTTTCAAGGAAAAAGAAAATGAAATCCATTTTGAATAAATCTTCACAACGCAATCTCGGCAGACGGCACCACAATCACCTGCGGAGTTGATAATACAAATGCCTGGAGCTGCACCTCAGCATAAAAAAGCCTTGCCCTTTTTTATTTCCCCCACTCATTCCATTCCCTCCTACCATCAACTATCTCACCTTTTTCTTTTTAGAAAAGAAACTGTGTACAAAGAAAACCAAGTATCAGCCAAGCTCTTCCCCAGCCAAACTCGGTTGCTGCACAGCTAGCCAAATTCAGTTGTTATTCTAGCCATTCTCTGTTGTTTTTGATCAAAATTTTTCCTAAAAAGTTTGTAGCCAAATTCTGTTGT
>CAYJRA010000042.1:0-4313 GCA_964372465.1 uncultured archaeon
TGTTCAAAGAAATTAACTAATTCAAAAACATCCGTAGCGGTAGACATCCATTTTGCTGGATTGGTGACGCCAAAATGAGGTTCAAGGCCTAGTTCTTCCAATCTGCGATCTGCAACATATTGCACATATTGATTCACATAATCAGCATTAAGTCCGAGAATACCTTTTGGAAACATATCTTTATTATAATTAACTTCCAAATTAACTCCCTCAATAATGATATTTCTAATTTCATCTGCAAACTCTGCCGTCAAAAGTTCCGAGTTTTCTTCAAGGACAGTATGAATAAGTTGAATACCGAATTTCAAATGAAGACTCTCATCACGAAGGACCCAATTGATCATCGAACCTAAATTGCGTAATTGATTTCTTTGGCGAAAGGAAAGGGCAACCATAAAGCCAGAATAAAACCAAATTCCTTCCATTACTATATTTGTTGCAACTAAATTTCTTAAAAAATCTTTCTTACCCTCGGGAGTCTCAATATCTAAATTATCCTCGGTCATTCTTATTAGATATTTATTTACAAAATTTTCTTTTTTCTTTATTGAGTCAATTTCAAGGTGAACACCATAGACACGATCGCGGTCAAGTGGAAATGTTTCTAATACATATTCAAATGACACACAATGATTTGCTTCCTCAAACATTTGTTTTGCAATATATAGATGACATTCAGGAGACTTTAAATATGGATATATTCCTAGCGCGAGAGATCTGTTTACTATAAGTTCTGTGGGATTAAAAAATGCCATAAGAAACTCCACCGCGTGGCGTTCATCTTCTGTCATACTTTTCCAATCAGCTAAATCTTCTCCTAGTGGTATCTCATGAGGAAACCAGCTATTTCTAACTGCTTGATTATACAAATCATAAGCCCATTTATACTTCATAGGATGCAAATTCATGTCTGTTGGGGATGCTTTTCCTAAAATCATATTTATGTATTCATTTAATTTATAATTTACTGACAACTTTCACACATTAACCTTTCTTGAGGATCAACTGGACATACATTGGCAATTCTTTCTACATTATTATCTATATTCATAGCTACGGGAGAAACGATAGATTCGTCAAAATTTTCTTCCACCTTTATTTCTACTTTCTTAACTTCTGTCTGCTTTTCACGAAGAGCCGCAAAACCACGCTTACCTAATGCTTCGGATTTATTAACCACTGTGGTTGACTGCTCGGCTGTGTGACGTGGCTTCATGTGAAGGTAATATGTCGTTTTTAAGCCTTTATCCCAAGCTGTGGTGTATATGTTCATAATTTCATTTATATCACGCACATCAAGGTACATATTACGAGATATACCCATATCTACCCATTTCTGTGCTCGAGCGGCAACCTCCACATACGCATATGCAGAAATAGAAAACGAAGTTTTGTAAATTCTTTTTATGTGATCTGGAATTTCTGCAATTGATTCCAAGTCTCCATGGTTTTCAAGTATTGCAGTACGAATCTTTTCGTTCCAAAGATTTTCTTTCTCCAAGGCTTCAACCATGTTTGGATTCATTTCAAGATATTTTCCTGATATTTTATTTCTTGAAAACATTTGAGTAAATCGTGGATCAATACCTGGAGAGGTACCAGCTACTAATCCAATATTTGCATTTGGAGCAATAGCGAGTAGGGTAGCATTTCGGAATCCCTTCTTGACCTTAGTGCGAACAGTATCCCAGTCGAGTGCTGGCAATAATTTCGCAGATTCTTTTTTCAAAGTTAATTCATGTCCGCGGCTTTCTTCGAGCTTCTTTAAGGTGTCTATTGGAACTTCACCCTTACTCCAACCGGAACCTTTGAAATTTTTATATGATCCGCGTTCCTGTGCCAAGTTAGCTGATTCGTCTATTGCCATATAGGAAATAAACTCAAAAATCTGATCGGCAAAGTCATAGGCTTCGTTGTCTTCATATGAATATCCAAGTTTCTCAATAGAATCTGCAAATCCCATTAGACCTAAACCAACTGCTCTATTCTCCGAATCAGCTTTTATTGCTTCCGGTATTGGAAGTTCGTTAATGTCAACCAAGTTATCAAGCTGATGTGTTGCAAGTCGTACTGATTCCTCTAATCTATGCCAATCAACTTGTCCATTTATAATATGCTGTGCCAGATTTATTGAAACCAAATTACAGACTGCTACATTATCTCTATCTGTTGGCAAAGTTATTTCGGTGCAAAGATTTGAGCAGTGGATTGTACCAGTATTGTTATTTAACGCACGAACATTTATAGAATCTTTCCATGTAAGCCATGGGTGTGAAGTTGTCTCTAGTGAAATTAGGATATTTTTGTATTGTTCTTTTGCAGGCATTACTTTCCACATCTTCATCTTACCAGCCTTTGCCATTTCTACATATTCGTTGTATCTCTTTGAAAAATCTTCACCGTACAACTCATTCAAATCTTTCACTTCGTTTGGATCAAATAAATACCAGTCATCGCTATTTAATACTCTTTTCATAAATTCATCAGAAATAAACACGGCTGTATTAGCGGTACGAGTTCTACGATAGTCATCTCCATTGTTTTGTTTCAAATCTATAAAATCTTGAAAGTTTATATGCCAATTCTCCATATAGAAACAAAGAGCTCCTTTTTTCTTGCCACCTCTCTGCACTGCTCGCACAGCAGAATCAATAATATGCATAAATGGTATTGGACCAGAAGAAATTGTGTTATTTGATTTCAAAAGCGATCCTTCAGCTCGTAGTTTTGTGACAGAAAGACCAATACCACCAGTCGCTTTGGAAAGTAGAAGAACATCTGAAACAGTTTTACCGATATGTTCCATGTCATCATGTATTTCCATTAAAAAACAGTTTGAAAGTTTTGGGTTAGGAGTACCAGCGCCAATGTTTGAACTTCCAGCAGAGAGATATTCAAGTTTTGACATTTTATTATAAAACTTCTGTGCCCATTCTGTGGGATTTTTTTCGTTCAAAGACATTCCCATAGCAACTCGCATCCAAAAATATTGCGGAGTTTCAAGTGGGTACTGTTTCTCATCCTTAATAAGGTACCTATTGAGCATAGTAGAGAGACCGGAGTATTTATAAAGTTCATCATTCTCTATTTTTAAACTGGAAGCGAGAACATCAAGATCAAATATGTCGCTCATTCTTTTATCCAATAGTCTTTTTTCTACGGCATTTAAAACATACTCCTTAAAATGAGTGCTGTGCAACTTTGCGAATTCTTCTATGGAAATTGGTTTTGTTTCTTCGTTATCATAATCACCTATAACTTTTTTGTAAATTCCTTTAAGAAGAAGACGAGTGGCAATTTTATCAAACTCTGTTCCGAATTGAGCATTTTGAAGAGCTGCATTTATGGTGGCTGAATCCAATTCTTCGGTGGTGATGCCATCATATAAAGTGAGTCTGGTCTCCGTTGCTATTTGAATAACTTTGCTGATGGGGTCACTAATTCCATAGCATGCTCTCTCTATGGATTTATTTATCCTGTCGGCATTGAAAGGTACTTTTGAACCATCTCGCTTTGTTATTGTGATTGTCATATTTTTTAATATCTTTTATCTTATAATTTGAGCACAAAAAAATCCTGCTCGGGCAGAATTTGAAGTCTTTTTCGCCAAAAACTACAGCGAAAGAAGAATATCCTGCTCGGGACTAACAAAATGATCGGTATTCGGACTTGTCCGACATGAATGTCGGCTTACCGTAGCGGCACTGTACTGGAATCTAACCAGTTTCCCCAATCACTTCTTTAAAAATTGTAAAAATAACCGTTGCGAACTATTTCATTATATTCTATTCACACTACATGTCAATTTTTTACTGTGGAAAAAAATTATAAGATAAAAAGTCAAGATTATCTGTGCATTTAGATATTATGTATTTAGCTCTTCTTAACTCAGACCGAATTCTACCAAAATAAAATTCCGCGCAGATTCCTTCCCAGACCCTTCTTCTGCGCGGACGGAATTCAAAATCCCCGCCGAATTTCAAAAAACATTAGTCTCGGTTTTGCGAATCCTTTCCCAGAAAATAGTTTCGCAAAACCGAGTCCATATTTGCATTTCTGCACCTCGCCTCATTCTCCCAGATTATTAGTGGCGAGGTGCAGAGCGTTTCCCCGCACTTCTGCTTCAGCAGAAGCTCTGTGCTTCGCACAGAGGCGCTTCAGCGCGCGGGGAACGCTAGTCTTTCATTTTTTCTTGGAAATAAGTTCGAGCAAATGATATAATGACACCACCAAAATTGATTTGCCGAAGCCCGCGCGTATTCCTACACAACCCCCTTCCTTTTTGCCCGCCCGAGCAATTGTATTTCAGAATT
>CAYJRA010000043.1:0-4253 GCA_964372465.1 uncultured archaeon
ATGGTAGAGTTGTCTGGTACAGAGATGGTAGAGTTGTCTGGTACAGAGATGGTAGTACCATTGTTTGATGTCAGTGGCTCTAGTGATTCAGTATTCTCTGGTGGCAAAGGCTGGGCGATTTCTGTACTGTTAGTAATTTCTTCAGCATACGCATTACCCCAATAGTATGATGAAATTGATAATGGAGTAATTGCAGAAGATGCAAGAAGTAATATTACAAAACTAAGAGAGAGAGATTTTTTTGATCTAAAAAATTGGAGTTTTTCCTCCTCGGAACGGAATAAAATGTAACCCGAAAGAGGAACCAGCAATAAAAGAATTACTGGATTTTTTGCATCAAATAAAACATAGAATGTTTTAATGGAGTCATTTTTGATTGAATTAGAAACTTCTGAAAATGCAATTATTTTATCATTTGAAGGTATAGAAATTATTTCTGGATTTTGTTGTACAAATAAGATTTTATTTAATTGTGCAAATATGTTATTTCCTACATCATCTATTTTGTAAAATGAGTCTACGAAGTATTTTTCAATTTCTGTTGATATGATCTGTTGATTAAACAATGATTGATCATTTAGTAGAATTTCATTTTGAAAAGTAGATTTGCCATTTAATCTAATTTTTTCTTTGTTCCAAATTCTTTCCATAATTGTTTTAGTGTCACTGTTGTGTTTAACTAAAAGAACTAAATTTTTATCAAAATTGTTAGATGATACACTGATATTTTCTGTCAGATAAATTATTTTAGAAGATCCAATTTCCTGTTGTGTGATTTGATCTTTATTATCAGATACATCATTTGATGTTATTCCAATATTTTCTGACAGACTAATAGTGTGATGATTTGATGTTTGGGTTATAGAAATTTCTTTAACATCATTTAGATCAAATGTTGTGGATTCTGCATTTGTAATCGATGATGATAACAATCCGAACAAAAGAAATATTGATGTTAAAAAGAGCGATTTTTTATTCAAAATATTTTCTCCCCTGGTGTTTTAAAATCTAAAATTGACATTGGGAAAGATCCTCTATTATGAAGATAGCATTCACTAGTCATTGCTAACAATACTGAATGTGGATAATCATTAAGCAGAACGGAACTATGCTAGAAACATAGGTTCCATGTTGGCAATAGTTTCCTTATACATGACCATTTTGGAATTATCTTTTTTATTGTATGTTGGGATTATGACTGCAAGCTTCATTTGGCATCGTCTATAATCTTTCTTGCATTAGAAAATATTGCTGACCATTGGTTCCATTCAAGTCTACCAGTTTGGGTGTTCTGTCTGCTTGGATGGTATGTGGATATGATTATTAATTTTCCATGTTGTAATAATTTATCATGTGCAAACTTTGCACCTTTGATGTGTAATAGTTTACGGCAAGAATCAAACGCAATTCTTCCAAGACAAATTATTACCCTAACATTTTTCAAAATTGCCAACTCTTCTTTTAAAAATAATGAACAATTATCAAGCTCTTCTTTTAGTGGTTTATTTTGTGGTGGCGCACATCTAACAACTGCTGTGATGTACGTGTTAATCAAACTAAAACCATCTCCAAGCTTTGTGCTTGTAGGTTTTGTTGCAAATCCTTTTTCATAAAGAACTCTTGCAACCCACTCTCCTGAGCTATCGCCAGTAAACATTCTCCCGGTCCTGTTTCCTCCGTGTGCTGCAGGAGCTAGACCAATAAGTAATAGCTTTGCATTAAAATCTCCAAAACCAGGAAGTGGTCTGCCCCAATATTTTTGATCACTATAGCGCTTTACTTTTTCTTTTGCTACTTGGCGTATGTATGAAGCAAGTCTTGGGCATTTTTTACATTTGATTATCTTTTGGTTTAGCCGAACAAGTGCAGACATATGTTCCACGATTAGGATTGAGCTTATCTATATCTGAATTTTGTTAGGTAAACTGAAAACGCAAAGGCAGTAAGGATAGCAAACATTGGCAGCTCAAACTCTGGTAATGATTTGTCTGGAGATACTAGCTCGCCCCACACGCTTGGGCTCGGTACTTGCAGTGGCGAATCTGAAATTATATCTTGAGGCCAAGAATATACTTTGTTATAATGTGAATCATACACATAAACGTAAAAACCATAGATATCTGATCTGCCAATGACCTCAGTTGGAATTCTAAATTCATAACTTGGATGTGGGGTTTCACTATAACGATCATTTTGATCTGAAATACTGCCTATTCCAATAAAATCAACTGAGTTAGGAATGTTTTTGAAATGTCCATTTAGTCCAAATGGAGATCCACCTTGATATGAAAACGATCTCTTGTTATCTAATATGGCCATAAAACAATAATCGTTTGAATCTGCTAACAATGATTTATCATTATTTGTATCAAAACAAATCATGGCTCTATCTGAATTTTTTTCAAAATTACTATAAAGTGCATCAATAAAAACATAAACAAAATTATCTTGATGTGCAGTTCGTAGGTAAATAACATTTCCATCACTATAAGAAAGTGTGTCTAGACTAGATTGCTTCCATTCTGCCATAGATGATGACTTGCCATCGAAAATTATTTTGTCCAAATTTGATGAAACGGTTATCAATATACGATTGTTTTGTGCATCTACAGTTTTCATATTCAATAATATCAAACAAATCATCAAAAGAAAAAATATCTTCATTAATACATTCTACTCCGTACTAATCTAAATATTCATCTCATGCGACGAGTCCTTTATATTGTAATAAATATGACAAAAAATTGCATTAAAACATGAAAAAATCTAGTATAGGAATCATTAGTGGAATAATCATCGCTATTGGTATTGTTACTGTGATATCTGTAGGAATTATAAACTCATCAAATAATGTCATAACTGATGAGAATGTCGGTATTACAGATGTTCTTAATACTACTGGAGATGTGAATGCTACAAACGGAAAACAGTTCACGATAGAGCTCAATGATGGTATAGGTATTTCTTCAAACCCCTAGAAATCTGGCTAAATCTAAGAAAAAACAGATTATTGTGGTATTAAGTAGAATGGGGAAAATTTGAACCTATTATTGTTCGCAATATTTGTAAAGTGAAAATTTTACCCATTGCATATTCTATTACGTGTTTACATAATAAAGTCTACCATGTTGTTTGAAAATTATAAAAAATATTTGATAGCCGTTTTAAAAAAAATCGGCTAGTTACCGTCTACGTTAACTGTCCATTGAACTGTTAGGTCGTCTAGTGCTCCTAATGCTATTGCAGTAAACTGTTGATAGGCAAGCGGGCTACCTGAGCCACAAGTACCTGAATCTTTTATTGCTGCTTCATTTATGTTGGCTCCTACATCAGTAAATGTAGAAGTCAAGAGGGCTGCTGTTCCACCAGTACCTGCAGCTGCGGTCATTGCCACACTATCTACAGTATCTGGTGCGGCATTACCTGTTCCACAAGTTATTGGCAGGGGATTAATCCAAGTTTCTTTTGGAGTTGTTGCGTTACTGCCTGTACCTATGTGAATGAAGTTAAATCCGTTAGCTGCTTCAGTAGCACATACGCCAGATGCTTCTGCAAAGAGCAGATCAGCTATACAGTTGTCTCCCATGTTGAGTACAATGTTGTCTGTTTGCCTGTATGTCTTTATGTTGCCATTTTCATCGTATGCTGTAAGTGTTAGATGGCCAGTCAGTGCTGAGTTGGCTATCAGGGCGGTTGCTTTGTCTTCATCTGCAAATAATTGCGATGTACCAAAGACACCCAATCCTACAGCAGTAACGATTCCTAACAATACTATGGGTATAGTTTGTTTCATTACTGGGTAGATCGGATAATTGCTAATAGGCATTATGGAATTTTTAGTGTTTTTTGAGTTCCATTTTGGAAAAAGACATCTTTACGTTCCTTGCATATTAGACATATGTCTAGTATTTTTCTAAATCAATTTCGTTGAAAGCCTATAAAAGCTATTTAATGGTTCTGTTACATTCATAGGACATATTCCCGTGTTACCATACCAAATGAGGCTTGCAGTCATAATTCCAACATACAATGAAAAAGAGACTTTACCAAGTCTAATTGAAGAGCTTGTACATGAAGTAAAAAAAACTGCAGAAAAATTTTTCATAATTATAATGGATGATGCGTCACCTGATGGAACTGGTCAGATTGCTGAAGAATTGAACAAAAGATATGGAAATATCACTGTAGTTCACAGAAAGAAAAAGTTGGGACTAGGTTCTGCCTATAAAGAAGGATTTAGGCTAGCATTAGAC
>CAYJRA010000044.1:0-4088 GCA_964372465.1 uncultured archaeon
ACTGCAAGAGATATTGTAGATGCGTTCCAGATGGAAGAAACTTGGTGATGCAAATTGAAACCAGGAGGCCGACTAACCTATGAGTACAGATAACCCACCATCTGCAAGAAAGATCCGTATCGATGAATCGGATAGAGGCTCATGCTATTTTTGCGGAAAACCCGCTGGCATTAAAGTTGGTTTATGGTCTGATCTTGAACCAATGACAGAATCCGTTGACCTTAGTTGGAGGGAGGTTCTGATTTGTAAGAGTTGCAACATAAAACATCGCTGGGTTGATGAACAAGGACTGCCTGATACTTTCGTAGGTTATTGAGAATCTAATTAAATCATCACACATGCATTCCAAAAAATCTTTTGATATGAAGAATGAGTTTAAAATTGGAATAAACGCGATGCAGGTTTTGCAGAGAAGATATCTTTTGCAAAACGAAAAAGGTGAACCCCTAGAAACTCCTTCCAAACTTTTCCGAAGAGTTGCTCATACGATCGCTTCTGTAGAAACAAAATACAGTAAACGAACCAATGTGAATGACATTGAAAAGAAATTTTACACCATGATGACTAATTTGGAATTTTTACCAAATACTCCAACATTGATGAATGCGGGAACAAAAATGAGGCAACTTTCTGCATGTTTTGTTATTCCGGTAGAGGATTCATTAGAAGGAATCTTTGATGCAGTGAAATGGACCGCAATAATTCATCAGAGTGGTGGAGGAACCGGATTTGATTTTAGTAGATTGCGACCTCAGGGAGATGTTGTCAAATCGACAGGAGGAGCTGCATCGGGTCCTGTTATGTTTATGACAATCTTTGACAAAACTACTGATGTAATAAAACAAGGTGGAAGGAGGCGTGGCGCAAACATGGGAATCCTTCGCGTAGATCATCCTGACATTTTAGAGTTCATCGTTTGTAAATCCAAAGAAGGAGTCCTGAATAATTTCAATATTTCAGTTGCGGTAACTGATCAGTTTATGAAAGATGTCAAAAGAAATAATGAATACTATTTGATCAATCCTAGAAACAAGAAAGTAGTTCACAAATTGAACGCGAAAGAGGTTTTTGACTTGATTGTGACCCATGCTTGGAAGACAGGAGACCCTGGAATTATTTTTATAGATGAAATTAATCGGAGAAACCCCACACCTAAGGTTGGAAAGATTGAAGCTACTAACCCATGTGGCGAACAACCGTTGCTTGCGTGGGAATCTTGCAATTTAGGTTCAATTAATCTCTCCAAAATCGTAAAGAAAAAAAAGATTGATTGGAACAAACTGCGATTACTTGTACATCTTGGTGTTAGATTCTTAGACAATGTAATTGATGCAAACAAATCCCCCTCTCCAGAAATCGCACGTATTACTTATGCAAATAGAAAGATTGGCATTGGGGTTATGGGATTTGCAGACGCATTAATCAAAATGGGCGTTCCATATAATTCCAAAAAAGCTCTAAAAATAGGCGAACAAATTATGAAATACATCGAAAGTGAAGGACATAAAGCTTCACGACAACTGGGAAAAGACCGTGGCAATTTTCCAGAATTTGAAAGCAGTATTTGGAAAACAAAAAAAGGATACAAGCACATGCGCAATGCAACTGTTACAACGGTAGCGCCTACGGGGACAATTTCTATTATTGCGGGTTGCTCCTCTGGAATTGAACCGTTATTTGCAATTTCCTTTGTTAGAAACATAATGGAAGGAACAAAGCTCCTTGAGACAAATCGAGTTTTTGAAGAAATTGCAAAAAAGAAAAAATTCTTTTCGCCAGATCTTCTGCTGCGCATTGCTGAAACTGGATCAGTACAAAACGTTCCTAATATTCTAGAAAACATTAAAAAAATTTTTGTTACGGCGTTAGACATTCCTGCTAGGTGGCATGTCATGATGCAGGCTGCTTTTCAAAGATATACTGACAGTGGAGTAAGTAAAACAATCAATTTGCCAGAGAACGCCTCACCTAAAGCGGTTAGAGACGCATTCATACTTGCTCACAAATTGAAATGTAAAGGAATAACTGTTTACAGATATGGCAGCAAACCCAATCAAGTCTTGACTATTGGTGCTCGTAAAAAGGGATTTGTTGAAAAACATGTGGTTGCGGATTCTGAGTTTGCCGGAGGATGTGAAGGAATTGTCTGTCCGCATTAAAGCATTTAATTTATCTTATAAACATCTAATAAATTCACTTCAAATAGACATTAAACAAAAATTTCATGATGCCAGAAATTTCTGTTGTTAAACAAAGAACCACGCCTAGCACTAAAATCTTAACGATTCTCATCAAAAAACTTAGTAATTGATTTATAGACTAGAACGAGTCGACAGACACAGTTCAAGTCATGGAATTTGAGAGGCGAGGCGTTCCAGTCAATAACCACTTTGAAAATAATTTTACTTAAAGGAGTGTGTTGATTATCAGAGGTGGGATTCTCAAAACCAATTTTAAATGAATTCAAGTAGATTGTAGTCATGTGTGCTAGTTTTCAAAAGTCATTCAGAAAAACGATATCTGACATCGCCTATGACCTTGTCGATAAAGGAAACAGGTTTGTATTAATTGCAGACCTACCAGGTATGGAAAGGGAAGACACAAGCATTAATGTAACAGATAATGAAGTAGAGATTTCGGCAGAGCGCAAGAATTCAAAGCAAGAAGATAATGATAACCAGAGAAAGGAAAGGTACAAGATCATGTATCACAGCACCATCTCAGTTCCAGCCGAGATAGTCACTTCAAAGGTAACTGCAAAAATGGATAGCGGTATTTTGACTATTGATCTCCCAAAAAAGACATCTGCCAAAGTACAACCTCCCGTTGAAATAAGGGTGTGAAATAACATGCTCATTTTTATCGATAAAATAAATATTGTTAAGACGTACATGGGATTCCATGTTGTACGAGTAAAATTTTTAACATGAGAACTAGGGTTGCAATAGTTACTGGCAGTAGCAGAGGCATAGGCAAAGCTGTCGCATTTCATCTGGCAGTAGAAGAGAGGATGAACGTTGTACTTAATTCTAGAAAAGAAAAAGATGTAAAAGAAACTGCGGAAGAAATTAGGAAAGCAACAGGAACAAAGGCACTTCCCATTACTGCGACATTAGATTTCATGAAGATGTACGTAGATTGATCCAAATCACCATCAAAGAATTTAGACAGATAGACGTTCTAGTGAATAACGCAGGAGTAGCTGTAGTAAAACCATTAACAGAAACCACTGATGAGGAATGGAACAGAGTCATTGATACGAATTTGAAAGGCATGTTTTTTTGTTGCCGAGAGGTGTTGCCATATATGATATTACAAAGATCAGGCTCTATAATTAACATCAGTTCTGGAGCAGGAAAAAGTGGTTTTGCAGACCTTTCAGCTTATTGTGAAAGCAAATTTGGAGTTATTGGTTTGACAGAAAGCCTTGCAAGCGAAGTGCTACCTTATGGGATTAATGTGGTAGCAATATGTCCAGGAGCTGTTGCAACACAAATGCAAAAAGAATTCATCAGTGATGAAGAGTATGAAAGACGCAAGACAAAAATGATACAGCCAGACGATGTAGCTAAAAAGGTTCTAGACGCCGTAAAAGGCAAATTTAGGAACGGAAGTTCTATCGATGTTTACTAAATCAATCAGGATAACCGTCACTTGCCACACTACAATAAGAACTCATAATAATTTAGCACTCATTTAGAATCATTTATTTTAAAAGTACATCTAATTAGAAATAGATAACAGCCTTCTAGGAGCAGATGTCTGATCCGAAGACCCTACACCAGTCAATTCAGTTACCCGCGTCAACGTTCCTACCTAGTTAACTGTTACCCAAGATAAGAATGTGATTATAATATAAAAGAATGATCATGATTGTCATTGTTGGTAGACATCAAAAACTTGGTTATCAATCATGGTAATCTAGTTTCGTATTAAAATACCATTAACAAGAATTTACTACATGCAAAAACAAAGTCTTGATGATAATTGTTACAACATAACCAAACAGTTGTCAAAAAAGCTACAATTTCTGTTCCATGTTAACAAATACATCGAAGATGCACACAAATGTGGAAACGAACAGGCAG
>CAYJRA010000045.1:0-4008 GCA_964372465.1 uncultured archaeon
TACTTATGAGAAAAGCGCCAATTCTTGCTGGAGCAGCCGTGCTCGGAGCTTATTTTCTTGGGTCAGAAAGAGACGCGCTTTCTTCTAGATTTAGGGAATTGACTAGTGGTCAGAGGGGCAACTATCCGGCGGCACAAATGTGGAGGGAAGGTTCTGGGAATGTTTTGAGGGTGGACGATGCACCTCTTTCTACGGACGGAAAGTATACAAGACCTAAAACAACAAAAAATGAATGGTTTCCAATAGAAATGGAGGAAGTTCCAGAATTCATTAAAAAACGATTAGCATTTTATATACGCCACTCAAAACGAGAAGATCTTAATCTAAAAATTAAGACTACGTTTAGAGAAAGAAGGGTTGGAAATATAAAATTGTTTAAATACTTTGAGCATTATAGTGATCCAAAACAGGGAGTTAATTTAAAGAAATCAACAGGCAATATACAACTTTTCGGTGTTCCAGATAACCCGGAATCGTTTCATTGTGAGACTCCCTTTTATTACCACTGGGATAGCATTACTGAAAGAGAGTTGACTTATGATGACGAAAACGATTTCGTAGCATTTGTTCATTATGTACATAGTATCAGGAAATCTTCAAGATGGGCTCAACTTTCTAAGGAGCCTGAAAAACTTGATACAGGACATATAAGTCTATTAATTTGGAATGGTGATTATCTTCGTGATTGGAGAAAGCTTTTAGAGAAGGAGTTGACCCAAGTTGGATTCCTTTCAGGTGATACAAATAATTCACCAGAAACTTTAATAAAATTTCCAGAATGAACTACACCCCACAGCAAGTTATCGGGAATTCTACAAGTTCAAAAATTACAGGGCAGTCCTCAGATAGAGCATATTGCACGTCGTTATATAGTAAACGGGACCTATGATAACTTTTGGAAAAACAGTTTATTCAGTTTGGTTTGTTAGACCCAAAAAATAGTCCTTTATCTTTTTATGGTCGATGAGATGTGGAAAAAAGCGAAAGACCTTTTTGGAGACGACATAGATAACGCTCCTGAAGATGAGGCAAGAAAGCGTATAGAGAAAACGTTTTCTGGAATAGACAGTAAAGAATTAGGTATTTTAAACGCTGTTTTTGGTTCCGAATTCAAGAAAACGGATGAAGTTCTAGAAGGTTTAAGAAAACGGATGGAGGTTTTTGTATCTGCAGCAAGTGGTCTGACTGCTGTTGCGGCAGGTGCGACTGTTTTTTATTTTTCCCCCGCTATTGATGCTGTCCAAGATGTTGTTGCCGACCAACTCAAGTATTTTCTCCACAAAGTTCATGGACCAATACGACTACCTGACGATATATACCAGAAAGCGGAAACTATCACAAGAACAACCCAAGGGCTGGTGTCGATGATTATTACACAT
Source organism: uncultured archaeon (assembly GCA_964372465.1). Taxonomy (GTDB): domain Archaea; phylum Aenigmatarchaeota; class Aenigmatarchaeia; order CG10238-14; family CG10238-14; genus JAGVVZ01. Next base: position 1,380 of record CAYJRA010000045.1, read on the forward strand.
CCTATTTTCAACGTCATTTATAAAATAACTGGAATAGGCTATGTAGCTGCAACGCATAGAAACGATATAAAAAAGAGTGTTCTTTATGGAATTGTAAAAAATGCATCTGAATCTGAATTACTGAATAGATACAGTAGGTAAGGTAGAGAGATGTAAAATCATGGATTAGCTCCTGCTTTCGGCCAATTCCCTATAGCTTCTTGTGACAATTCAGATCCTGCCAACAAAAGACTGCTTGTCGTGGTCGTCACTATAGCTGTTGCTCCCCCAGTCAAAAAGGTTGACCCAACTAGACCAATTGTGCCGACTGTTTTCCCGACATTTTCTGCCAAAGATTTTTTAATTCCGTGTTCATGGGCACAATACCCGTTTATATTTTCCTTATTGAGTGATCTTGCTTCAGCCAGATCAACAAAAACAGATTCAATTTTGCAATCTGTCACAATTGTATAATCAAAAACCCCGTCATAGTTTTTATCCGCAATTATAAATGATGGTTCTTTTATAGTAGTGCCTTTTTCAACGTTCGGTTTTCTCGGTACAAAATCTTTTCTTATACTAGAAGCTCCTTGTATTATTGGATAATTATATAAAATAACTGTATCAAAGCTATTGGTTCTTGAATCTGTCTGCTCCATGAAAATATCATATCTTGAACCCCTTATAACCATCTGTCGTCTGCTCCTAAAGTTGTCTCCTAAATCTACTTGACTGGAATCGCCTATTTGCTTAGAATAAACGAAGTCTACAACTCTGTCTACTTGTGGATGACCTTCTGCAGTGTCACGTCTGTCGAATGGGTTACTATATGCTTCATCAAAATAAGTCTGGAAAACCTGTCCACTATCTTCATACTGTATTTTCTCAAGTTTTTTGCATACAGGGGAATTCTCTATAGCGCATCCGCCCTCTATATAAAAACCTACCCTGCACCCAAAATCAGCTCGAGAAAAGAAATCTCTTAATTCGCTATAGTAGCCTTTCTTTTCTTCATACCAGGAAGGGCAGTATTTGTATATGTTTATTTTCTTTCCTGACGACCCTGTCTTCCCTATTGCTGGCGTTCCTTTTGTTTTATCCGGTTTTTGTATAATCTGACCATTTTCAGTGATAGTTAGAGGTTTTTCTCTACCATCTATTATAATTTGGTCCCCACTGAAATCTTCACTTTTGGTCAGAACGTATTTTACGCCTTCACCTATTGGAATAGTAACTTTAGTTCCATCAAAATCGTTCTTAGTTGGCGCAGGATTTTCCTTTGAGCCAAATCCTGTTAAGTAGTTGACAAATTCGTTATTTAAATTCTCTGAGCTTCCACCTAGTCTGCTCCTATCTTCTTTTTTACAATATTCGAATTCCGAGTTCCGATAATTCAAATCCAGATCTTTGCATTGTGTTGAACCAAAGAGTGTGTTTATGAAACCGCAGTAACTTGATTTAGATGTATCGAGATTTGGTAAGTAGTCAGGATTTATGCATTTGGAAAGGCTCTCGGTGCCCGAGAAGCTATAAACATCGCATTTAGCAGCACCCTTTTTGACTGGCAAGCTATCGATTTTACAAGGAGATACAAGGTTTGCTGTCGTAGCGGTTGAAATTACGCGAGGTGTGTAATAAAGCAAAATAGGGTTTTGTTTCCACGATTCGTCTATCTCAAAACTAGTTGGTGGTTTCTTAAATGGTGTTTTTAATACAATCTTATTTGGTATATCTTCGTATATTGCAGTAGTGGAGTCTGCATACGCAGCTGCCCATGCAGCACCTTCCAAAAGAGCACCACCGACTAGAATTCTCGGCAAACTTTTTATTCTATTAATGGCTAATTCTGCCAATACTTTTTTCGAAAATTCTTTGGCTGTTTGCGATGTTGCAATCCTCCCTGCTGCGAATTGGGAACCATATTTTCCTACCAATTTATTGACCCCCGGAATCTTAGATCCTAGTTTAACTATTTGGGAGTTTATAACAAGCCCGGCTATCTTGGTAGGCGGAAATACACTTATAGCGGCTATCAGAATATGAGTTCCGTAGTCCACTTTATATGTCCAGGTGTTTTGGTCCGCAGGAAAACTCTGCCAATAAACCAGATATTTCGGATCCCCGTAAAACGGTATCCAGTCTTCTGCTTTCGAGATCTCCTGCGGCAAATTAAAGTTCTTCACATTGCACTTCAAAACCCTCTTTTTTGCCAATAGGTCTGATACAGTAAAATCTTTAGTAGGCGCTTCAGAACCGTCGGAATACTTTATATCAGATCCTACTGCAGTCTCTTTATTTGAAAAATCTAACAAAACCCTCAGGCCATCTTCTTCTGTCTTAGGCGACCTCAGATCTGAAGCAAGTATAGCAAACTTATTGCCTTGTCTATATGTGCCACCTGTAGCTTTGCTATCCACGTCCAAAGCAATCGGTAATTCCTGGTCCACTGATTTCCAGCTGTTTTGATATTTCCATTGCCATCCATTTGAGAATCTAAAAATTATTTCCCCTGTAGGAAATTTATCTTTTGGCAGGTATGTAGAATCCCTGAATGATACTTCAATTGTTTTGGTCTGAGCATTCTTATCTTCTACACACTCCACAATCGGCGCCTTTATCTTGCTGTCTGCGCTTTCCTTAGAACCAGAAA
>CAYJRA010000046.1:0-3955 GCA_964372465.1 uncultured archaeon
AAATAGAAGAAGTTAGTTCTGAATAACTATAAGTTGATTTTATTATTAATTTTAGAAAATGCGACAAAAGAGGAAGTGCTTGGTTATTTGAACTTATTGACAGTAATATGTTAAAAAAAATACTAATTTTCCTCTTCTACTTTCTTCTCTATTTCTTCTTCAAGTCCTAGTTTTTCAACTAGTTCTTTGTAGCGGTTGCGGATCGTCACTTCTGTTACATTGACAATGCTTGCTACCTCACGTTGTGTCCTTTTCTCGCCAGATAGGACACAAGCAATGTAAATAGCAGCTGATGCCACACCTGTCGGGCCTTTACCCGAGGTTATATCCATTTTTTTAGCTTTATCCAAAATTTTGATTGCTCTAGCTTGAACCTTATCGCTCAAATTAAGCATTGAACAGAATCTCGGAACAAAATCTTTTGGATCAGAAGGCAATATTCTAATCTTCAACTCTCTTGAAATATATCTGTACGTTCTGCCGATCTCCCTTTTCTCTAATCCAGATGATTCAGCAATTTCATCTAATGTTCTTGGAGTATCAAATTGTCTTGCTACTCCATAAACTAAAGCAGCAATGACAGATTCAATTGATCTTCCCCTAACCAGTCCCTTATCCACGGCATCTTCATAATATCTTGCAATTCTTTCATGAACTGGTTTTGGAATGTTTAAGAATGAAACCATTCTTTGCAATTCAGACAAAGCGAATGACAAGTTTCTATCCTTGGATTCTATTAATCTCTTATGCCATTTCTTTAATCTATAATATTGAGCTCTTTTCTTACCAGGGACTTTATATAATTCTCCAAGGCCCTTACCTATCTCTGTAGTTAACCCTTTATCATGCTTGGTGAATGTTAATGGAGCGCCTGTTCTTGCCCTGTCAGACATCTGTTCGCTATCGAATGCCCTCCATTCCTGTCCTCTGTCAATAATATCTTCCTTTAGAACCAATCCGCACTTGGCGCAGATCATTTCTCCTCTTGTTGAATCCTCTAAAAACTGGGTAGAGCCGCATTCGGGGCATTTTCTGAAATCTTGACCTGCTCCGCGCATAGATTATCACGTATAAGTAAGTATAGAAAAGCATATAAAGCTTTCGGCGCTTTTCTTTTAAGTTTATCTCTAATAATAGCTTCAGGGATTTATAAATGCTATGGTTTAATTCGGTCTAATTTTATCGGCTCTGACAACAATTATCTTTTATATCTTGCATTGCTAGTAATAAATGTGATCAAAAATGGAAGAAAAAAAGCATATCCATGTAAACGTAGAGAATAACGAACAAACATTTTTTACCAACAGTGTAACAGTTTCTCATACAAGAGATACGTTTGTCTTGGATTTTTCACAAATTACACCAAGATTTGAGACAGTTGGTGATGAAAGACGTCAGAGCTTTGTAGTGAAACATAAGACATTGGTACTGACGCCAGCATTTGCTAAGGATTTTTTGGATACATTGAAAGCAAATATGGAGAACTATGAGAAGAAATTCGGGCAAATAAAAATACCTTTCATCAAGGAGAAAACAAAAAAAGACGAAAAAGAGCTTGAATTTGCCGGATATTCCAGTTACATTGGGTAAAACTTCAGAATATTGAAGAAAAAACCAGTAAATCAGTTTAACTTAAATATTAAAATCGCTAATCTATTAAGCAGAATAATGATTAGAGTGATTATTTATGGTAAGAGAGTTTCCCCTAGCTCCATTGGAGAAAATTGCTAGGGAAGCAGGAGTTGAGAGAGTTTCCTTGAGTGCTGTGAGAGCGTTGAGAGAATCAGTAGTAGATTTATCTCAGAGAATATCTATGGAAGCGGTGGCTGTAGCTCATCATGCAGGCAGAGTCACAGTGAAATCAAGCGATATTAAAATTGCTTATAGATGATTTTTTATTTTGGGTGGATTGATGGAGAAAACTGTAACTGTATTAAAAGCATTGAAAAAAGGCAGCTTTGTCTTAATTGATGATGTCCCTTGCAAAGTTGATGATATTTCTGTTACTAAAAGTGGCAAGCATGGAGCTGCGAAGGCAAGAGTTGATGGGATTGGATTGTTTGACGGGAGGAGAAGAAGTATTGTCAAGCCCGCAGACGCCTCAGTAGACGTGCCTATCTTGTCTAAAAAGAAGGCACAAGTTTTGGCTATTGTTGGAGAAAGAGTGCAGTTAATGGATTTGGAAGATTATTCTAACTTTGAACTGGATATACCAGAGGAATTGAAAGGAAAGCTGAACTCCGGTGAAGAAATAAGCTATTACGAAGTTACTGGCGTTAGAACGCTAAAGCAGTTAAAAGGCTAGCTTCTATTAATTTTCTAAAATAGACTTAGGAATATATTTGCTAAAATTAAAAAGAAAAATTATGGTTTTTCTTCTGGAAGAGGAGTCGTAATGTGTTTGATAATTACAACATCGCCTACAGAGTGAACCATTGGATAAGGAACAATAACGCCCTTCTTCGTGCCAACCATGTCGCCCAAGAACGTACCTTTAGCAGCTGAAATTACGATTGATCTTAATTTATATTTTGCTAGGTCAAGTTCGACGTCGTTGATTTTTCCGCAATAGAATCCTTTGTCTGTAAAAACATCCCTTCCAACCATTTCAGAAACTTCTTTTACTGTTATTGGCATATTTTAACCTCCTTAAAATATATTGTAACTATTCATTATTTAAATTAAATGGATTAATAATTTTACATTATCATGATGTAGATGGTGGCTATGAGCGGATGCTGTTATGGAAAAAATTCAAATCAAATCTATGTAGACACAATACAATCAGCTTCTTATATACCCACTTTTCAACCTTGTTTTACACCAAATAGAAGTCCATATTCTAGAAATACCAGGCAATATATCTAATTTTTTGAATCCTTTTAAGTATTATTATCTAAATTTCTAATAATTTTCATATGCTGAGGTCGCCTAATCTGGTATGGCACAGGTTTGCTAAACCTGCGTGACTTCGTCACTTCAGGGTTCAAATCCCTGCCTCAGCGCAGTTTTTCTATTTCATAGAGAATTTTTAATAAGAAATTAGGATAAATATAATATGGTTATATGCCACTAGATCTTGAGGAATCTTCCATAAAATTAGCAATAATAGCAGGCATTATAACAAGCCTAATACTCACATCAATTAGAGTCTCTCTTGTCAAAACAGCTGATATTCTTTCCGCAGAACCAATCCAGTTAGGTAATTTTTATAAAAACGTGTATGCTTATCTGGCTTCTTCAACACTGCTCATTCAGAACAGTTATGCAAATTATGAAATAAACCAGATATTGACAAGAACAACGATAACCAGTATGATATCTGGAGTGCTGATATCGTTCATAATAATTTTTCTAAGAGAAAAAATACCAGGTGACAACTTTTTTAGAAAATCCATGTATGTGAACTTGCTATATTGGGTTTTGGTCGATATCTTAATAATTCAGGCAAACTTTTATCCGAATTTTAGTTTTATACTATCGTTATTTTTGATCCCGTTATTTTTTAGCTATCTTTATTCGTGGATTTTTGACAAATTGGTCTAAGTTAACAACATTCCATTATCAGTTACTTTCTCCGGTCTTATTAACACTACCTTTCCATTCTCCTTATCTGTAGCTGCCAATATCATTGCCTCGGATTTTAATCCCATGAAAATAGCTGGTTCCAAATTCGTAACAAACACAAACTGGTTGCCTTCAAGATCTTTAGGTTCATAATATTTCTTGATACCAGAAATGATCTGTCTTCTTTCACTACCAATATTGACTGTGAGTTTATAGAGATTTTTAGATCCAGGAATATCTTCTACCTTTTCAATTGTACCTATTCTCATTTCTAATTTTCTGAATTCATCTATCGTCATCATGTTTTACACACTTCTATCATTTTAGTTCGATTTTTTTAAATAACATTTCAGATTTTATTTTTGTATCAGGTTTAACATCGGAAATT
>CAYJRA010000047.1:0-3927 GCA_964372465.1 uncultured archaeon
ATAGAAAATGATAAAATGTGCGGAATTCTAAAGTTTCGAAGAAATTACATATCTAAAATGCGATATTTATTTTCCAAATTTAATTGGTGTGTATCCTGCTCCTGTTTTTTTTGCTGCGTATCTCAAAACCCCTCCAATTTGCCCTGCAACCATACCTAAATCCATACCTATTTGTGTTAAAGCAGCTATATAACTCACGGTACCCATAGAAAGCATTTGTTGTATTGCAGTCGTATAGTATGCTGCATCAGCCGATGGTCCGGCCTTTGAATATGCTGTTATAAGTCCAAAAACCGATGACGTACCCACGGCGCAAAGAAAACCGAAAAGGGCTCCGCCAAGGCAACCTTTAACGCATCCCTTTCCATATGGCACTATTGCCTCCACCGCGACAAGTGTTGGTGTATTATCTGTCATCAGATCACTCCATAGCTTTTGGAGCGTGCGGTTTACTCTCTCCAAAAAGTGTTTTCAATAAAGGTTGTGGATCTATAAACTTTAAGATATAATTGGCTCCTAGTCTATCAGTAGTATATGCTCCTACTCTATAAACACCTCCAGTTATTGCGCCCGCAAAAGTACCCAAATAAAGAGATAGTCCGGTTATACATGAACCTAGACTAAAAGCGTTACCAACTGCTATTACTTTACTTTTTTCGTATGCTTGTCTAAGTTGTGTGTATACTTGTTTGATCTCTTCGGTAGCATTTGGCGGTACTGTAAATATACTATCAAATTGTCCACCAGCATACACTGCTCCAGCGTACATAATAACAGATGGAACTAAACCAATAACGAGCCCGGCAAGTGCGCCAACAATAGCGCCTCTGCAACCACCACGTGCTCCTGGTCCTAACAATTCAGCAAGTTCAACAGTTTGATCTGTAGGTTGTTGCATGGCATCTGGCATTATCATCACTTTTTACTACATTATAGTAATATATATTTATAAATATTTCCATTTTTTGGTAGTGACATACTTTTCCCCATATAATTCTGTTTAGATTATTCTAACTAAAGTAAGAGGAGCAAGTTTTTATATATATCTAATATAAAATATATAATAAAGTCAATATTATATTATACTAGTTTAAAAATAGGTGGTTTTTGGACTAATCCAAATAATATCAACGAAATCACCATTGCAAAAATCTTCAGATATTTTGACGACACATACGGGAACTGTTCAGAAAATTTAGATTTCAAGAAGATAAGAGACAATATAAATAATAAACTATTTCTTAGTTTTCTCTAGAGTATTAGAAGAATTCATTGTAAAAAGTCTCCAGATAATAAGTCCTACTATAACTATCACCGCAACTACTGCCAATATAATTTTTGGTTCCGCTGATAATGATGGAGCTGGTTTTCTTAATGTCGTCGGCATAGTCGTGGTTGGAGATGGTGTACTGGCTGTAGTTGTAGTCACCGGTGCCGGTAAGGTTGTTGCTGTAGGTAGAGTTGTTGTTACAACCACAGAATCATCAGATGTTATGGCAAATGTTGAAAGACCTGGCGATTCAGCCTCATAAGCATACGTTGTATTTCCTTCAGCGATCAATATCGTTTTTAATTTCTGCCAATCACCATTAGCATACCTCTTCAAGACAACCTTTTCCTTATCTATTCCGTTAGCTGAAAGCCATGTCTTGTTGACTTCAAATCTCAATGTTGTCTTGTTTAAATTATCATCTGCAAGTCCGGTCTTCGTTATTTCCATATATTGATAAAGCCTGCCAGAAATCTCTTTCGTTACGCTGGCTGGTTTTCCATCAAGTTTTTCAACTGTTATCTTGACTGAATTGGCTTTGTTCTTGACCTCCAAATGCATTTCTATTAATCCAGTACCCTTTTGGGTTACAACCCATTTGCTGACTTTGCCGGGAGATACTTCACTGAAAACATTAGTCAACTTCTTTACCGCGACTGCCTTGCCTGTAGCTCCGCCACCGCCGCCACCTCCGCCTCCACCGCCGCCACCAACAGTTGTTGTTGTGGTTGCGGACGTGCTGCTTACCTTATACGTTGAGAAGCCTAGTGATATCGGAATGCTGCAAGTGGTGGTTGCCGCACCAAACACGCATGTGGCATATGACGAAACATCGACGCAATTGCTTCCCTGATCGTCGCATTTCTCTATCTTGCTTCCCGTCGTGCCGAACGTCATCTCAACAGCATCTATGCCCAAATCATAAAGCATCTTCTGCCATTTGGTCGAATTGACGCCGAGAAGCTTGTTGGTTGAGTCGCATGTGAATGCATTCCCTAGTTCTAGTGTCTTTGCTTTCATCAAATCCGCGCCAACAAACGTGATATTATATCCTGATGTAGGACAGTTGACTGTGATGTTGATGCTCTTTCCTGCCGTGGCATTGGTTTTCGTAGCTGTGGAAAAGTCGGAATCATCCAGCCCTAGCCCGGGTATGTCTACACTGAATCCTTCATCTACTTCCATCTTGAACAAGAAATCGCTCTCAAAATCATCTGTCGTGAAGTTTGAACATGCACTGACAGCACAATTGCTTGAAGGATCGCAAACTCTCAGCTTATAGAAGTAAGTTGTTGCATTAGCCAAATTATATCCTAATGCATTCGGATTGCCTTCGAAATTATCCGCAGCAGCTGCGTGGAACGGTTTATAATCATCAAAACTCCAATCGGGCATACCCAAGTCATTAAGTGCCCTGTAGCCGTTGGCAGATGTAGTATTGCTGCATGTACTGTCTGACTTGAAGAACTGGACAGTGCCGTTGGCAGGTTCGTCTGTATTGAATACTAAGAAGGCACCGTCAGTATAAACGTCAATTTGAGTATAGGTCATCTTTGGAGATGTCTTATCATTAGCATCGGCAAGGAAGTTCATCGTGCCTCCGCATTCTGGTTTAGGATCGCATTGAACATCATCACAGTCTACAGCGCCATCCCCATCATCATCTTTGTCATTGATGCAGTCTTCTGTTGGCACATAACCGAACTGTTTGACGAACTTGCAGTCAGGATCCTTGTCTGAAGTGAGACCGTCACCATCCAAATCAGCACCCGGACATGTACAGCATTCAAACTTGAAGTCTACGGAACCCGGCGTATAGAAAGACGGGCCCACAGCATCCGACGGAACAGTCAAATTATGAACAGCATCAGCCATTGTTCCAAATACTCTCATTGTCTTGGTTTTATTATATAATGTAGAGAATTTCTCAAGATCTTCCTTATCCACTGCTATCATCGGCCCGTTGATCTCGCCGCACATCAACTGCCTGAAGCCTGTTGCAGCAACATTCGTCTGGACCCATGTTTGATTAGAGCATAAACTGAATGATCTCGTCTCCTTCAATTCACCATCAGCCCACTCGCCTACATATCTTAACCTGAACTCGAATCCGAGATAAGTATTGCCTTGATCATCAGTAACATTGCAACCGTTTGTATCAACTCCGTCCGTATCCAAGAACACGTTCATTTTTGTTGTATTCCTTCCAGTACCCGTAACGCCGGATTGTGTGAAGAGACCGTTGCAAACAGCAGAATCTCTGAAGCTGACTACTCCAAGACCGAATCCGTATGCATCTCCCATATCCTTCATTCCATATCCGCATATGTCAACTTCCTCCTCTTTGCCGCTCTCAGGACATTGATCATTTCCTAACATAACAGGCGGACTCGGGTCTATTTTTTCAAACATTTTCATAGTTCCCTTATCATTGCACCATCCCTGATTTATTCCAACACCAGGACCGTTTGGATCTGGGAACCATTGACATGTGAAAGCAGCATCGCAAGCTGTCTTGTTGCCGTCACGGTTAGGACAATCTCCCAAAGTAATAGAAGGCTCGCAATGAGTTTCCTGCAATGTACAATTAGCATTTGCAGCACATTGTGCATTTGTTATGTCGGGACTGAAGCAAATAGGATCGCACCACCCACCAT
>CAYJRA010000048.1:0-3891 GCA_964372465.1 uncultured archaeon
CCATGTTATTTAAACTCTTGTGGAATATTTTCTAACTGTTTTTTAGGATCCCAGTTTTTGGGTTGAGAACAATAGGTACTATCCCATTCCATTCCTTCTTTAATCCATTTTTCTCGATAAGCAACTATCATGTCTTTGTCGTTATAAGTTTCAGGATATCCTCCGACTGCAAAAACATCATTATGAAAACCAAACTCAAAGCCACAACTGGGGCAGTTATCATGATTTTCAATTATTCCTTTTTCATTAAAGGCGGGCTGGTCTAAACCAATGAAACCACACACTGGACAAATATATTTTTTATCCATATTATTTTATGCTATTTAAAGGTTGACCTAACCGACCTTTGTTCATCTGGTTTTCAATGTACCTTTCTCCAGCACTTGGTTTATAAAAAGATGATGTTGTGCGATCAGAATTATAGACGCCAAAAGTGTTTGTATCTTTTTCATAAACTCTAATCTTGTTATCATTTCCCAACCATGCTTGTTTGCCTTCTAAACTTTGCTTACTTTCACCCCAAAAACTACTGGCCCTATTCGCATAATCCCCAGGGTTTTTTGCTCCAAAGTCTGCGCCATGATCATTAAAATGCTTCTGGAGAGTCTTTGGGTTGCCCCAGTTACTTTCACCCCCACTCATCTTCGCCTCATTCCTCACCACACCTCCCGCAACGATTGGAACTGTGGCCGCCAATCCGCTGATGGCGCGGTCTGACCACGAAAGAGAGTTACCAGAGAAAACGTCTTTGCCTGATATAGCTTCCCCTGCGTCAATAACATCACCGACAATGGGAGTTGAACGGATTGAACTTTCCACGGGACGGTTTGTAAATGCGTTTCCTATCATGCCAACAAGCGCTGGTTGGGTGGCGATAAATGTACCTGCGGCAATTATGGAAGGGGTTGCGTAGACTAAAACAGGTATGAGGAAAGCAAACTTTCCTTGCTGGTCTGTGTATATAATTGGATTATTTCTGGCATAAGAGTATGAATTCCAAGTCTGGGGATCAACCAATTGTTCTTTGATATGCGACCCATCCCAGAAAGCCGGGTCTTGGGAGATAAACCTCCCTATGCTTGCGTTGTAGTATCTAGCGTTGAGGTAGTTTAATCCCGTGTCGGAGTCATACATCTCCCCGATGTACTTGCGCTGTGAATCAAAACTTTCTGACTTGTCGTTGAGGTTTGAATCCCCAAAGGTGTTGTACGCCTGCACCTCCACGGGGACTCCGCTTGCGTCGGTAGTGACTTGCCCGCTTCCCAAATGATCATTGGCAAACGTGTAGATTGCTGGTGACCCAGCCAGCTTTGTTTCGGTGTTAGCAATCATGCCAAACGGGGCAATGATACTGACCGTCTTCTTCCCCGCGCTGTCTACATTGTAGCTTTTTGAAGGATAGAGCGTAAAGCTATCGCCTTGGGATTTGGATATACGATTGCCCGAAGAGTCGTAGGTGTAATTAATTACCATTGCGCCTTGGGTTACCTTTGCCAACTGGTTTTTTGAAGAATGGTGGCTGTCCCCATTTACCATTTGGTATATTAAGGTTTTGAAATAGTTTTCCAATAATATAGATTTGTTAGATTTTTAGGGTAGTCCATTCCATAGTCATGATCTTCTATTAGCTTCTCAATCTTGTCGTGAGTTAAATTAAATATTCTCCATTCAATATCTCGATTGTATTTACTGGCCTGGACTTGATTTATTTTACAAGATTTTTGAGCATCAATGAGAGATTCATGATTTGCACCTTTTGATGTCACAAATTTAAGCTGACTAACATCGTCCTCCCATTTACAAACTGGACAAATATCGTAACTACCAGGTGGTTCTTTGAACACTTTATAACCACAGCATGGACAAGTATATTTTGTCATATGTTATTTCTTAAAGTAATCTAATATTTTTATATTATGACCCGGTTGGCTATTCAGATATGAAGTATTTGGAGTATCTAACTTAAACATTGTTCTTGGTGCTACTCCATTAGTAATTTTATTTACCTCAAAGGCAGAAAAAGTATTTGATGATTTATCATATGTTCTTAATATATCAATACCTTCTCTACTTTCTAGTTTTGTCGGAAAACCTTTGTTAATTGCTTCAGTTATAAATTCACGCGTTGCTTTAATATAATCAACAGTATTATTTAAGCCGAATTCTGCTGCATGGCCGATTTTTTCATTCCCAGCTTTAAGAGCATGAAAAGCTGCATTAGCTACTCGACTCTCTTTTGACCCAACGCTCCACAAGCCTTCAAAAACTGGTTTGTATCCTTTAGATGAAACATCACCCGCTGTGGCAAATCCGAATGCTGCCCATCCATAGTTTCCCTGTTTTGCTTCTTGTACAGCCTGCGATAATCCATACTGCCCCATTGGAGTAAGCAAAGATTGAGCAAAAGAAGTAATCTGCGGAGCATACATCGCCAGAGCTCCAATACCTACAATACAAATTGGACATTTTCCACTCGGATCACTTTTTACAATTGGGTTATTTTCTGCATAGGTGTATGAATTTAGACTTTGTGGGTCTGCCAGAATGGTTTGCTGGTCTTTTCCGGTAATTTGCTTGATTTGGTTGTTATCTCCTATCGCCAAAAATACAGGGTCTTGGGAGATAAACCTCCCTATGCTTGCGTTGTAGTATCTAGCGTTGAGGTAGTTTAATCCCGTGTCGGAGTCATACATCTCCCCGATGTACTTGCGCTGTGAATCAAAACTTTCTGATTTATCATTCAGTCTTACCTCTCCAAACGAGCCGTAGTCTTGGACTTCAACCGGAACTCCCAAAGAATCAGTAGTAACATTGGCGCCGCCAAGGTGGTCGGTGGCAAGTGAAAATGGTGGCTGTCCCCATTTACTTGAGATTTTTTCTACGGAGCATGGCTGTCCCCTTTATCTATTGAAGGTGTCATTCGCCTTTATTCAAAGCTTGTTGGTTTCTCTTTATGTACTCTGGAATGTCAGGATCAAAATAAACATTATCCTCAGTTATCTTTTTTAATCTATTTATTATAATTTCAGCATCTTCATCGAAAATGTAGGGAAATTTATAAAGATACCTATCATTAGCATTTAAAATGAAAAAGCGTAACCAATCTAAAGCTTCTCCTGTGAAAATTTCTTTTGCTAAACGCATTTTTTTGTGTTCAAACACATCAGCTAAACCTTTTTCATCTAAAATATATGGACTTAATGATCCAATGAATTCTGAATAAATCATACTCTTAGTACCGTCATCATATTCATTTCCATTCATAACTTGATTAATAAATTTTAGAATATCTTTGGCTTTTTCTTGGTCTTCTGGTTTTTCTGACATAATAAGGTCGGCAAAGTAGTAGTGAAAGTAGTCTGTTACGATATAAGCTAAATCCATATCACCTGGACTTTTCATCATTGATTCTTTAACTTCTGGATACTGGTGTAATATGAAATTGGAAAAATCTTTACTTGATTTCATATTATTGCATTTTCAAGGTTCTTTCTAAACCTTTCTTAATATCATTTAAGACCTTTGTTGTTGATTTATCAAATTCTTTTCCAAAATCATTAAATTTTTTATTAATGTTAATAATTCTTTCTTGAGCTTTTATTAAATGATCCTTACCACCAATCTTAACTCCTAATTCTTTTTGTATCTTAAGAGCTCCGGCGGTACCACCAAGATATTTATCTTCCAGTCTAAATACCTGCTCAATAATATTCTTAGCTTCCTGATGTGTTGCTAAATTCAATAATTTTTCCCTTTGGGCTAACGCTTCAGCTGGTCTTTGTAGAGATTTTAGAATATCTGGGGTACTTTTAACAACACCTTTCCCTGCATCAACTAATTTATCTCCATGCCGTATATATCCTATAAAAGCAGGTATCGGCAATGCTAAAG
>CAYJRA010000049.1:0-3844 GCA_964372465.1 uncultured archaeon
CTTGTTTCTTCAGCTTCTCAAACTCCTCTGGTGTGTAACAGAGGAAATCTACGGGAAAATTATAATTCCAAAACTTATACATATTGGACCCTCGTTTAAAGAAATTCATTCCATTGAATTTTCTAGAAACTATTATCAAGTCTATATCACTGTCTCTGTGGTACTTGCCCTGTACTCTTGATCCAAAAAAAATAATTCTTTTAATGGGAATTTTTCTGTTTACATTAGACTTAAATTCCGACAAAATTTTTAGAGTCTCTTTTCTACCCATTTTAGTATCAACCTTCCGTTTTCTATAAACCTCTTTGTTTCTATTTTTATATCTTTCGCTGGCGGAATATCAGGATATCTAGAATAAACGTAAGCTAAAGTTATTTCTTCGCATATAGGCACGTACTCTTCCGGCAATCCTACTTCTTTGCCCAATAATTTAAGATCATGGACCTTTCTAAATTTATCTGTTCTTTCTATCGACATTGATTTGAAAGCTTTTTCTAAAGATTGCTGAACAAAAAATGCTGCCGCGTCGTATCTTTTGTTTTTAAAATTTATCTCGGCTGTTATTGGATCTTCTTTGGCTTTGTTCCACCACTTTTTTGTGTCATCTTTCATTTTATTCAACTGAAATATATTTTATTTCCATATTTTTAAAAGGAATAATAGATGTAAAACTGTTTTCCAGACATGCCATTACTGGCTTTGCATAATATTCTTGCAATAAAAAGTTTGCTATCTTGTTTTCTTCAATTTTTCTTCAAGGATTTTTTTAATTTTCAAAACAATTTCCTTCATTCTTGCTTCATTTCTTTCTAAAAAATCAGACGGTATAAAGAATCCTTTGTATGCTATCTTATTTCTCAGTTGCCTTAAATTATCTATAAGTAATATTTCCGATTCTGAAAATTGTGGGAAAAATTCCTTCAAATAACCTGCAAGAACTTCGTGGCTCAATGTTTTGTATCCTTCTATTGCTATTAGCGCAGTAATAGCTTCTTTTATTATCTCATAGTAGTCTTCTACTATAAGTGAAGCGAATTCCTCTCTATTTTTCATTCGCAAAGCTTTAATTCTAATTTCTATCATTTTTAATATAGATTTAGCCATTTCCCTATCAGGTTTTACTTTCCTGACTTCTTCTTGAGAACCTTTCCAAAACTTCAATCAAACACCTCTAAATAACCATGAATAACTATACCATTTATCACATTATTCAAAAGTTCCTTCGGAATATCCGAAATTTTCTCTTCAAAATGCAAATTGATTTTTCTCTTAATTTCTATTTCAAATTTTCTTAAATCAAGATTTCTTTCTTTTGCTACTACAAGCAAATCTATATCACCATGTTCCACATCCTCGCCTCTTGAAGCAGAACCAAAAAGGACTATAGAATCCGGAACAAAGCTATCCTCTAAAAATTTTATAAGGCCTGATTCGTATAATTTTAACAAAATATCGTTTCTTTTATAAAATTTGAATTTTTCGTTCATAGATGAGATATAACTATAGTAGACGCCTCTTTTCTCTTTTCTAATAAATTTCCCGTTTTCAAGTATTTTTATATGATTTCTTACAGAAGGCATACCTAGTTTTAAAAGTCTACAAATTTCTCTAAGCTGAAAATGTTTTGTTGGACTATCAAAAAACAATTGTAAAATTTTATATGTGGTATAATTTTGTAGCATGTGGTATAATTTTATATCAACTGATATATAAATCTATCGGTTAGTTCAATGTTGATTTTGTAATAAAAAGTTTGCTAAAAACTAAAAATGAATAAAAATTACTTCCAAGCACAAACTCTTACAATTACCGTATCTATGCTGCCATCCGGATTCTGGATCAATCTGGGCTGGTCATAACATCCGACATCTCTTGCCTGCTGCCTCTCTGATTCGGAGGTGCCGTAAGTTGCTGATACGTCTAGCGTAGCTGCTCCGTTTATTTCTATACCTGATAGTGGATCGGTTACATGAGCAGATACATTATATGAGCCGATTGCATTTGGCGCTGTAAAGATGCATGAATATCTGCCCTGCGCATTGGTTGTTCCGCTGCATTTCTGTGTCCCATCAATTCTTATTATCGTGCTGGCGCTCGACAGCAGAGTATCGTCGCTTCTAGTACCCAGTATTGAGACGTTGACATCTGAATTCCACCAGACGCTTGTGGCGTTTAACGTCACAGCTACAGTACCGCTCTTGTAGACGACGAACGTTGAAGTGCTGCTCTCGTTATACGCTGAATTGCTATCTACAGCCGAGCATGCCGCTGTGTAAGTTCCTAATGTTGATGAAGATGTCGTATCGTAGTCTCTGTAGAACAGATTACCTATTCTCGAAGCTGTAACATTGCTCCATATCCCACTAGGATCTTTGATTGATACGTTTACTGCTAGCGATGCTGCAGCGGTTTCCACGTCTGTAACCGTGCAGCTGGCCCTGATGTCATTTCCTGCAAGAACTTGTGAAGGTGTTATGTTGAATGCTGGTACGGTTAGCTGCGGCAAAGCGTTGCCTATCGTAATCAACAGGGTTGATATGTTTGTGTTGTAGTTGGCTTTAGTTGCATTCAATGCAATGGTTTGCGAGCCTATTGAATGACCGCCTGGTATAACCCACGAACCATCCTCAGCCGAGAGTATGCTATCGGTAGAATTATACCAATTGATGCTATCAGCAGTTATCGTTACTCCATTCTCGTCTTTGACATTCGACTGCATGCTGACGGTATCGCCTCTTGCATAACTTGATGCGTTAGCTGGAGAAGTTATCCCTAAATTGACCGTGCCTTTGAACGTGATTGTTATAGTATCCTGGAACTTGTTAGGATCTGCATTTGCATATAATGTGGCATTGTCCGTTATATTGACCTTCACCGTGTGCGCACCTACTGCTGTTGATTGCGTATTCCATGCATATCCGCAGTTGCCCGTAGCATTACTCAATACTGTTGCCAACGCTGCATTATTATCATAGAACCTGCATGGATAGTTAGCTATGCCAACTCCTGTTGCATTGTTCTTCACTATTCCATCCAATCTAAACGTGCTGCTTCTATTAACTGTTTGTGCTATTGTTATGAACGAAATATTTGCAAATTTCTGGCTGACTATGATTGATGTTGTGTAGTTGTTGTTTGTGTAATTCCATTCATCCTTTGGTGGAGGCGGAACCAGCATTGTTGATATATTAAACTCATACGTACCGCCGGATGCTGGTATCCACGTACAGTTCGCCCATGTAGAGTTATGCGGAGGTGCTGGTCCAAGCGAATCTGAAAAGTCTTCCGATACGTTGACGCCGTTAGCATAGCATGTGGTCCTGATTGCATCCTGGCCGCCACCCGTGGATGTGTTGCCGATGTTAGATACTAGGTAGGTTATGTTGACATAATCTCCTGTGTTTATTGTTGCAGGTATAATTGAAACATTCTCTGCAAATATGGTTAGATCTGGTTTAGCCTGGCCGCCACCAGCATCTATGAAATCACCGAACAAATTGAATATGACTTCCCTTTTCATATCCTGGTATGGGCACTCTTCAGGTCTCTTAGATGATATGACAAACTCGTCTATGTATAATTCTCCTTGCGTTGCTGTTGTGTTTCCTATTTCTATATATCCGACCGTGCCGTTGCCTGATATATCCATGGTAACCGGATGCCATTTATTATCATTTGTGAAATTAGGTATTGGGAACCAGTTGCCGTTTATCTTGACGCTCATCACTTTTAGAGGACCTGTTATGTTCGATCTGTATCCGAAGTTGATATATTTGAACACGCTCGAACTAAAGCTTGGGTTACTGCCACCAGGCTTGAATATAGCACTTATATATGCTGATCC
>CAYJRA010000050.1:0-3816 GCA_964372465.1 uncultured archaeon
TCGACGTAATATGCGGATCATTAAACTCAAGAAAATCAACAAAATTGGATATAATGCCTGTTAAGTGAGCCGAGCCGAAGACGAGAGTGCAACGTGCCGACGAACTCTGAAGGAGTGAGGAGAGTAAAAATGGGTCGCGGTAGTGCCTTCGGCACAGATAGTCTCGCTTAGCTAATAAATTAATAAAGCAAAATTTAAAAAGGTCTTCATACAAGAGAAGATTATATGACTAATGGGCGGATGTTATGAAATATTTTAAAAAAGTTTTTTTGTTAATGCTAGTAATTAGTCTGTTCTTAGTAAATATGGGTTTGGTTTTTGCCGAAACACATTCATCACCAGATTCTACTGATAAAAATATACAAGTAGGATTGTATCTTCTTAATCTGGGGAAGTTCGATATATCAACAGGAGCATTCACAGCAGATTTTTATTTATCGCTGAAATGTAAAGATGTTTGTCCTCAACAAGATTTTGAGTTTATGAATGGCAGATCAGCTAGTTTTGAAAAACTTATCGATACACCAAATGAAAAATTTTATAGAATTCAAGCTAATTTGGTTAGCACTATTGATTTAAAGAAATTCCCATTTGATAAACAAAAATTAAAGATTGTAATAGAAGACAAAAAAAAGACTATAGAAGAGTTAAATTATGTTCCAAACATTGAAGAGACTGGTGTGGATGATTCAATAACTTTTATTGGTTGGAATATGGATAATTGGACGGCATATACGCTGGAACATAACTATAACCTTTATAATGAAACCTACTCTCAATATATATTTGAAGTTCCAATATCAAGAATAACCATTAATGCAATTTTCAAAACATTTCTTCCAATAATATTTATAATATTAATTATGCTTTCCAGTTTTGTTTTAGACCCAGATAAGATAACAACCAGATTAGCAATGGTTGGTTCAGCACTAGTAGCTTCTGTAATGTTTCATATTTCTCTGGCAAATCAGATTCCGCCTGTTGGTTATCTAACATTTATTGACAAGTTCATGGTCTTAAGTTACTTTGTTATACTTCTGAGCTTTATATTTAATGTTTTCTTATTAGAACTCCATGAACAAAAGAAAGACGAGCTTGTTAAAAAACTGCACAAATCTACTGAATTTACGATGTTCATATTAGTTCCATTGCTTTACTTTTTGTTATTTATATTCTTTTTATGAAATGTTTGCCACACCTGACAACAAACTCTTATTTTTTTTAAACATATTTTCCGCTGCGACCCATTTTTATTTCACTTAACGATGTTAAGTGAAATAATTTTTTGGGCTAAAATGTACTGGGGCTTGGGCAAATTATATAAACGTGCTTCCTAATCTATATTCTATGAAGATCACTAAAAAACAAGTGGAACAGATTTGTAAGAAACTTGATGAAGATTTAGTTAAATTTTCTTTTCTCGCTAGTGGAAATCATAATGATAACTACGCAATCCAAACTAAGAGGAAAAAATATGTTTTGCGTATTGAAAATAATCCTCAATTCAAGAACTTAAAGAAAGAATATAATCTTTTGAAATCTCTAAAATCTGGCTTAGGACCAAAAGTCTATTTTTTAGATAAATCACATAAAATCATTCCTCATGATTATTTTATTGAAGAATTTGTTGAGGGAAAACACCCTAAGAAATTAAATGACAAATTCATCATATTAATGGCTAAATGGCTTAAAAAATTACACCAACAAAAGAAACCTTGCAAAAAACATTCTATGTTACGAGCAATAAAGCCATACTTCAGAAATGTTAATAATCATAGAAATGCCATTCCTTTAGAAATATCAAATAATATTGATTCTTTATTCCAAAGAGTAACTGTTTTTTGCAAGAAAAACGATGAAATTTTTGCTGACAGAAAAGAAGCCTGCTTATTGCATAGCGATTTATCAAGAGAAAATATAATTTATGATGGCAAAAATATTAGACTTTTGGACTGGGAATTTTCAAGATACAATTTTCCAGAATGGGATTTTGTATATTTCATACAAAGTTTAAGACTAAGTCCCAAACAAAAAGAGTTATTCCTTAAAACCTATGAATATCCAACATCAAAAATAGGAAAAAATAGATTACTGATAATTTCATTGCTTAATACCTGTGGAGATATAGGATATTCTGTTTGGCGTTTAGGTTTAGTAAAACAGGGAAAATTGAACAAAAAACTCAAGCCAGAGATTTCAAAAAGATTAAATTTAGACATAAATAGACTAAAAAAGATAATTGAGGATTTAGAACGCTAACTATTTAAAGAACCGTTTAATTTCTATATTATATGAAAACAATAGAGTTAACACCTAAACAAATCATTACCTTAAATGACTATCCTGTTTATAGCGATAGCGTTCTAACCGAGTATTTTTCCAGATGTAAATTAGGAAAAGATGTACCTTTTGTTCCAGTAATAAGAAAAGATATAGTCAGAAAATATTTTGATGACAAGCTTCTTGAAGAATTTAAAACATTTGAAAGTCAAAATCCTGTTGCAGAATATTTCATGTTAGATGGAAGTCACAGAACAACTGCTTTAACTCTTGCAGGATGTAAAATTACAGCAATTATCTACGAAACTGATTTAGATATTGAAGAAGCAAGAAAATTAGTCGCAACAGGCCAAATTCTTCAAAATGGAACATTGGATGATTCTTTTATAGAAAATTGTGAGGAGTTAAACAGACATTTCAGAGAAAAGCCATATTTTATGACGGTGGAACAAAAGACAGAAAAAATGAAGCGAGAAAAGAAATTACCCAAAGAAATGACTGATTCTTATAGATAAATCTTCATCAAGTTTAGAGGAAGCACTAACGGATGCCAAAGCCCCTTGATACTTGTTCTGGATGGCTCACTGTGTTCGCTGGATGGAACGCCCAAAAAATTACTTGCTCCGTTTCACTCCGCACCCCGCTGCGCTTTCCTCCCTTCGGTCGTCAGGTCACTTAACAGGGATTATGTTCAATCCTCCGCTTCGCTTCGGACTTCTCCGCTCCAGTAGGTGCTCGACCCTTCTCAAGTTCAGGGGAACATAACACTATTAAGTCTAATTCGTTAATCACCTAAAGACGCTGTCGCTAACGCTAAAAATAAAGAACTTTGGAGTTGGCGCACGGACGATAACTAACTATTGAACGGAGTTGTGGGCAACGATTAAGAACTTCTTTTCTGTTTTCTCTCTTCAAAGTACTGCGTGTTGTCAACATAACCAACAAGATCTTTTTCCTTATAGAAGGCAATACCTGTATAAAAGTACATATCATCTGTCAAAATTCTCTTCAGAAAAAACTTTTGATGATCGGCAAGACTTACTAGATTATCTATACTGTTAATATTATGCCATTGTAATTTTCCTTCGTCACAGACCGTAGATAAATCACCACCATACTCTGTTGCAACAAAAATATACAACGTACCAGCGTACTCTTCATCACTAATCCATGAAAATGTTCCTCGTAATGTTGGGTTTCTTATCGACAAACCTGTTTCTTCATAAAATTCTCTCTTAGCGGAGCTGACAATGTCTTCACCAGGCTCAACTTTACCACCAAGTCCAAGCCACTTGTTTGGAACCATGTCTTTATTTCCATCTCTTTTAAGCAATAGAACTCTTTCATTTTCTTTCAGATAGATAAGAGTCATCGGTCTGAGTTTTTTGGAATAAAGATCGTAGGGTGGTTCCATATAAAAGTGTCAAAATGAGGCTTCTTTATAAAAATTAGTATACTCTGGAAGTAATTTTTCTACCCTCCAACTTCAAAAATTTCAAGTAAAGTTTATATAGTTTACAGCATAATTACTTTTTA
>CAYJRA010000051.1:0-3703 GCA_964372465.1 uncultured archaeon
CCTGTTAAACTCGTTTCCAGTTACGAAGTTCTGGAAACCTGCGTCCGCAGAGTCGAATTTTCACTTTTGTCAATTCGAGGCGTAGCCGAGTGTATACTTAGAGTTGGGGGCGTTCTATCAAGCACGAAGTGCCATAGAGAACAAGAATAAAGGGGCAATCTCAACACTAAATTTTGAACGGATAATGGTCTAATTTTATGTAGTCTTCAAAGAAGTTAATAAGTTCAACATCTTTTACTATATCAGCAAATCTGTTTCTCAAGTCAATGATGTGTTCCTGCATTTTCTTAGCGTTTTCTACTTCATAAATTAATTCAATATTCCAGTTGCCTAATACTTTTATTGCTAAGACTATATTGGGGTGATTCTCACAGTAAGCAAAAATCTTTTTTATATTTTCATTAGAGATGTTTTGTGTTGTTATGTTAAGCTGAAATGCCTGATAATTAAACGAAGTAGGATCAATTAAAGCAATATAACCACCGATGATTTTATTTTTTTCTAATTTTTTAATGGTATAAATAACTGTGGATAATGGTCTATTTATTTTTCTTGCAATATCTGCTGAAGATATTCTGGCATTGGTAGATAGATGTTTGAGAACTTGCTTTTCGATATCATTTAATTTGTATTGGTTTTCGTCAATTTTTTCCTGTTTTAAAACTTTCTTCTCTTCCACTAAATATTTTCTTGAATATTTATGAGGATCCAGTTTTGTTATCAAGATAATGTCAGTTAAAAAATTAGAATACTTGTTGAGAATTGAAGTTAGTATTTCATCAAATTCTAAAGGGGTTTTGGCAAATATTGAAAAAGATAAGTCAAACTTTCCACCATACTCAGCAACCCAGTAGATTTTTTGCTCTTGTTTTAAATATTGTTTAATCTCTTGCTTTTTTTCTTCTGTTGTGTTAAAATATCTGCAATAAACGCAGTAACCGAAGTATCCCAATTTTCTAAAATTTAGATAGGTTACGAAGCCTAAAATAACTTTCTTTTCTACCAACCTGCTTATTCTGTATCTTGCGGCTTCTTGGCTCAGCCCTATTTTTCTAGCCAGCTGTCTTATTGAGAGCCGGGCGTTTAAGTCTAGTTCATAAAGGAGTTTTCTGTCTTTCTTGTCTAAGTCTGGCATATCTTAAGTGATTATACAATAAGATATATAAATATTTCTATTATTACCTAAAATTAGTTCAAAAGTTTCTAATATTCTACAACATTTACTCATTAGTTATGAAAAAAAGAATAGCGCTATTTAGCGGAGGCAAAGACAGTTTTTACGCCATCCAGAAATTCGGAAAGGGCAACTTAGACCTACTTGTAAGTATATCTTCAAATTCGGGAAACACACAACTTCACGCAGGACCCGAAACTACTAAAGAACTTCGAAAAGAACAGCTGGAAGGCATAGGATTAAGATATGAAGAAATAATAGTGCCTTCTGAAAGAGATTATTTACACCATTTGTTTGAAGGTTTACAAGGTGTTGTGCGGAGAGAAAATGCAGGTTATCTTGTAACGGGTGATTTATGGCATCCGTACACTGGCGGAATAGGGGATATGCTGGCCGGGGCTCTTGGTGTTGAGTTAATCCGTCCTGCGAGAGATAGCTGTCCGTCCAAGGATCATTCTATGAATTATATGTCAGAGGTTTTAAAATCAGGCATTAAAGCGAGGGTGGTGAGTGTCAGGGATGGCGATCTCCCCGAAGAGTTTGTAGGGCAAGAAATAGATTATGGTTTTCTGCAAGAATTAGATCGTTTACGTATAGATGTCGCTGGGGAGGGTGGAGAATATCAATCGTTAGTTACGGCCTCACCAATAATGGACAGGCGCATAATTATTGGTGATTACAACATTGAATTAGTAGATGGAAAAAATGGAAGAGAAAAATTTCGCAGAATGAATTTTATAAATTTTGGTGTTGAACATGAAACCGGATGAACTAAAAGGAAAATTGAAAGAGTATCACATACAACTAGGAGTGCCTATTTTGAATTATACTTCTCCAATATCCGGAAGTCAATTTCCCGGTGAATTTAATGTAAGTGGTTTCCATAAAGAAGTGCAGGAATTATCAAAAGATGATAAATCTTTTTGGGGGGTAGACACTTGTTTGCGTTTAAAAGACAAAATAGGCGAGCATCATTCGTTTCTTTTTGAAATGGGAATTTTTGCTAAAAGCATTGATTTGCAAAAAGATTTTAGAGAACCATTTAAGGATGATAGATTTGCAGGATTTCAGGAAGAAATTATAACTCAATTCATGCAGTTGATGGAATATTTGGGAATTAAAACAAAAAAACTTGAAGCAACATATTTGGGAAAAGTAACTTTTGGCTGTTCAAAATACAGAGATAAAACACTAATAAGAAAATACACATTTCCCGAAGATCAAAATTCAAAAATAATGCTAAATAAATTTGGCGTTAAGTGTTATTCTGTATCCTCGCTTGCCAATATTGATATTCATCCTGTCGAAGATTCATTGGCAGGCCTGAGAATTGAAATAGCTTACAATGGTATCGAGATAGCCACTATTGTATTTGACTGCTTTAAGATAAAAGAAGGCAAATTAATTCCGATAAATTACGTTGGTGGATATGCTGTTGGAATTGAAAGGCTTATGTGCGCTTTAAATGAAGAGAATAATTTTCTTTCGCATATACCAAAATATACAAAAGCATTCTCAATACTAAAAAACGAGCTTTCTGTTATTGAATCTTCTCTATTAAGAGATGATGTTCTGGTGGTATTATTCGGTGCCGAGGTTTTATCTAAACTACAAGAAACAGAAAATCTCTCTAAAAGCCAAAAAGACTTATTCAGGCAGTTCAAAAAGAGATTTGAAGACTCTTGCGGCAATCTCGGAGTCAGAAAATCAGCCATCAATAAACTCGTTGATTTCTATGACGATGAAAATTCTCATAACAGGAGCTAACGGCTTGCTCGGAGAAGCATTGTCGGCGTACGCAAAGATAGAAGGTTATCAAGTACTAGAAACAGATGTCTCTGAGTTGGATATTACGAGAAAAAAGCAAGTGAGGAGTGTAATTTATGATTTTCAGCCAAATATTATCTTGAACTGCGCAGTAATCAGACCAGAGGATTCAAAGAAATATCCGGAGAAGGCATATAAAGTAAACATTTTAGGGGTTAGAAATTTACTGGACTACAAAGAAAAGGCGAGATTAATCCATTTTTCCAGCCCTGCCGTCTTCGATGCATTGCCACCATTGGAGAATACGCAAAAATTAGAAAACACTGATTATGGCTATAAAGAAACTAATTTGCCAAAACCACTTTCTGTTTATGGACAAACAAAGTTAGAATCAGAAAGATTACTAGAAAAAACAGACAGCCTGATTATAAGAACTTCTTGGCTTTATTCTGAGAACAGATTAATAGAGAAGAAATTATACGCAACTAATGAAGTTGCCAGACCAACTTATTGCGGCGATGTGTGGAGGTTTATTCTCATCGCATTAAAAGAAAACTTGCAAGGGTTATTCCATGTCTGTGGGCCTGATGTAATGTCTCGATATGAACAAGCAAGATTACTTTTTGGCAGTGTTGGAAAGAAAGATTTAGCAATTCCAAACATAAGGCCATTATCGACAGCAAAGAGTTTTGAGTATTTTAAGAAACATAATCAAAGTTTGACTTCATGGAAAGGATTTATAGAATCGTTGAGATTGCCCCC
>CAYJRA010000052.1:0-3525 GCA_964372465.1 uncultured archaeon
AAGGAGCAAATAGCAATGTCTAAACTAGTCTATGTAACTACTAATCAAGAAAAGGTAAAAGAAGCCAATTGTTTTTTTGTTGAAACTTACGGCTTTGAAATTGAGATCGTAAACCCTGTTTTTGAAGTATTGGAAATACAAGCCAAAACAAGTGGTGAAGTAGCTGCATTTAGCGCTCAATACGCCGCAAAGGAACTTGGCATTGGTTGCCTTAAATCTGATACAGGTCTTTACATAGAGTGTCTTGGAGGTTTACCAGGGCCTTATAATGCGTACTTTGATAAGCAAATTGGCGTGGAAAAATTTTTGGAACTGCTTAAAGATCAAAAAAATCGGAGAGCTCGATTAGAACACGCTTTTGCTTTTTGTGAACCTAATGGAAAACCATTTGTGTTTTCTAGCGGTGGTACGGGAAACATCGCGTACGCACCAGCGGGGAATAAAGGAAGGTGGCATGATTTTTTCTATATCCCTGAAGGTGAAACCGAAACCCTAAGCCAATTGCGTGAGCGGAATGCTCATTATGAAAAGCAGTTTTGGGGTACAGCGATTGATGAATTTGCAGTTTGGTATAAGAAACACATTGAAAGCAAGTAATTTCAGTGTCTGATTGACAAAATAAGGAGGATGCAACTAATGAGTTTTACAGAGTTTGACATTGTGCTATGTCAGAAAGACGATGATAATTTCACGAGAGTGCTTGATCCGTTGAATGCAGATCAGTTCTTCAGAGAGTTTACAAAACTCAATGATTCCGCAGATATACCAGAACTCGTGAAAAAGGTTACTGCGCTTGTAGAGCCAAAGATCGATTTTAACACAGTGAACTATTTAGATGCACTGGCAATTTTGAGAGATCTTGGCATGATAGCAGGCGCGCTTGTGCGCCATAAAGTAGATTTGTCTGACATTCCACATATAGAAGAAAAGCTTGTAAAGGCAGGAATAATTGCTGATGAAGTGCCTCGTGATACGGTTTTTTCTTATGGTCCTCGTAATCCTCAAGGAATACGACAGCGCAGGTTTACTGGGATCCATGAAGAACAATTTTTCATTAACAGCTTTACGGATGGAATGAGTCATCTGTGTGACTGCATGGTCAATTTGTTTCAGGCGCGAGAGATCAAGCTTGATAACACTGAGTATGCACCTCATATCATTAAAGCTACAGAAAGTTTCCGATTGATGCTTTCCGCAATTATTGATGTGAGGAAAAATATTAGCCCTGAGGTTTTCACATACAAGCTTCGTCCATTTTTTGATCCTGTTAAAGTGTGTGGAAAGGAGTATTTAGGACCAGGAGGAACGCAAATGCCGGTTATCTTAATTGATAAACTTCTTTGGAGCGGTCTAATTGAAGTCGATTACTACCAACAGTATTATTCAGAGAACTTGAGGTATTTACCGGCGTCGTACAGAAGGTTTGGGAACATCATTTCAGGCAAACGAAGTTTATTGGATTTGTTTGATAATGATCAGTTGTCCGCAGATTCAAAAATCATTACTGTTTCGCTGGTAAGTTTGTTGAATTTTTTGACAGAACTTGTTCGTTTCCGAGCTGTTCATCTACAAGTTGCTAGAGAAAATTTCGCTTTACGCGAGGGTAGTGATGTTGGTAGCGGCGGCTATCGCCCTGATATTCTTGAATACTTGTTTAAGTCGGTTAGTGATGCTCGATTAACACTCAAGAATTTTTTGAGTACGCGTTTGGAGGTATAATCTCATGCATGAGTTGTACAGACCTTTCCGCTACGGCACAGTGTTTAACCCTATTACCAGTGAGGTTAAACAGGTACGAGAACCAGTGTATAGCAACATTGAAATAGCTTATCATAGCCGGTTGAACGCGATGGCGCTTGATCCTGCAGGTGTTACAGTTGATGATAATATGGTTTTTACACCTGGCGAGGTAGTAATAGCGACGGACTTTTTACGATATGCCACTGTTAATTTATGTGGTAGTGAAGGATCTGTCGTCCTATCTGATCGGGTTTCAAGACCATCAATTGTTAAACATGCCGTTGAGCTTATTCGCAATGCTTTGGGCGTTAATCACGGTTTGCACATTGATTTCTATGATGCATTTCAAATGCATCATAGCGGATTAGGGTCAAGTAGTGGTACAATTGCGGCGGTTGCAGCTACAGTAAATGAGCTATATGGTTGCCCGCTTAAACCAGTTCAAATTGTTCCATACCTGGCGCAAAATCACGGTGAAGAAATTGAAGGTGACATGGAAATGATGATGCCCGTTCAATGCATTGGAGGAGGCGCAAGCGCTGGTTTTTTTCAAGACGGCATCCTTATTATTGCTGGAGAATCAACGGTAATCGGATCGGTTTCTATAGATCGTGATATTATAGTTGGTATCCCGCGTGATTTTGTACCACAAGATGGCAAGACAATGATGCAAAAAGAGCTCGCTAACCTAAATAAATTTAGGGCGACAGGAAAACGATGGGCGCCTCATATTGCTTACGAACTTGTTCATAAAGTGTTGCCTGATATGGCGCATGGCAACATAGTAGAATTAAGCAACTTGGTGTATGAGTATCGGTTTAATATGGGGAGTAATCAAAACTGTTCATTTGTGTATCCACCCATTGTAGATATCGCTGAACGCATCCGATTTTTAAAGGAAGACAATCATGTTGAGATGATCAGTCTTTCATCAGTTGGGCCTGCTTTTTTTGCCATCGGGAAAAATCTTTCCTTATGTAGAGAAGTTTTCGAGCAAAACGGCATGGATTGTAAAGAAGCAAAAATTCTAAATTCAACTTATCAGATTGTAAGGAGGCAATAAGTTGTTGGAAGAAAAGTACTGGAATTGCTGGAAAGTTGTTGAGATATTTTCAACAAAATCACCTTCTGGCGATGTCGTGAATTTTTTTTCTTCGTTCTCCCATCCGGCAGATGTCAAGGTTTTAGATTTAGGATGTGGGGGAGGAAGGCATGCGGTATGGTTGGCACGGCATGGCTTTGATGTTTTTGCATGTGATATGCATGAACAGATGATTGTTGTGGCATCGCAAAGAATGAGTGTGTATGGAAAAGCAAATAGAGTATGCATGGCTTCCATGCTTTCTTTGCCGTATTCAGAAGGAAAGTTCAATGTGGTAGTATCCACTGGAGTATTGCATAACGCTTTTTGTTACAATGATTTAGTCAAATCATACCAAGAGGTGAGTCGGATTCTAACGGAAGGTGGACAATTTTTTCTCACAATATTTACTGATGCATATATATCAGAAGAATTGAGGCAGAATAATGTCAATGAGAAGTATTTGTATGTCACTAAAGATGATGTACGGATGCTCTTACTTCCTGTAGAAACACTGCATTCACTAGCAAATTTGGCTAATCTGCATTTAGAGCATGTAATAAGAGAGTACATTACCCATGTTGAGACTGGTAAAAGAGCTGTGCTTTCCGCCTTTATGCAGGATGCGTCATTAATTTGCTTATGAAAGTTATTCTCAAAATTGGCACTAATGTTTTGGTGAACAATAAAAATTGTTTAGATTT
>CAYJRA010000053.1:0-3497 GCA_964372465.1 uncultured archaeon
TTAAAATCAGCAGAATTTTATATTTGTTAAACAAAGTTATTTCTGATCGAATGGGCTGCACGAATTTCTTCAAGTTCCACCCCGATGCCACTTTGTCGGATTATGCGGAGAGGTTTGGGTATGACGATGCTGTGCTCAAAAGAGTCGTAGAAAATAGTGGGTATTTCGAACTGAACGCACCGGTTGAAGACCAGGAAACAACCTTAAGAAAAGCATTGCTAGCATTGGATGACAAGGGCCTGACGGATGCATTATATCAAAAGGAAAACAGAACTACGATACCTTACATAACGACCCAAAGCACCGCTCATTTTGGGATTGGGTCTGCATTTATTCCTATGGATGCTGCAGACATGCATATTCAAGCATCGCCCCGAAACAATCAGTATGCCGACTCACCTCTTTATGAGCCAACAAAACAAGAAAAACTGAAAATGTACAAGACACTGTATGATGCTGAAGAAGATGAGGATGCGGAAGAAACGGGAGATGAAGAACCGTTGCTAATAAGCATATTAGATGACGACAAGAAAAGAGTGAAGAGAAGAAGAAGTTCCGTGCCAAAATATAGAAATATGGTATTGAAAAAACCAGCAATTGAACAAGAAAATCGAAAATATATTTCTATTGTAGACAGGGAACAGGCGCCTCTAATTTCTGAAAGAAATAAACTAGTATAACGTATCACAAACGCTTAAAAAATTAATTTTTAATATGTGAACTGTATTTTAAATTTTATATTCGGCATACAACGGAGGAGAAGAAAGTTGGCTGGTGAAGAGGGTGGACAGAAATCGGTTCTAAAAAAATTAGGCGACGTTGCTGCAGAAAATCTTACTTATTTCTGGAAAAACACCATATCACCACTGGCAACAACAATTATTATCATGGCCGCATTGCTCTTTTCTGCTGTTCAATTGGGAATTTCTCCTAAACCTGATCCGTCTGTTACATATTATTTTGGGAAAAATCCTTTGATGATGAATCCTGTCAGATCAAACAAAAGAGATTTGGAGAGTGTATTGAAAGGTTATTACCCATCTCTCAGAATAATAGCCGATGCAATATTAGATGGGTACAATAGACAACACGGTCTCAATGAGGTTGTAATGTATCCAGATGAAGCAGGCGTCTTTAACCTTATACGACAAAACCCCGAACAATATTGTATATGGCCTCCATCACTCTCATCAAGGGATCTCCCAGTAAGTCAGGGAGGAATTATGAATTATACAGATTTACAGTTGAATCATCCTCCCTTCAATCAAATATCCTTTTATCCGGACAGTAATCTAGTTACAGATGATCTGGGTCAAAGAAGCAGTAGATATAGATATAAAGACCATCCTGAATTGGAAAAATTATATAATGACAGGCAATCTTACTTGAGACTGGTTGCGTTGTTAGAAAATAACAAAGCAATACAAACACGCAACAATAACTCGATTTTTAAATGTACTCCCTCTGACGATGGCAAACCAATGGGGAAATGGGTGGAAGTTGGGGATGAAGAACTTGCGTTAGCAGCCAGTAAACATGGTTCTGTTTATTTGGATATGAATTTACTGGACAGAAAAAACAGACAAACATTAATACCCAGATTTCATTATGCGGCTGGAGATACGATAATTTATAACTTATGGGGGAACTCTCATTTGCCGCCATACATGAAAGAAGTCTGGTTCAAACACGTAATGGCACAGAACCCAATATTAATACAGTCCAATCCGTCAGGAAATATTAGAGCTGGACAGGTGATCATTTTGCCAGATCCAGAAAAATATCTTGACTTCCTAAAAAACAATCATTATTGCCCCTATCCAATTGGCGCTGATCAAAAACAATGGAAAAATATATTTGATCTGGGCAAAGAAATCCCTGTTGGCAATTTTGTTTACAGATGTTCAGTAAGAACAAAACCTGGAGATTGGGGCGAATGGATCAGGTAATATTATAGAAACTGTAAAAGTTACTTCTTGGCTTTATTCATCAACTGCATAAGGACTTCTACATCTATCTGCTTCTTGCAATGAGGACACTTGATCTCCCAAAACTGGTCGAATTGTTTCGGTTCCATTGTTTTTTTCAGCTCATGGGTGAGTATGAAGTCTTATAAGACCTAATATTACTTATTTCGTCAAGCAATAAGAAATACTTTTCTATTTTTCATTTTATAATCACTAAATGATTGCATTTCTATTTTCTAGTTATAAGAAAAGATTTTTCTATTTGGTATTAATAGTTAAACTAGGAGATAACCTTAAATTTTTTATTATTTCTATTTAGTAGTGATATTATGAGCAAAGTTAAAACTTTTGAAGCTAAATTAAGAGCAATTTTAAGAGGTTTTACAAAAGCAGAATTAGCAACCGTGCCCATATCTTTATTTGAAGTATATTATGAGAAAGCTCAACCTCAACAAGGAACTGGAATAAAAAATATATGCGATGAAGCTGCTAATTTAGCAATTAGTATGACACATAGATATGAATTTGGAAACCATGAATTCATGAGAGAATATACTCTTTTATTACGAGCTCTCCCAGATGCAATAAATGCTGTTGATCAACACTACGGAAGTCCGGGGGAAACTAAAGAATATTTAATTAAAAGGATGGAATTTTATAGAACTCCCAATTCTAACTGAGTTTTAGAAACAATTGTTTTATTTGCAAACTATCTTATTGATCAATCTAAAAATCTTTCGACTATTTGGCATGTAATACGGGTTCTTCTCTGAATCAATAATTTAAAGTTTAATCTGCAATCATCGATTGATCTGATGTCGTCTTATAAATTAAATTCTGATGATACGGGAAAATTGTATCAAGTAATGGGGGAGTTAGGCATGGATCAGGCATATGTTAGCGGAGCGCTCAACACAACTAGAGCAACCATATCGCGTTATCTCAGCGGAGACAGAGGCATACCGCCATACATGGCTCTTCAATTGTATGCTTTGCTACGCGAGGATCCGAGGTTGGAATTCCTCAAAAATTATATAGAAAGGGAAAGGATTTCTAGAGGGATTGGTGATTTGATTCTGCCACTTACTAGACTGCTTCTCAATTCCGAAGGAGAAGAAAGGAAAAGACTTGAAAGATATCTGGAAAGAATATTAAGGAAATATAAGTAATTAGAAAGAATGCAAAAAAAAATTAGGCGTGTGATACAACAGGCACCATTGATGTATTTTCAGGCGTTCTTAATTTGTTTACAATATCTGTTCTATCCAAATATGAATAAGGTTTTTGATATTTCATAACTCTGGCGGTAATATCGGTTCCTGATCTTATATTTTGTTGATCAACTAATAAGACATCAACTACATTATTACAATAGGCTCTGAGACTTCCACGATCTAAGGAAGGTATCACTTGATTCATTCTCATTAGACAATAAAGCAGACCGCTGTGTGGATGATCATAGATTATAACAACCTGATTCGCGCCTGGTCTCAGCATTTATAAAATTTGAACTAAAGAGGATTTAAACTA
>CAYJRA010000054.1:0-3443 GCA_964372465.1 uncultured archaeon
AAATATTCTTGCCTTTCCTGCTTGATGTAACAATCCCCTTGGATTTCATAATTGACAAATGCTGAGAAATATTAGCTTGGCTTAATTTCGTTTTTTTAATTAGTTCTGTTACTGACATTTCTTTATCTCTCAAAAGATTCAATATTTCTAATCTTGTGGGGTTTGAGAACACCTTGCACATTTCAGCATGACTTTTGTATAGTTCTTTCATATTAATATATTAGAATAATCTAATATTTAAATATCTTTCGATTAATTAAACGGAATTCCATTATCTCCTTTTTAAGATGACGTTTACTTTATAGCTCAAAATAAAGATTCATTTATATATCCCAATTTTTTCGAGATTATAATTTACTATTAAAATGTTTCTTGGTATTCCAGAAGTATTTAATTAAACATTTAAAATTTTCTTTGAGATGTTTAACTATGAAAATTGCTTCGATTATACTCTCATCTATATTTTAAACTCAAATATTTTTGCACAATACGTTTTGAATAATCTGAGTTTTTAAAAGTTGATTACAAATAATATAAGAATAGTGAGACCATGATTGATAAAAAATTATTAAATAATCTTCTGTTTTCAATATTCTGGGCTGGTTATATTTTAATCACAAAATTAGCATTGAATGCGGGACTACATCCTTTATTATTCAATCTCCAAACGACTTTTGTAAGTTCTATAATACTGATACCATATATCGTCATTTTCTTTCGCAACGATCTGAAGAAGATTAAAAAGAAAGAGATAAAGATAATACTACTATTGGGATTTGTTTTATCCATAGCTTACATCTTATCCAATCAAAGCCTGAAGTTAACAACCTCTATAAATTACGGTTTTCTTATAAAAACTACTGTAATCTTTACTCCTTTATTATCTATGATGTTTTTGGATGAGAAAATAACCAAGAAAAAAATATTTTTTATGTTTATTTTCCTTTTAGGGGCTTTCTTAATATCTACTAACGGAAAAATGGCAATCCCAAAAACAGGAGACATTTTAGTTATAGTTACGGCATTACTCTTTTCTAGCGGCGTCATCGTGACTAAGTCCTTGTCTGGGAAAATGAATCCAGAGTTTGCAGGTGCTATTAGACCCATTTCTGCATTAATCTTCTTGATAATTATTACACCTGTTATTAGCACATCTATTGTCCAGACTTTCGTTTTAGATTTCAGTATATTGAAATACGTGATAGTAGCGAGCATTTTTGGTGCATTATTATCAATATTTTTAGGAAAATCTGTAGGTTCGTCGACAGCGTCTTATTTCACACTAATGAACAACATGACTTCGGTTTTCGTTTTGATCGGCGGTATCATATTTCTCGGGGAAGAGATGTCATCTGTTCAAGTTCTTGGAGCAGCAATTACAATTTTTAGCGCTATAATGGTTCAAAGAACTGATATTTAGATATTAATTTTAAATTATTCCTTTTCTATTAGGTTAATATATGGAATCTAATTACTCAGAGAAAATACAAAAAATATTCGAAAATGAAAATATAGATATTGGTTCAGTGATTCAGATAATCTCTAACGGCCAAGCTTTTGAGGGATTATTGATGCCAAGGGTTTCTGGGGATAAAAATTCTATCATACTGAAGTTGAAGAATGGCTATAATATAGGCATCGAGTTTAACCCTTCGACAAAAATAAAAAGATTGGGAGAAGGATCGATTGACCTGGGGAAATTTGAGAAAAAAAAATTGGAACATGATCCGAAAAAACCAACAATTTTAATTCTGCACACTGGCGGTACAGTTGCATCGAAAGTTGATTACAGGACTGGCGGTGTAGTTGCTTCGTTTGAACCGGAAGAATTAATATCACTGTTTCCCGAGCTGCAAAACATAGCCAATATAAGGTCAAAGTTAATAAGAAAAATGTTTTCTGAGGATATGAGATTCGAGCATTTTCAAATACTAGCGAGAGAAGCTGCTAGAGAATGCCATAATGCTGATGGCATAATAATTGCT
Organism: uncultured archaeon; assembly: GCA_964372465.1. Taxonomy (GTDB): domain Archaea; phylum Aenigmatarchaeota; class Aenigmatarchaeia; order CG10238-14; family CG10238-14; genus JAGVVZ01. Next base: position 1,986 of record CAYJRA010000054.1, read on the forward strand.
CACGGCACAGATACGCTTCATTACTCGTCTGCTGCTTTAGCATTCATGCTTGAGAATTTGCCGATACCTGTTATTATGGTTGGATCGCAGAGATCGAGCGACAGGGCTAGTGCGGATGCTGGCATGAACATTGTCTGTGCAGCTAAGTTTATTACGAAAACAGATTTTGCAGGAGTAGCTATATGTATGCACGGCTCGCCCAATGATACTTATTGCAATATTTTTAATCCGTGTAAGACAAGAAAGATGCATACGAGCAGAAGGGATGCATTCCAATCAATCAATGATATGCCTTATGCCAGAGTATGGTATAAAGAAGACAAGATAGAGTTTTTGAAAAAAGATTATTTAAGAAAAGATAAAAACAGAATGATCATTCTAAAAGACGGTTTTGAAAATAAAGTTGGATTATTAAAAATATATCCAGGTTTCGATCTGGGAGTTTTAAAGTATTTCGAAAAATCAAAATATAAAGGATTGGTGCTAGAAGGCACGGGACTAGGTCATGCACCGATTAATGAAATAGACGAATTTACTAAAATCAATAAAGATACGCTGAATACGATAAAGAGATTGACTAAAAACGGTTGTACTATTGTTATGACATCACAGACAATTTACGGAAGAATTGGAATGAATGTTTATTCTACTGGCAGGGATCTGCAAGAGGCGGGTGTAATATCAGGTGAAGATATGCATCCAGAAACAGCTTACGTCAAGCTGAAATGGCTTTTGGGTAATTCTTCCAAAGAAGAGACGAAGAAACTGATAACAAAGAACTTGCGCGGAGAAATTAATGAGAGGAGCGAAATCAGAACCTTTCCGCCAAATATGCAATAAATATTTATTATAAACCTATTATACATTTCTGCTTTAGCAGACTATATTTCCGTAGGAATCGGGGGCTTTAATTTGTGCTATTCTGAAGGGTTCGGGGGCGTAGAATAGCAGACGAATCATTAACTATACTTACTATTAAATAGATAGTAGAATAAAGCTTTACAAAAACAGTAAAATATTTAAAACACAGCAATAATATTATATTGTATGACTAAAATATTGCCTACTTGTGAATGCTGTAATCCTAAGAATATTAAGGTATCTCAAAAGTACGTAAAAGTTCTTAGCTGTCCGTGCAGATGGAAAATTATTGACATAATAGGAAACAAAACAAAAAGCACTAAACAAATTTATGAGGAGCTAAAGCAGCATGGAGAGGATTTTACGATGCAAGGATTGTACTATCATCTTTCTGAATTGAAGAAAGTTGGAATTATAGATGTTCATAATTATAAGGAAGGCCAAGGCGCTCCTGAAAAAATTTGGAAATTAAAAACCAAAACTATCAAAATAGATTTAGTGAAGTGATAAGATGAAAAAATACGGGTGGCTCATCAAAAAAGTTAAGATAAAGTTGTTAGGTTGGGGTAAAAATGATTGAATTAAAGAACATTAAAA
>CAYJRA010000055.1:0-3428 GCA_964372465.1 uncultured archaeon
GGTGCAGGTGTCCACTGATTAAAGGGGGACGCTAGCTGGGTTCAGAACGTCGTGATCGTGTTAGGTGTTAAGTTGCCGTCGAGAAGCAGTAAGATTTAATAAAAAGAAACCAAATAAATAATATGATCAGAAAAATACTAACAGTTGATCTAGCATACCTATTGGGTGCATTCAAAGATGGGGCAATATATAAAAATGAAAGAGAAGGAATATACAGAATAAGACTATATCAAAAACATAAAGGATGGTTGGAAAATACCAAAAAAATATTTGAAAAAGAATTTAATAAGAAACTTTATCTTAGAAAAGATCCAAGAAAAGAATTATGGTATCTAGAACTTAACAGCAAGAAACTCTTTGACATACTAAAACCTCTATTCTCTAGTGCAGTACCAGCGTTAGTAAAATCTGCACCATTAGAAAAACAAATTGCATTTGTACAAGGTGTATTTGATGCAGAAGGAGGAATTGTGAGAATAGAAGAATATGAAAATGAACCAGAGAAATTAAAAGAGAAGCTAAAAGATATTAGAGTAAGATTTGGTCAAGCAAACAAAGAACTTTTGGAATTTATTAAAACGATTTTGGAAAGGAATAAAATTAATTGTGGACAAATATGTGGACCTTTCTATAAAAATAAAAATTCGAAAGGATATTATGAAGTCAACTCGTACGGTATTGAAAATTTAAAAAAATTTTATTCTTTAATTGGGAGTAGACACCCTATTAAAATTGAAAGAATAAACAAAATTATTAATCACCTAGCATGACGACAGAGACAGTTCGGTCATTATCTACTAGAGGTGCTGTCGTCTGAGAGGAAGGAAGGGTGAGTACGAAAGGAACGCCCTTCCGTGGCCTCTGGTGAATCGGTTGTACATGCATCGCCGAGTAGCTACGCCATAGCAGATAACCGCTGAATGCATCTAAGCGGGAAGCTGTCCTCAAAAATAGACGATGACTCATATTGCTGGTAGGCGACTATCGGTGATGTGTATAAGGCTCCTATAGACTATAGGGTTGATAGGACAGAGGTGTACGCATCAAGAGTTCGCTCGAGATGTTCAGCCTACTGTTACTAATCGCCTGAAGGACCTAAATTGCTAAAGCTGATAACCTATGATGGTAAATATTATTTTTTAGAAATTTTTATTAAATTAAAACTATTTTCCTAGTTATTTTTATCTGAACAAATTAGTACCTGAGAAAAATATGTTTTCCCATCTTTCTCCTGGTCTTCTAAAAATAAACTTTCTCGACCACGAGTGAAACCTTAATAAGCATTGTTGTTCATATTTTGTGTGATACCATGGAAGAAAGAGTATATACTATCAATATAAGAAAAGGCACATTAACTTCTCCTAAATGGGAAAAAAGTAACGATTCTGTTGTGTATGTCAGAAACTTTTTAAAAAAACATATGAAGACAAAGGAAGTGAAGATAGATAATTCCATTTCTGAAAAAATCTGGGAGCACGGAAGCAAGTTCCCTACAGGCAAAATCAAAATAAAGGCAAGGAAGGAAGATGATGTTGTCACTGCCTATTTATGGGGTAAAGAGCCGTTAATTCTGGAAGAATCTAAAAAGAAGGAAGCTAAGAAAGAAGAACTGAAGACTGAAGAAGTTAAGGAAGGAAGTGTAATAGAAGAAAGGAAAGAATAATATGTTGTTATTACTAAGTAGCAAAAAATAGAAATGCTTATAAATCCTGTTATTATTATTAACAATAATTATTTAAATCTGTTACCCAACAAACAGCGCATATTTTCCCGGCACAGTGATCCCTAATGCTTGTGCAATTTCACTTGAGTTTACATCATTAACTACTATCAATCCTTTCCAACTTGCAGATAAATTCGTGGATTTGCAGACGACGCATTCTCTCTCCATCGTGAATCTCTTGCACTGCCTGCATACAGTCAATTTCTTAGCCATTATTTCTTGCCTCCCACAACTTTAGCAGCCTTTTTCCTCTCGTCTTCAATCCAATGTATGGCGCCTAAACCAGGCTGTCTCATTGTCAAGCCAACCTTATTCTCCTTTCCTTCGCTGAGATTCAAAGATATGATTCTTGCTATTACCGTATCACCTTTTTTCAGTGTTTTTTTGGTATCTCTCCCGCTAAATATCGAGTTCTTCTCGTCATAATTTATGTAATCATCCAGTATTTGAGAAACATGCACCAGCCCATCCAACGGACCAATCCTCACAAAGGCGCCGAACTCCGTGTTGTCAAAAACATCGCCCATCAGCACCTCATGGATTTCTGGCTTGAAGATCAGCAAATCAAACGTGACAGGGTAATAAACCGAAGGATCGCCGCCTGTTATCTTGCCTTCCCCTATTTCTGTAATTTTCATCACAACCAGGCTGGCCCCAAACCTTTTGTCAAAAGATCTCTCATATTTCTCTGCAATGCTCTCTTTTATTGCTTTTTGAAGGGGCATGCCGAAACGCGTCGGCGGCACTCCAACCTTGGTTTTTATAGTAACTATCTTATACACTTATTCATCCCCTAGCACGCTTCACTGCCTTGTTTATCTCTTCCTTTGCTTCCTTAGAACTTTTCCACTCGCCGGTTTTGACCCACTTTCCAGGCTCTAACTCTTTCATATGATCAAAAAAATGCTTTATCTTATCCCTAATAACTTGAGGCAAATCTTTCACATCTTTAATCAGTCCAAAAACAGGATCTATTTTCGCTGTGGGGACAGCTATTATTTTCGTATCAACTCCTTCCTCGTCCTTCATTTCCAAGAGGCCTATAGGTTGGCTGGGCAATACAACGCCCGCCTGCACAGGCTGTGATGACAAAACCATGATATCTAAAGGATCTCCGTCCTCGCCTTTAGTTCCGCAGACATAACCATAATTGAAAGGGTAATTCATAGCCGTATACAAAAACCTGTCTACAAACAATGCTCCGGTGTCTTCATCCACTTCATATTTAATCGAGCTGCCCTGAGGTATCTCTACAAATACATTTACCTTGTCAGGCGCGTCTTTCCCAGCAGAAACATCCTTCACCGAATATCACCTCTTAATTTAAAGGATTTTATGTTTATAAATCATTTATTTTTTGGTAATAGATAAGATAAAGAGACTTAATCGATGTTATCTGTAATTCCAGAGGTCGCCTCACGGTGCATTCCGCTTCGCTTCATTTCCGAAAATTTTCTTTTTGTTGCCTTCGTTAAATCGTCAAACGGAAACGAGAAAATAATCAATTGCTTCGCAACTAAATCTAACAATGATTTAACGTTCGCTTCGCTCTCCCAAATTTTTTCTTACTGTCGACGGGGGCGAACGTCTAATTCCTAAACAAGTGGTTTATAACCTTCATAAAAGAATGGCAAAATCATTCCTGCCGAGGCATGATGTACATGATGGCAGTGGAATAACCATACCCCTGGATTATCCCCTACTA
>CAYJRA010000056.1:0-3417 GCA_964372465.1 uncultured archaeon
GAATTTTTTAGATCTGGATCGGTTTACGTCTACTAGGTATTGCATTATTTCTTATGAAGATGAGATATATTTCAGCATTCTAAGACGAAGCGGATCCAAAATGCTACCAAGATCGTAGCTGGATCCTACAGGATTCGAACCAACATCTAGTGTAAAATTAGTTATATGATGGAAAGATGCGGATTCTATAAGGGATTGAACAAAGTTTATCATGAAACACAGACTAGGTAACCCATGCCTGTAAATCGTACTCTAAATGTGTACGTTATTCCCGTTATAATTAGCATTTCAATCATATCGGTAACTGTGTTTACATACTACCAGTTAACAACATACCAAAACCAGATCATTGATAACCACAAGAAGGAATTTACACAGGCTATTGAAAACATGATTACAAGAAGAGAATCAAGAATCGAGACGATAGGATCAGCCATAATAGCGTTTTATGAAGGATCACAGTTAGTTGAAAAAGATGAATTTGTCACTTTCAATAAAAGAATTCTTGTAAGCAATCCAGAGGTATTGAATACATTTGTTTTGAAAAATAATTACATAATTCAGTCATATCCGCATGACGAATTCCTTGACAAGAATTCTGATGAAATTTTTCAAACCTTTCCAATACAGATAGAGGGCATCAACGTACTTGTTGCAGAATTTTTCATGCCTGATGATATGTCTGTTATGGTTGCAGTCCCATTTGATTATCTTGTTATAGAAAGTGAGATACTTAATGATAATTACAAACTTATTCTAACTAGTCCAGCAACGAATGATACTCGCTTATACGAAAAAGAAAGAAGTTCTGGAAACGAGCTTCATAGCGGAATAGTGCTTTCTCCTGACGAAATCAAAGATTCTATCACAATACAAAAATCAACAAATTTGTATGGTTATAAATTAAAACAAAACTGGGATCTAAAATATACTGTATGGGACAATTCATTCGTAGCTCGTACAGGTTCCGAAACAATCATCGTTTTTACAGGTTTTGCGATGGCAATAGTAATACCAATATTGTTAATCCACTCGTCACGTCTTAGAAACAAACTGCAATTAAAGTCAGTGCAGCTAGAAAAGGCAAACCAAGAAATAATGCAGGCGGAAAAGGCAAAAGATGAATTTTCAGCGATGGTTAGCCACGAACTGAAAACTCCACTTGCGCCAATAATAGGATACTGCAAGATGCTCAAAAAAACATCAATGATAGGAAATTTGAACAGCGAGCAACATGAAGCAGTAGAGGCAATAGAAAGAAATGCCAAACAACTTGAAAAATTAATTGGTGACGTGCTTGATGCCAGAAAACTTGGCATGGATAAAATGAAGTTTGAAATTAAAGAATTTTCTGTAAAAGAATTTCTTTCTAACTTGGATTCTAGCTATAAAAAGACTATGGGTGACAAAGGGATAAAATTTATTATTAATTCAAAAATACAAGACGCAAGTATAAAGAGTGACAAGACAAGACTACAACAGGTTTTTGACAACCTTATAAGCAATTCAGAAAAGGTTGTTCCTAAACAAAGCGGAATGATAGAGATAGGGGCAGACAAAAACAATGGCAAGATCATTTTTTATGTAAAAGATAACGGTATTGGAATCCCAAAAGAAAAACAAGCTGCTCTTTTTCAAAAATTCTATCAGGTCGATACCTCAGATAGACGAAAGGGAGGGGGTACAGGTCTAGGGCTAGCAATATCAAAAGGAATTGTGGATAAATTAGGCGGTAAAATATGGGTAGAAAGTGATGGCAAAACAGGAACATCATTTTATATAGAATTTTGAAAGTCAGATCTAAAATTAAGAAAAAATAGAGAAAAGACGCATGATCATAAAAAAAGACTTTTTACCTATAAAAAGAATAAAATTCATTGCACATTTTGCTAATTGATGATAATAAGGAGATTACAACAATGTTAGCTAAGTATCTTAAAACAAGTGGCCATGAAGTTTCAGTCTCAAACGAAGGACGAAATGGTCTTAACATGATAATTAATAACAAATTTGATGTTGTGCTTCTTGACCTTGCTATGCCAGAATTTTCGGGAACAGATGTAATTGAGTCTCTGGCAAAGGAAAACAAAATAAAGAATCAAAAAATCATCTTGTTTACAGCCTCATCTAAACCCGAAGAGGAAATTTCAGAATTGATCAAAAAAGGAGCTCACTCTTGTCTGAAAAAACCCATCGATCCAGATGAATTGTTAAAATATCTGGAAGGGCTTAAATCATAATTGGGAAAAAACACGGATGAAAAGAAGGTGGATGAGTCTCATGAGATTCGTGAGCTTAGGCAGATTAACCTACTACTGAAAAAACTTCTAGAGAAAAAAGAAGAGACTGAACAAAATAAAAAGTTTAATGATGTTTTACACCGAATTAACGAGTTAGAACAGCTAAATTTTATTACCAAAAAACTTGTTGATAAACTTGTTTCAAAAGGAAATACTAATCTTTCAGAAGAATTTTTAACAAAATTACATCATGAACTTAGAACACCTCTGGTGCCAATCAAAGGATACACCGATATGTTACTTGGTGAACGCTTTGGAAAAATAACAGAAGAGCAGAGAAAAAGGCTCGAGGCCATAAAATCGAGTGTAACACAGTTGCATGATGCTTTGTTTGATATGCTTGACAATAAGGATGTTGATCGTGGTTACTAAATGATTCAAGGAACGTAGCTGAAAAAAGTAACTACAAAGTAGTGAGACTAAATCCATACTTTTACTGAGGTTAAAACTCGACTCTGTATCTTCTCTTTGGGCGAGTTTTAGCTCGGAAGCTTACTCGACCTTCTTCAGTTTTGAATGATACAGTTCTTTTTGTTTTGGTCTTATTTCGTCTTGCAAGAAATGAAGGCATGATATGATCTCTTGATACTGATTAATAAAATCAGCTTTTACGTTTTGTATTTAGTATCTTTTAGCCATAAAATTCGCTTTAAAACACCTAAAAATAATCTGGCATTTTCCATATAGATTATAATAATATCCAGATTACTTTAATCCATGCCAACTTCTAAGAAGCTATTTTTGCGAGCAAAAAAGGTCATACCATCTGGAATAAACAGCCCTGTCAGGCGTTATGATCCATATCCTTTCTTTGTAAAAAAAGCACAAGGTAGTGAAATCTGGGACGTAGATGGAAAAAAATATCTTGATTTTTGCAATGCTTACGGTGCATTGCTTTTAGGACACCAAAGAAAAGAAATCATCTCGAGCGTATCATCACAGCTAAAAAAAGGCACACTGTATTGCGCACCAACTGAATTAGAAGTGGAATTAGCAGAATTAATCAACAAAAACTATCAATCAATGCAAAAAATACGACTGGTAAACACAGGAAGCGAAGCTACCATGACTGCAATTAGATTGGCAAGGGGATTCACAAAAAAGAAAAAAATCATAA
>CAYJRA010000057.1:0-3406 GCA_964372465.1 uncultured archaeon
TTTGTCAACGGGACTTCTGCCGTCGGAATAAGGTGAAGGTCATCATCCTTGCAGCTATAAATTTGATCCTTGAACTTTGGCAATGTGCCTGTTGATCTCAGGCTGGTTGTATTGTTCATCACAGGCGGGAGCACAAATTTGAATCCGTTGGATAGATGGCTGTCAATCATATAATTCAGTAATGCCCATTCAAGTTGTGCGCCTTTACCTACGTAAATAGGGAATGCCGTACCGGCTATTTTTCCACCCCTTTGAAAGTCAATAAGTCCAAGCTTTTCTGCAAGCTCCAGATGATCTCTTACTGGAAAATCAAAAACTTTCTTTTCTCCGTATACTCTAACGATTTCTTTATCATCTTTATCTTGGCTTACTGGTACTGATGGCAGAATTATATTAGGTAATATCATAACATCTGTCTCGATTTCATCTTTCAGAGTTTCGATAGTTTTTTCCATAATAGATAACCCGGATGATATGGAAGCCAGCAAATTTCTTTCAGTTTCAATATCAATGGAACCTTTTTTCACGTCTTCGCCAAATCGTCTGCTGCGGTCTTTATGTTCATGTCTCCCGGTATCGTATTGAGACTGCAACGAAGTCATTTTTTCGTACTTTTTCACAAGATCTGTTATATCTATAGAAGGGTCTCTCGAAGCCAATAGTTTCTGGTATCTTTCCGGGTCTTTTGCCATTGATTTTATATCTAACATATATGATCACTCCTTAATGCTTCTTTAATCCTCTGTAAATCCACACCCTTTTTTATCATTTCATCAAGCAATTTGTTTGTACTGGCAAGCAATTCATCGTCTTCTATTTCGAAGTTAACTCTCTTACACAACCTCAAGTTGTAATTCCTTGCTACTTCGTTTTGTGCTGCACGATATGCCGATTGTCTATCTTTTTCAAGGTCTGTAAATGATGTCCAAAATCTATAAAAATGCTCAAACATATGCGGATATACCATATTCAACCTTTGAGAGATTTTCTTTGACAGAGCCCTGAATCTATATCCATGTGCCTTATTTGAAGGATCTATTCCAGACCCGGCAAGAAGTGCTATTGTCCTGACGGAATCCATTTCATCATATTTACCCCTTATTGCAGCTTCCCAGAATCCAAATACATCAAAATAATGAGGTGTTTTATTTAATGCCCATGATACTCTTTCAAGTCCAAATCCCACATCGCTTATTGATAAATTTTGTCGTGTCTTTTGCGGCACATCGTATAAAAATCCCGCATCGCCTACATGCAGTCCGCCATAAAGAAAGTCTGTCACTATGTTAAGAAAATTTCCTTTCCCCCAATCATTAATCTTGTACCTCACTGCTACTGTCATGTCTCCTCCAAATATTCCAATCTTTGATAACCATGTCATCCACTGGTCTATATAGCGAATATGAGTCGGGACTGTTGAATTTGCGTCTTCTGTACAGATATTAACAAATGATGTGGAATAACCATTTTTTCCTTCATCCAAGAAATTCATTCTTACAGATGGCTGGGCAACAAAAAACGGCTTTTCCTGTACAGATTCATCAAGCATTACACCCTCTAGATTCTGCACGCCCGCACCAGTGAATATTGTTGATTTAGAACAGGCTATATGCATAGGTCTTTTTACATCGTATAATTTGCCAAAGAAATCTAGTGCTGTATTGTATATTTCTCTCATATCGATATATTTTTTCCTTCGTGAAAATTCCATAAATGTATATTCATTACCTGCGTGATCAGCACAATATGGTCCTTCACGCACTTTAGAGAATAAAATATTTGGGCATACTGAACATGTTCCTGTTTTCCACCCATGACTTTTCATATAGCTGGTAAATTCCCTATTATACTCTTCAATTTTTTCTGCAAGTTTTTCATCAGTTATGGGTAAAACCAGCTTGGACATACAGATCTACCTGTCAAAATCTGAAGGTATATGAAGAAACGGACTCAATGTTATTCTTCCTCTTACAATGGCATCGGTTATTTTATCAGTTTTTTCCAGCTCTTCTGATGCTATGTCGCTTACTGTCTTATCGTCCGGGGATCCATTTTTCATTCCTATTATTATTTTCCACGGATCCTTCAAGGCACGTCCGCTCTGACTAATAAGGAAGACTTCCACATAATCCCCCGTCATTGCGTATAATCTCCTGGCAATATTATTGGCTATTACATTATACACTTTTCCTACATGATAGACGGGATTTTTCCCACAAACCGCTTCCATGCTGAATGGCCGTGATGCTGAAATAATGCCATTCATCCTGTTTCCCCTGCCTACCACACCCTCATCACCGCTTTCTATAGATGACCCTGTGACAGTAAGGTATAGTTCGCATGTATCATAGTTATCTCTCATATTTGCATTAAGCGAAAATCTTCTGCCGTCTCTTTGAGTAACAAAATTCTTAATATCTGTCATGACTTTTTCTATATTGTTTCTGTATGATATGATGTCCGGAGTCTGCAATGATAATTGTGGTATACAAATTGTCATCCCTATCTCGTCAGATGTCCCAAAGGCTATTATTTTTATATCACTGCCAAGCCATCTGTTTTCCTGTCTGTATGTCGTATTCAGATATCTTTCAAGTTCAATTGTCGTTTCCTCAAGACCACTGAGCGGTGCGTAAGAGCACCCTATGGAAGTGTCATTAGACGCCAAAAATCTTCTCTCTGACAAATCTTGAAGTCCTCGCGGTTCAAACCAGAATTTTCTTGTGCCTTCCTCTTTTGCATCGTCATTGACTTTTCCAGGGCTACTAGCATTGCTAAGTTGATAAACTATTTCAAAATCCTTCTCACTTAGCATCGGAAATTCGGATAATAGAAACTCCCTTGCAGTAGTTTCGAGAATTTCTCTCACAGGAATTTCGTGTTTATCAAATTTTGTTGACGCTCTTCCGCTGAGAACTATGCGTATAGGTTTAGTAAGATAACCTTTACCAAATGCAACATATGAATGACCGCCCAGAAGACTCAGCTTATCAAAATTGTGGTGCAACACAGCACCAAAATTATCCAGTGTATAAGCAGAATATGTCACTGACAATCTTTCTGCCAGCGTATCAGCCAAAGTGTCAGGGTGACCCATGCCCTTTCTCTCTACTACTTCATACGGGCTTGATATATATCCATCAATTTTATGGGTCAATATGTTGCCTTTTATATAACCTCTATTAGAAAGCTTTTGTGCCATTAAGGAATTATCTAAAAAAACTATATAAACGGCACTTATAAATAATCTTAGTGCCGAAGATGGGTTTCGAACCCACGACCTATCCGCGTTCAGAACTCTACGTGTCTTAGCGCTATTTTCTTCATCTTTTGTCGGAGCTCATAAGCACTTATGAGCGTAGCGCTCTACCATTGCACGCAATCCCTATCTTTTTGTAATATCTTT
>CAYJRA010000058.1:0-3308 GCA_964372465.1 uncultured archaeon
TATTAACAAAAAACTAAAAGAAATGAAAAACGATTTGAAGAAGAATAACCTTGTTTATCTTGAAGATTATGAAGATACAAATAAAGAATTTTCAGAATCTGAATTTGTTCAAGATTTAATAAGTAAGCTTGTCGATAAACAGGGAAGGGTTTTTATTTTAGGCTTTACAAGTGCTTGTTTAGATTTAGAAAACGAGAAAGCCATAATTTTGGGACCAAATCCTCAAATAGCCACAAAATTTGATAATAAAATAGAACACATAAAACTTTTTGGAAAATTGAATGTTCCCAGAAACATAACAAAAATTTATGCCTCTATTGAAGATATTAAACAAAGTGAGAGCTACCCTTTTTATATTTCTGCTGCCTACACTTCAGGGGGGCATGAAAGTGGCGTAATTTATAATGAAAATGATCTTGACACTTTCTTTTCTAAACTGAGAGAGATAAATAAGTTAAGCTCATTTTTAGTTGCAGACTTAATTAGAGATATTAAATTATCTCCAAACGTGAATGCTATAATTTGTGGAGAAGATGATACGAGAATAATCTGCATTTCTGACCAAATTTTAAGAGGAAATCAATATTTGGGGAATATATACCCTTCAAAATCTGATGAACGAGAAAGAGAAAGTATCATCCAAACGACAAAGAAAATAGGTGATTATCTTGCAAAGCTTGGGTTTCGTGGTTTATTTGGATTGGATTTTGTAATAGATTTTGATGGTAACATATTCTGTGTTGATTTAAATCCACGCAGACAGGGTGGTTATCTCTGTAATATTTTAATGTCAAAAAAAATAAATATTCCAGAAATTGAATTAAAATTGGTATTGGGCGAAGAAATACCCGACTTTGATTATAATGATTTTCAGGTAAGTTTTATATGGGCTCATTCAAAAGTAAAGCCATATTTTTCAAACACAAGAATACTTAACTGTTTTAAAATTGGAGAGTCTGTTTTGCCTTTCTCCAATATAGGTTCTGAATATAGAGCCATTTTCTACCCTGCAAAATCTCTATTGGTTGATGGAAATGCTGGTTACCTGATTGTTAGTAGTAGTAGTAGTAGTTACGAAGAAGTTAAAGAGAAGATAATTAAAGAGACTGAAATCTTAATTTCAAAGAATTCTGAACTTTATGAGGGGCTTTAATTTTTTAGTAATCTTAAAAAAATCGCCATGCGAATAAAAAGCCCGTTTTTACTTTGCTGAAAATATCTTGCATTTTGAAGTTTATCTATTTCTTTACTGATTTCATCAATTCTTGGAAGAGGATTTAGGATAATTGCTTCTTTTTTGATGAATTTTAACGTTTCCATATTTATTTTATATTTTTTTCTAATATTGTCTTCGGCATCTTTCGCAGTTAAGCCCGTTATATAGATAACATCTTCGTCTTTAATATCTAAATCATCTGTTTCTATTATTTTTAATCTGTTTTGGGTTTGTCGAATGTATTTTTCTGGCATCCTCAATGATTTGGGAGAAATGAGTCTAACACTATTATTCTCAAAAAGAGATAATGCGACTAGGAAAGAATGAGCTGAACGAGAATTCATTAATCCTCCCACAATTGCGATATTCATACTACCCAAGCTCTTAAACTCTTTCCAGATTGTGTATAAATCTAATATTGCTTGGGTTGGATGTTGATCGTTCCCATTTCCGCAATTTATTATTTTTGCTTTCGTATGCTTTTCCGCAATATATGGAGCTTCTTCTGACTTATGCCTTAAACAAATTAAATCAACATAATCTCCAATAACTCTTAATGTGTCTTCAAAACTTTCTGCTTCTGACATTCCATTTTCGTGTTTTGCTTCGTATAAATCAACTACTTTTCCACCCAATTTTTGCATAGCTAAAGAAGAACTTATTCTTGTTCTTGTTGATTGTTGGAAAAATAATGTTGCTAGACTTTTGTCTTTAAGCTCTTCTAAGAAATTTTGAGGATTATCTTCTATCTCTTTTGCCAATTCTAATATTTTAATTATTTCTTCTTTGTTTAACTGTTCTATTGTTATTAGATTTTTCATAAGCACACCTAGTAGGAATGATATTCACTACTATCATCTGGGAAAGTAAGAGTATTATGCATACAAGGAATGCATCTGGGGCCTAATTTCACCCCCTTATATCTATCAACAATTTCTTTTGCTCTTTCATACGCTTCAATGAGGAAATCAACACAGGGGGGTTTTTCATCTCTCATTGGGGTTGAAGGATCTGGTCTAAATGGGCTTAATACGGGATCACACCCTCTTTCTGCCAAAGCCTCAACACCTCTAAGTGTATCTTCTAATGGTTCTATTCCTACCATTAGCAAAGAACGAACATTTCCTTCGCCAAATATAGGAACAGCTTCTTGAATAAAATCTAGATATCTCTGTCGTGACGCTTTCCACTTACTATGCATTATCTTTCTAGCAATATCTTGATTGTAGAGTTCAAGATTTATTGACAAACCATGTATTCCCATATCTTTTAGCTCTTGGACATCTAGTAGTCCAGGCATAGGTACCATCATGACATCAACATCTATTTCAGGGAATGCTGAAGCAACATTTCGATAGACTTCATTTTCATACCCATAGTCTTCAGTTTTTGGCGTTCCTCCAGAAATTAAAACATGTTTTGCAGGTTGTATAGGATCAGACAAAGCTGTTTTAATAGACTCTACTAAATCAACAACATGTTTTTTTCTATATCTAAACTCATAGGGTAAATCACAAAACTGACAGGCAATAGCGCAGCCTTCAATAGGTGAAATTCTTACCCTATCAGTATGGGTTATTGCTAGATTTCTATATGGCTCTCCACTCTGTGCATTGCGATTATGATAAGCAGGTACCAGCACAGGTCTTGCTTCAAAATCTGTACCTTTAGAACTTATGAAAAACCTTCCATCTCTGAAATCTAAAGTATATGGCGTTTCTCCAACAAAATTTGAATTATGGTCCCTTATTGGTGCATTAACCCAAACATTCTCATCAAGTACCATTGAGATACCAGAAGTAGAAGCATAATCTGCTAAAGTTAAAGGTCGCTTTTCATTACCCCCTATAGTTTTTCTTGCAACGTCAGAAACATTCATTCCGTAAGTCATTAATTCTATTTTAGCACGCTCTATATCTTTTAGCATTTTATCCACCGCCTATTTCCTTAACAGCCTGCTCTGGGCTTTTAAGTTTATAGATTCTTTTACGAGCATCTTCGGGGCTAAGCTTCATTTCCAGCCACCCTGCCTGTCTTAATTCTGATAAGACAATGCTGAGCATCTTGTCTTTGTTAAGTATCTTGAAAGCTT
>CAYJRA010000059.1:0-3242 GCA_964372465.1 uncultured archaeon
TATTGTGTTTTAATTCATTATAGATCATAAATTTTGTATGAGAGGACAAATACATGTCGATGTCGTGACAAAATCATTTATAATAGTATTCATAGTTGCCATATCGTACCTTATTCTCAGTACACTCATTAGACCGTTTTTTGTGCAGGAACCGAGAAATATGTACGAGATGATGCAGCAGATAATGAATTTCTCTCAGCAGAGCGCTATTCCGAATATACTGGCGCTCGTAATTGCATTGGGGATAGGTCTTTTCGCTTCTTTTCGGTTAAAGACAAAGACAGTCGCATCTAGAACCAAAAATAGCAGGCAGCAGGCACTTTCTATTGTCAAGAAAAAGCTTTCTGATGACGAAAAGAAAATGCTGCGGGAAATAGAGCTTGCTGGCTCTATAACTCAAGATTCGTTGCGTGCCCGTTTAGGATGGAGCAAAGCCAAGGTTTCTACTACTTTGACAAGGCTTGACAAGATGAACTTGATACAAAGAGAGCGGCAAGGCAAAACATACAAGGTGTTTCTGACAAAGGATTTGAGGTAGTCAGTACTTCAGCATTTTTGTCCATTCCGGGACTTTTACATTTTTTACCATATCGTACTGCGGGGTGTAAGGCTTTATATCAAGCACGGGCGTGCCATCGATCACATCTAAGCCTTTGACAGTCAGTATATTTTTCCTGCGCCTTACTATCTTTACTGCTGAGATACCTATGGGATTTGGTCTTCCCTGGCACCTGCATGCAAAAATGCCAACAAGGGGAGCGATTCCCTGTGGATGATGTTTTATCACATGCTTCTTTACTTCATGCATCCAGTAAACAATAACTGCGTGCGAATAGTCTTCCAGGCCGTCAAGTGCAGGTGTGAATCTTTTGTTGACAACTATGTTGGAAATGACTTTATCCCACCCGCCAAAATGCTGATTTTTCTCCCTGTTTCTCACAACGCCTACTGGCCTTGCTGCCCACCATACTGTGCACAGCCGCTTGCAAAAACAACAGCTACAACCAGTAAGAGCGACAAAAATAATTTCATCTTTTCACCTTCTAATGTAACCTTCTTTTTAAAGGTATTTAAATTGAGGACATTTATAACTAATCAAATGGCAGCCTCTAATTTTTTGAAGTCGATGTACGGATGGACAATATTATTGTTGGTATTTTTATCAATAGTTGCCACATATACTAAACATGCTTTCCCAACTAATTTAGTAGTTGCGATTATTGTATCTACTGCTTTAGATATCCTAATTAAGAAATTAATTCTAAAAAGGAGTCTTGGATTTCCATATTCCGCTTTTATCACAGGGATTATTATAGGATCAATAGCACAATTTAGTTCCCCAGTGTGGATTGTTGTAATAGCGTCTATTATTGGCGTCTGCTCTAAATTCGTAATAAGATTAAATGGCTCACACATATTTAATCCAGCTACACTAGGTCTTCTAGTGTCACTATTTATTTTTTCTTCAGGTGACGAGTGGTGGGCAGCAGTTAGTTATAATGTTTCTGGTGTTGTAATACCTCTATCTGCAATATTAATTTTAGCAAATTACAAATCAGGGAAGCTAGGTGTATCTTTGCCTTTTCTTTTAGTTATGGGTATTCTTTCTTATTCAACGGGGTTTATTCCAATAAGTTCCCCCACACTCTCAGGTATCTTAAATTTTATATATGGTATGCCTTTTTATTTTGGATTTATTATGGTATCCGAACCTAGAACATCGCCTTATGGGTTTAAACAACAAGCTGTATTTGGTATCCTTGTGGCAATATTGACCTTTGTATTTAGTTTTTACAATCTAAAATTTGCCTTATTTATCGTATTATTGACAGGAAATCTCGTGTACGCTTTACACAGAAGCTATTTTGTTAAATCTGTAACTGGATAAAATATCAGCAAAAGCATAAGAGGTGTGACAAGCAGCTACAAGTTCTCCAAATCAGTTAAAGCATCATTAAGCCCCCCATCGTCTGTTAATTCTGGCGGCAAAGTTTGTGGTGATCCTTGCCCTATATTTGTCTGTGTTGGTCCCTGATCTGTTTGAATGTCTCTTTTCTGTTGAGTGCATCCACTAACTAGGATTATTAATACAATTCCTACAAAAATCAATTTTTTATCCATAGTTATTTCTCTCCTATCTCAGCCTTGGCCTGCTCTACAAGCTGTTTCCATAAATTTATTACATCTTTTACTACCTGTTTCTTCTCGTCTATTGTACCCGAATTAAACTGCTGCTTCTTGAGTTCCAATGCTTCTATGAAGCCTGCAACTGTATCTTCAGTTACGCCTATTTCCTTCAATTTCTGAGCCTTCTCTTCTAGATTGTAGAATCTGAATTTTATAAGTGTGAATACTTTATTCTTCAGATCTATCAGGCATGTCTGATTGCCTGCACATGAATCCCTGTTTTTCTGTATATCTGCAACCTGCAAACCTAAGGCTCTCCTAGCACAATTCAGTCTTGATGAATCAGTTGTCTGTTGAAAACATTGATTTGTACTTTTATAGTTGTTTATGCATATGGCTCTTTCTGAACCTGACAAAACTCTACATTCCTCTGGCAAATAATTTAATTCGTTTTCATGCTTTAGGTTTATCCTGCATGCTATTCTTTCCTTCATTGTAGGCAGATTGCTGCATTTGAATCTGCTCTCATCAGATGTGATTGTAGTTTCTACTGTCTGCTGAGTTGCTGGAACATATGTTGTATTAGGTGTCGTTGCGGTTGACGTTGTTGTCGTAGTTTGCTGTGGGGATTGTTTACTAGGACCATATGCTGCAAGACTCAGGTTGGACGAAATTACTATTGCCAATACAAACGTTATTGCCAAAACTGTTAATTTCATATAAAACTATTGCCTCTTCATTATTTTACCTTAACTTATCTCCTGTGAATTTCATTTGACAATTATGGTTCCTGTTAACCCAGGATTTAAGTGATCGTGGTATTTCCAAGTTCCTTTTTGATTAAATTTGAAAGAGAAATTCTCGCCCTGTGCCAAACCTTTACATGAATCAAATTTGCTTCCTATACAGCCGCCACTTTCTGGATAAACTGTATGAGTTGGATGAACAGCCGATGCCGGCCAATGAGGATTTGTATCTTTATTTACAAATGTTACAGTTTCGCCGCTGTTGACTGTTAATGTGTTCGGGCTGAAACCTGTTGATGTAATTTCTATGGTCTTTGCCGACGCAGCGGGCTGCTGTTGTGGAGTTGGTGTTGCAAGTTGAGTTTGCCC
>CAYJRA010000060.1:0-3115 GCA_964372465.1 uncultured archaeon
TATGGATGATGTACAAGTATATAAAAGTTACGGAAACTAAAGTCTTAAGCTATAATAGAGTGGGGCTTTAAAAAAACAAAAACGAAAAATGGGTTGCCGCCTGCGAATGACTAACCGTTCTGCCATTTTACTTGATTGCACACATCAATTAATCTTCTGGCATGGTTAAATTGTTGACGTTCATATTCAAAGAATTTATTACAGTGAAGTCCATTATGAAGTCTATCAAGTTTTCTCATTTCCTCTTCGTCTTTAAAGATAACATCAAAATATTCTGCATTAACAATAACATCAAATGTAGTTTGAACCGCTGCATAGAGATGGATATAATCATATTTATGCCCAACAAAAACTTCTTGGATTAGCTTATCCGCTAGTTCAGGCGATGGTTTCTTTTCATTATATTCTCTTTCCCATACTTCATTACTGTAGATTAGTTTTCTACCCAAGGCTCTACTAATAATAAAATCAACCGCACAACGCCTTCCGCTAACGCATTCAACAAGATTAAGATCATCACCTACAAAATAGATAAACCGCTCGCTTGGTAGATGAGAAACAAAATACTCTCTTCTACCGTAACCAGTGCCGCCAATTACTAATTTCAATTCTAGAGAGTTATTAGTTTCTTTCTTCATCGTGTTTCTCCTGAAGAATGATTATTTCTTGAGATTAATAAAATGAATATATCATAAATTTTGTAGAAACATAATATTTAAATACTAAATAACAATTATACAAGAATATGGCAAAATTAGATAAATTTGACTTAAAATTGATTGGAGAGTTGGAAAATGATGCTAGACAAACTCTTTCTCAAATAGCCAAAAAACTTAAAACATCCCAACAAGTAGTAAGCTATCGGCTTAAATCCCTTGAGAAACGAAGAATAATAGGCGAATATCACACAATTATCAACCTCACAAAATTAGGATATACTAATTATCGTGCCATGTTTCGGCTTTCTAACATTAACAAGGAAAAATACCGAGACATCATTTCTTACCTCCTAAAGCATCCTAATGTTCTGTGGCTAGTAGATTGTGGAGGAAGATGGGACCTTCTCGTTAATTTCACGGCAAGAAATGTTATTCATTTCAATAGAATGTTACATGCTTTCAAAAACAAGTTTTCGCAGCAAATCCAGAATTATGATATTCTTACAACCCTTGAAGTTACTTATTTCGGCAGGGATTATTTTGCCAAAAAGAGCAGGGAATTTGAACACTCGCCTTATTTCGGAGGAGAAGAAGCGATAAACATTCCCGACAAAACCAATCTCCAGATACTAAACTTAATCTCAGAAAATGCACGGATGAATTCGGTAGAAATTTCACAAAAAATTAATGTAAGCCCAAACACGGTAATGTTACGATTACGAGCACTAAAGAAATCTGGGTTAATTCAGGGATTTAAGCCTCTTATTCATTTAGAAAATACTTCTTTTTCAGGATACAAGGCATTAATAAAATTTCAGGACATAACAGAACAGAAAGAAAAAGAAATTCAAAATTACTTAAAAACAAATGTTAATATTGTTGGTATTATAAAATTAATCGGCTTGTGGGATTTTGAGATAGAATTTGAGGTCGAAACTAAAGAACGCATGCTTGAATTAACACGAAATTTTAGAGATCAGTTCAAAGAGGTAATTAAAGAGTTTGAAGTCATTCCTCTCTTTCACGAATACAAATACAACTTCTTTCCGGGAGATTTACTCAGCTAGTGTTTCTTCAATCTTCGTAATAAATTCTTCTGCATCTTCCAACGCACTGACCGCATTTTCTCTTGAAATGCCGGGAGTTGCATCGTATTGAGCAGTTTCTCTTTTGGTTTTTGTTTGGATAAGCTTATTTATCAAATCCTCACTCAACGTATATGCTTTCGTCAGTTGTTGAATATGCTTTGCTTCCAGATTTTTCTGTTGATGAACATAATAATACTCCAAAATAACAATTGTAGCGGCATGGCTTTTGGACTTGAATCCCAGCCTTGCTAAAGCAGATAACGCAGAAACATACATTGAATAATAGGAAACAACAATTACCCATTCATACGTTTCAAAATCCGGAGAGAGTGCAAGCGTTTTCTTAAATTCATCTTGCTCTGAAATCCCGAACATAAGATTGGCAACAGTAAAATTCTTTCGTGCTTTTTTCAAAAATGGTTTTTCGAGTTTAGTGTATTCTTCTTTTTTCAACAATTGTTCTTTTCGTAAATATCCTTCAATTTTCCTTTGTAAAAATTCTATTCTTGCCACGCGATTAACCTCCAGAATTGTTCTGAGCCGTAGAGTGCAACCCCATATTCTTTAGCCTCTTTTCCTACATTCATTTCTTTAGATCTCAGCATTTTTTTAAATTCTTCCATATTGGTGATAAACGGGCTTATTTTAACATTATGGGAATGTTGGTAGCTTGCACATTCTCGTTCTATTGCATCTCGTACAGATTTATCTTTAATATTGCTGATAATAAATAGCAGATCAATATCTGATGATTTTGTAGCGGTTCCTTTAGCGTGGCTTCCAAATAAGACTATTGAATGGAGTGAGGAAGTTATTTGATTGGTGATTTTTGGAATTATCTCCTCAAGAATTGCTTTTAGTTTTTGATTACTTTTATACAATTCTTCTTTTCTTGCTAAATCTATCTCCTGAAGAAAATGAAGTGTTTGTGCATTTTCAAGATTGAGGGAACACTGTTTCGCACTTCCTACTTTTTTTGTGGTTACTGTATTTATTTTTTCAAGTTCAGCAATATGGTTATATGCCGGGCGATACCCTATTTTAAGCAGTTTTGAGATTTCCAGAATAGTAAATCCTTTACTCAAATTTTTCCTCAACAGACCCACTATTTTCAATACCGTTTCGCGTCTCATGTTATTCACTTAATGAATAGCATTATTCACTTTAGTATATAAATGTTCCTATTGCAGTTATTTAATCTTCTCAAAGTTTTCAGAAACTACGGTGCCAGTGCGATTTTCGGCGGTAAAAATACTTGTTCCACTTCGTTCCGCACCTCGCTGCGCTCTCCTCACTACGTTCGTCGGGGAACTTAACAGGCATTATACACAATCAGCCCTCCATAAGATACAAGAGAAGGTTAGAGCA
>CAYJRA010000061.1:0-3034 GCA_964372465.1 uncultured archaeon
TATTTCTTTTTTCATGTTTTTCCTTCATAATTCTTTTTTATCACTAAATTATACAAAAATCCGCTCAAATTGACAAGGAAATAGCGGCTTGCTATTTCCTTTTCCATCATTCCTAAACTTCCAATAATAAACCGATCGGTTTATTATTGGAAGTTGGTGTTTTTGATATACAAAAAATCTTCGTTTGTCTATTGTCTTTTTTAGGTAGTTATTCTAAAGTGTAGTAAAGGTCGTAATTATTTGTTGGTATTAGTAATCATCCATTTATTAATTCTATGAATATCTACGAGAAACTCAAGCAAATACCTCTGGAAACCCTAGTAAAAGATAATGCTGAATTTTCTAATTGTTTTGGAGGATCTCTCGATAATGCGGCGGGAGAATTGAGAAAATTTCTAGTTCTTCTGTCTCAATCAAACGCTATGTTAGCACCCTCCGAGGTCGTTGATTTTATTTATCATAAATTACTTGATAATGATGATTTGAGAAACAAGGTCGAAGTTGCACTCGGTGGCCAACTGGAACATGACTCAACAATTGTAGGTGAAAGATTAAAAAGAATGTACGAGGAAACATTGGGGTTATATAAGACAGTATTCGGCAACTTTGCGCCGGCAGGTTTCAACAAGGTCGCCTTATCGGCAGCTTGTTGTGGTACAGGCATTAAGCGGTTTTGATACTCTATTGATTTGTCATGGATATTATTCTACTGGCTGGCAATAGTAAGAAAAATCAAATTTGGATTGAAGATATTGGTTCTATATTAAAACCGGTATTTAATGAGGTTATAATTCAGTATTATTCACACTGGCAAGATGTTCAAGAAAGTATTATGGACTTAGATCAGGAAGAAAAGAAACTGGTTAAACTTGCAAATCAGAGCCCAGATTATGTACTCTTTGGGAAATCAATTGGGGCTGTCTTGGGTTTAGAAACAATCAGTAAAGGTATTATTCATCCAGCGAAGTGTGTATTTGCTGGCACAGCTATCAATTGGGCTGATTCAAACGGTTTGGATGTACGCCGGCGGTTGAGGAATTACTCTGTGCCTACCTTGTTTCTTCAAAACACCAATGATCCTGCTATATCATCTGTTGAATTAAAAAAGATACTATTAGAATGTGGTGTGTCTAATCACGAGTTTGTTGATCTGCCAGGTGATACTCATGACTATAGTGCAGTAGAAATAGCAAGATTGATAAAAAAATACTGCTCAAAAAATAAAACGGCTTAGATGATTATAATCTAAGCCGTTAGGCTTTTATGCTATACCCACTCTCGCCAGAGCATTATTAAATATAGTAAAGAAATCTCTTGGTAACTTTTCAACGACAAGCATTCTTTTACCCATAGAGGTTTCTATAAGACTATCTAGCTCTGGGACATGGAAATGGTTGTACATTCTTAGTGGGTCAACAACTTCAAAACGCCCACCACGATATCCTCGAACGGTTACCCAATGAAGAACTTTTGGGGTAAGCTGTATTCCCACTATACAAGGGTTACCGATTTCTAACTCCTCTCTGACTTTTTGTGAGTTCCAGTCGCTTATGGAAACATTCATCCCTATTGCCACAGCTTCATGGTGCATTGATACATATTCTTCTATCTTCTGAGCCAAAAAAGAATCTCCCGAGAGGACATCTTCATGGTTTGGTGTGAATGGTTCAGCTGGGTACTGGTAATAGTGTACTGCAAAGCTGTTTTCCATAAGCACCTTGGCCATACCGCCAGGGAAATTGTAAGGTTTACCCACCCTACCCCATATTGTGTATTCTGTTTCGATGTTTAGTGGAATACCCTTTTTCGCCAGTACAGACATTACACAACATGTACCGCATGTTCCATCATTTTGGAAATAGGGGTGCAAGCGGATGAGATAACGGTGTCCCCGATGTTTTATGTGAGAATCCACCAAATTAAGTAATTGATGGGGGCTTATTTGGAGTGCGTCAATTTCTGGTGATATTTTGTTGGCTAATTTTAATCTTCTAACAATCTCCTCTCTCAAAAAGACATCTGGAAATCCTTTAAAGTTATAGATCCAAACATACTCGTGCAGATTATCATAGACAAGTAGCTGATCTATTATTCTGATTGCACGATTACGATCTAGTATGAAATACAACTTTTTTATTCTCGACTCCCCCATTTTATTCTCTAAGTTTATGATTACTTTATTCAATTCTTCTGGATCGTACTTAGAGAAGTTTAATGTAGCCATCCTAAGCTTAAGTAACTCTTCATCATCGCAATGATAAGAGCTAATCAGCTTGTGTTTTAACTTTAGCCGGCCTTGTTTGTTGACATCTTTTTCAATCATGGACAGCCAGTATTTACCATGCTCAATAAAATAAACCTCCATGAATGTGCCAAGAGAAGGCGTCAACAGAAGTCCTTTTTCTTCTTGCGTGAGATTAAGTTTCTTTTCGAGTTTTCTGGCCTCATATTCTATTTTTCTTTTGAGGCCACCGGAGTAGATGTTTTTGACATGGTCGGTTTCAACTGCTCCTCGAAGTAGATCTTTGGCTAATCTCCATTCCTCCAAAGACCAATCTTTGAACAAAGATATTTCTTGATGGAAGAGAAACATGTCAATGGCTTCATTTACCTCGTTATGTCTTTGCCACGATAGCTTTAGATTCAACAGATATTCTTCCGGGCTTTCTTCCTCGACTCTGGTTTCTATTTCCGGCTGAATTGATGCTATGTATCCCATCAGATAAGGCCTTATCCTCGATGGAATGGATTTTTGATATCCCAGTTTTTCCTCCGCGCTTTTATAAGCCATGAATTTTGGCGGTTTGGCCAAGGATATAGGATTATCAATTGAAAGAAAAGGATCAAACACAAAAGAAGGAACTAATGCGTTCATATTCTCTCGCCTCCTATTTAGGGTAGTTTGTTGTTTTGTTAAGGTACTTCGGGATTATTGCCAATTGCATGATATATGATAGTACTTTAGTGTCAAGTTTTTATTATGTTGAACCTCTATAATTTAATTCTTGGCTTTTTTAAAAACAGTTAACAATCA
>CAYJRA010000062.1:0-2897 GCA_964372465.1 uncultured archaeon
AAAGTGAAGCAGAAAATAGATTCGACAAGCAGGAAGAATTGAAGTAATTATCTGGACTTACTGATAACTTCCAAGAATCTTGCAATCGGTTGATGGTAAGAAAACTCTTCTAACTGTTTTCTGATTGATTCTACTATGACCTTATGACTGTTGCCGTATAATTCCTTGAGTATTTCACTCAAGTATTCAGGATGTTCATAGCAATCTGGTAGGTAACAATGGTATCTATCATAAAGTTCACGGGCAACTTTATCATACGTTGGCTTTCCAATATCTAACAAGGTCTTTTCTATAGACAAACTGACTAATGCCTTTTTTACCAAATTATTGTCATATTCCACTTATTTTCAGATTTTTTATCAATACTGTGCTAATAATACCCACTTAGCTGATGTGTAAAATGATTAGCTTGTCAAACAAGTAGATACTATATCGCTTAGTAGATAATTTGCTGTAAATTGGCTAAGATGAGAAAAGCTTACCGCTATTACATAATGGTGGTGTGTATAGTGGCTGTGTTAGCAATCACTGTGTTTCTTACAACTAAATCAAATAATACACCTGAAGAAGGTCAATTTGCATTGAAATCAGATCTTCTAATGAAAAATCCCCGTGGCAACATTATCAATACATGGGCTGTGTGGCTTAAGGTAGAAGGAGACAGATTTCACATACATACCATAAACAGCCCAGAGATAACACAGGAAAGACTTGGTGTAATTAGCAGTGTTTTGTTTTCAGATGACACCTATGCAAATGATCAAGTAGGTTATTATGGATGGAATCGTGTTTTATCAGAACTTTCTACTGTTAAAACACATTTTCCTATTCCATCAAACATTCACCCGCATGTTACGGATCTCGGAGAAGGAGACATAGTAATCAGGTTGACCACACAAAGAAATGAAAACGGCTACACGGGATTTACAAACTTGCTAGTTGATGATAATAACCATCAGATGCTAAAAGCTGAAATAACGATTTACGAAGTTGACAAGCTTAGTAGTGATGATCTTTCACTAATACTAAGACATGAATTAGGTCATGGATTGGGTCTAGGGCATTCAGATTCAAGCAAAGATTTGATGAACGATGTAATCCAGAGGGATGAACCATATATCTCAGAGTGCGACGTTAATGCGTTAATTGAACTTTACAACAATTCTAAAACGCTGGGTGTAAGATGTAGTTAGTGCATGTATGTCCCGATCCTTTACAGGTAGAAGTTTGTCCCAGTAACTTGACAGAATCTTTTCTACAACGGAACAAATTTCTGGCATTGACACATTTTACCATTTGGCAGTGTCTTACAACACTTACCTTCATTTGGGTGGTCTATTCTGAAATGATAACAACTTTTGTTATTACAAACATCAAATTCGCCCATTGGGTTGCCCTATAAATTCTAGGATTTAATGGGATCGATCAACCAAATATCAAAAAATATGGAAATTATACCCTTGAGACCAATTTATTGAATTACTTTGCTTGTGGGCAAGTCTCTCTATGTCGTTTAGCTTGACCAAAATGAGACCATATCAACTTGCCACAATCACATTTGAATAAATTTCCTTTGAATTTGGTCAGGCTTCAAAAGCTGGATTAGGCGGAGAAGTTATAGGACAAAAAGGACTTGGCAAACTTTCACTTCTACGTTTTGGTGAAAGAGTGAATTTCAGAACTAATAACAAAGAAGTTGGCATGAACATCATAATGACTCCAAAAGATTTCCAATATGACATAATGTCGGCTGACAAATTCTTAGATCATCAAGGAACTCGCATAATAATCCCAGATCCTAAAGGGGTACCACCCACAGATGAATTGTCTAATTATCTGAAAAAGACTTTTGGTTTACGTATAGCAAAAGGCACACAAATTATTCTAAATGGTGTAAAACTTGAAGCTAGTTCTAAGATAGACCCAAACGAGAAATTCTTGTTCAGACTAACAGGTGGAAAAGGAGATGTGCATGGTAACTTCAAAGAAGATAAAAAAGGACACGGAAATGCGGATATTTACATCAGACATGTTTTTGTTACTTCGATTATAATCGATCCCGAAAGACTATTTTCAGGTTGGGTTAACTGTAATGAATTAATCCCAACCACATCAAGAAACGATGTTATAAGAGACAGCGATGGCGGAGTGTTTAATGACTTTTTTGAGCATCTTAGGCAGTACGTTCGCAGATTTCCAAAAATAGAAGAAGAAATTACTAAAGGAGAAGAATTGCTTGGAAACGAACTCAATAAAATGTTAAAGAACTATCTCTCTGAGATGAAACTTCTGCCTCAAGGAACGATTTTGATTGGGAGGGGAAATGAAAACGCTTTAGATAAACAAGACAAAACAAGAGGTAAAGCAAAAATAAGTAAAGAAGTATCGGAAGAGGAACCCGAATACATCAAGATACACTCCTCAAGGAAAACAAACAAGCCTATCAAGCGAACAGAAAAAACGGATTACGGCGTTATCTGGCTAAAACAGAATATTGGAAACGAGGAAGAACCCATCTTTTTTGTCGAACCTAATATGGTCATAGAAAATAGAACAAACGATATTTACAAATTTATGGTAAAGAATAAAGCTTCACTTGGTTCCAGATCAGTGAGGGCGTTTCCTTACCTTGCTAGAGTTGCAGTAACCATGAATAAAGAATCGTCAAAATGGGATCGTAAAAAGTTATTACTTGAAATGGATAGGGCTGTACGTTACTTTTTGAAAAATAAAGGCGAACTTTAACCAAACAGCAAGAAAACAATTCATCACCCTAACTTAACACTTAAACAGCCTAAATTAACATCAGGGGGAAATTTCTGAGATCCGCCTAAGATTTACCAGAGTCCAAAAAAGGCATAAGTTAACATAGGTCGTTTTTAAAGCTTGGATATTGC
>CAYJRA010000063.1:0-2860 GCA_964372465.1 uncultured archaeon
CAACAATAACATGGCTTCCGATATATCCCGCCCCTCCTGTAACTAAAATTTTCTTCGTCATTGTTATAAAACCTACAAAACAAAAAAACAAAGGATAATAAATCTTTTCAATATTGCATTATCTAAAATTCTATTCAACAGGCACGCATGCCCCTTCTCTACATATATAATTTCCGAAAATACTACACCTTATACCAATACCATGCCCAACAAATCTTGGAAGTCCTTCAATACAATGTCTTTCTAATAATCCACCAAAAGCTGAACAAGATTCTCCGTCCTCATAAACAAAAGGATTAACACCATCTGGGTTTTCAAAAGTTGCATCACTGCTTGAACAACAATCTACTCCAGAAGAACATCCGTCTTCTCCCTCGCCTATTACCAACCCGCAAGAATTCCCTAAACAAGCGCTGTGCGTTGGCACAGAACTTTCCGCGCAGTCTAACTCATCATAAGTTCCATCAAAAACCACCCCCTGCCCTAAATCTCCAATATTTCCGCTATCTGAAAATAAATATTGTAATATAGAAATAGAATCTGAAATATCAACTCTCCCGTCATCATTCGTATCCGCCGCATCCAGACATACAGGAGTTTCGCCTCCTTGAAACAAATAATTTAAGCCAAAAATTGCATCGGAAAGATCAAATCTTCCATCATTATTTGCATTTCCTCTAACAAAGGGTTTTGTTGGAAGAACATTAACCTCAAAGAATACATCGGTAGTACTTCCTAAAAGAGTGCGAGAACTTACACTAAACCAATGCTTTCCAAAACTTGGGTTGATTGTTTCATGAAGTTCACTTTCAAAAACTGGATTATCACGAATATCAAAGATTTGACCAGCAATGGTTCTACCTGTGAAATAATAAATAGATTCTTGTAAGAAAAAAGTTTGTAAAATAGAATCACTTTCTGTATTAATATCTAACTGTATTGGGCCATATATATTTCCGATATTCCCTAAATTATAAACGTATTCCGAAACATAATTACTTAAATAAATTTCTTCAGGCTCTCTATCTCTAGTTGAAAAAACACCTCCCTCGTAAATTCCATTAAAAATAGGAGACCGGATTGTTATAATAGGAGGAATGTCCCGACAAACAACTTCTGCTGGATCTGGCCTAAACAATTCACTACCCTCATAATTATCAGAAGCAATTCCTCCTTCAGAACTTGCGCCATCATAAACCCTGGCAAAAATAAAAGAACGTCCTAATAACCTCAAATCAAAACTCTGCCTAAACGGCGCCTCGCTAACTTCATCAATCAACTCGCTATTCTCCCTGTTCCCTCCCCATCTATAAAACTCAACTTTAGAAATCCCGTTTTCATCTTCAGCGTCAACTTCAACAACTGCTGTACAATCATCAGGCCTTTCAACAACTTGAAAAGAATTTATCGTCGGCGGAGTAAAATCAGTTCTTCCTAAATCAACCCTAATCGGCAAACCAACCGCAGTTGGTTGCATAATTGTGATTCTTGTATTTGTATTAGGATCTGTATAAGTCTGCCCAAAAGGTAAAGCTGTATTAAATGCTCTTAGATATCTTGGACAAGTACTAGGAGGTGTAAAATGTCCAACACTACACGGTAAATCTTCTTCCAAAACTATAGGATGAATTAAAGTTGCAAAACCACTCTCACTTAAATGGAATAGAACACCATCAAAAATATCACTATCGTAAACATCTTGATTCGGGATATTCCTATCCAGACCTTGAGGAGTGTGCCATTCTGCATAAAGGAATTCATTAATATCATTGTCCTGTACTTGATTTAATTTATGGGGGAACTTTAATGCTTTTAAGCCCGGTTCATTGCGGCTTATTGATTTAATAATATATTCTCCATCTTCTTGTACATTTAATATTCTATGCTCTCCATCTTCACTAAGCCACCTTGCTGTTTCAAGCATTTTTGCGTTGCTTTGTCCTGTTATTAAACTTCCCCCTAAAATGTCATACGGATTTCCATATTCAAATAATATTTCACAATCCTCTGGAGATATTTCAGAATTCGGTTCACAAGATCTATATGCAGTATGCCCCAAACCCATATAACCATGTGCTATCTCATGGGCTATAGTTAAAAAAGTTCCTTCGCCTAAATTATCAATGCCTTCGCCAACAACAAAACGTAACACTAGTGGATTCTCTTCGGTCCCGAAATTAATAATAGAAGGATAGCCGTAAGCATTTGGAAAACATCCATCATTGATTAATATGATAATTCTCAAACCATCAAAAAACTCAATTTCTCGTGATGCTAATTGATAAATTGCCTCTGGAATAAAACGCGAATCACATTCATCAGGCAAATTTAAAGCATAAGGGCCAAAAATATCATCTTCGTTAAAAGGATTTCCATCTGCTCCAACAATTCTCATCTGTCCATAAGAATTTAATGAGAAAAAATCAGAAATGCGATTAACAAAATTTATAACACCACTGTTTGAATAATCTATTTGTCCTACTTCATCATAAGCTTTTACAAGAATATATCTTTGTGGTCCATGCTGAAAAAAGCCATTGGGCCCTGCACCGCCGGCTCCACCTCCTTCGACAGATATTTGTTCATTGGTGGATTCTATGCGTTTAGTAAAACCAAAAGTTTCATAGCCATGAGCAGCTACATTTATATTAAAAAGAACTAAAACAATTATAAAAAGAAAAAATAAAACGCTTCCAAAAAGAAAAAATATCAAACCTCTTTTCATTATTCAACAAATAAAACCTCCTATATTAACTTTTCTCTAACATCCCTGCATGAAATTCAAAAATCAAAATCCCCCAACATCCAATCTCCTGCTCAACTCCCCGCTTAAATTCTCCAGCATCTTCTCGCGAACTTT
>CAYJRA010000064.1:0-2695 GCA_964372465.1 uncultured archaeon
GAAAAAGAATCTTGCAATTCAATGCAATTTGAAGACAATTTAGGTAATAAAATGAAATTTAAATTTGACAGCAATCTGGATTTTCAGTTGGAGGCTATTAAGTCAGTTATAGATTTATTCAAGGGACAAAAAAATACTGCAAAATCTCTTCCATTTATTGCCGAGAACGGAGTTGTGCCAAATGAATTAGGCATTTCTGAAAGGAAATTATTGGATAATCTTAAAGCAATCCAAAATGAAAATAAAATTAAAGAGTCTGGAAAACTTGAAGGTATGGATTTTTCTGTTGAAATGGAAACAGGAACAGGAAAAACCTATGTTTATTTAAGAACAATTTTAGAATTAAACAATGAATATGGCTTCAAAAAATTCATTATAATTGTCCCATCTGTCGCTATAAGAGAAGGAGTTTTGAAAACATTAGAAATCACAAAACAGCACTTTAAACAAATTTATGACAACATTTCATATAATTATTGCGAGTATGATTCAAGCAAACTTTCCAGAATAAGGCAATTTTCAAGAAATAATAATGTAGAGATTTTAGTAATGACTCTTGACTCTTTCAATAAAGATACAAATGTTATGAATCAAAATATTGACAAATTAAGCGGACAAAAACCAATTGATCTTGTTTCTCAAACAAACCCTATTTTAATTCTGGATGAACCTCAAAACATGGAAAGTGATAAAGCAAAAGAAGCATTAAAAAAACTAAATCCTTTATTTAAATTAAGATATTCTGCAACACATAGGAATTATTATAATCTTATATACCGGCTTACTCCTGTTGACGCTTACAACAAAGGTTTAGTTAAAAAAATAGAAGTTTTATCCGTAGTAAAAGAGGATGATTTTAACAATGCCTACATTAAATGTCTGGACATTATTGCAGATAGTAAAGGAATAAGGGCAAAATTAGAGATAAATCAAAAGCAAAAATTAGGATATAAGGCTAAAACCATCACGGTAAAGCAGGGAGATAACTTATTTGAAAAAACCGATAATATTGATTATAAAGAGTTTGTTGTATCTGGAATCCACGCAGGATATAATCACTTAAAATTTTCAAATGGTATTACTATAAAAAAAGGTGAAGATCTGGGCGGAGATAAGAAAGATTTAATGAGAATTCAAATAAAGCACACTATAGAAGAACATTTCAGAAAACAGGAAATTCTCAAGCCACTAAAACTTAAAGTTCTTTCTTTATTTTTTATTGATCGTGTAGCTAATTATACTGAAAAGGAAGGATTCATAAGAAAAACGTTCATTGAAGAATTTGAAAGAATAAAAAAGAATTTCCCGCAGTATAAAAATTTAGATGTCAATAAAGTTCATAACGGGTATTTTTCAAATTACAAAAGCGAAAGTGGAATGGAATCAGATAAAGAAACTTTTGACCTCATTATGAAGGATAAGGAAAAACTGCTTTCTTTTGAAGAGCCTACACAATTTATATTTTCACATTCGGCATTGAGAGAAGGTTGGGATAATCCAAACGTGTTCAATATTTGTACATTAAATGAAACTGTTTCTGAAATGAAAAAAAGGCAGGAAATTGGAAGAGGTGTAAGGCTTCCTGTAAATCAGGATGGAGAAAGATTAACTGATTTAGATTTTAATGTTTTAACCGTAGTTGCTAATGAAAGTTATTCAGACTATGTTTCAAAATTACAGCAAGAGTATGTTGATGAATATGGAGAGGTCATTGCACCGCCAACACCAGCTAATGCAAGAAATAGAAAAGTTTTGAGGTTGAGAAAAGGGTTTAAGCTGAATCCAGAATTTAAGGAATTATGGAAAAGAATTTCTAAGAAAACAAAATATGCTGTTGACATAAATACTAGCGATCTTGTTGATAAATGTGTTGATGAACTCAATAGATTAACTGTTAAAACTATAAAAATAAGGGTTGAAAAAGTATTTTTATCCTTAAAAGAAGGAGAAGGGATAAAATACCAATTTGTTGGAGATGAAGCTGAAGAACTAAACAAGAATTTTGAAATACCAAATCTAGTGGAGTTAATTTCTTCTGAAACAAAATTAACAAGACAGACGATTTATGAGATTATTTCAAAAATTAAGAATTTAGAACTAATTTTTGTGAATCCTCAGGAATTTACGCAATCAGTTATTAACATAATCAAAGGCACATTACAAGAATTTTTAATTAACGGCATAAAATATGTAGAGCTAAATGACTTTTGGAAGATGGAGTTGTTTGAAAATCTGGATGCCTATGAAGAGTATGTTATTCCAGATAACAAGGAAAAGACAATCTATGATGGAACAATCTGGGACTCTGAAGGTGAAAGAGATTTTGCAAAATCATTAGAAGATAGCGATAAAGTAAAATTATTTGTCAAGCTACCTTCTTGGTTTTTAGTTGAAACTCCAATAGGCGAATATAATCCGGATTGGGCAATTGTACTTGAAGAAAGAGATTTACAAGGAAAAGTCAAAGAAAAACTATACCTTGTCAGAGAAACAAAGTTTGTAGATAACCTTGAAAATCTAAGACCTTCAGAGAAGCAAAAAATAAAATGCGCTGAAGAGCATTTTAAGACAATCGATGTTGATTTTGGAACTGTAAAGAATTTTCAGGAAATCGTTCAAAGATGAATAATATAAACAAGAGAAGTTTATCATGGGAATACTAAATAATAATTCTGAAGAATGGAAAAAGATGACT
>CAYJRA010000065.1:0-2657 GCA_964372465.1 uncultured archaeon
GCAATAATATCATCAATCTGCCGGATTGCTTTAATCAGGCCCTCCACCACCTCTAGCCTTTCTTCCGCCTTTCTTAATTCAAACTGGCTCCGTCGTGTAACAACTTCTTTCCTATGATTCACATACGCCTCAATAATCTGCTTCAAATTCATAACATGGGGCTTCCCTTTCAGCAAAGCAAGCATGTTCACATCAAAGCGGTCTTGGAGGCGGGTAAATTGGTATAATCTATTCAGAGTAAATTTGCTATCTGCCCCCTTCTTCAGTTCAATGACGATTCTTACTTTACCTTTTGCAGACTCGTCCCTAATATCTGAAATATCAGGCAATTTTTTATCAGAAACTAACTGGGCAATTTCCTTCACAAGTTCAGCTTTATTCACCATGTAAGGAATTTCCGTCACAATAATACTCTCTCTATTTTTATCACTCTCAACCGTTGTCTTACCACGCACAATCAACCTGC
Organism: uncultured archaeon; assembly: GCA_964372465.1. Lineage (GTDB taxonomy): Archaea > Aenigmatarchaeota > Aenigmatarchaeia > CG10238-14 > CG10238-14 > JAGVVZ01. The sequence continues at coordinate 467 of CAYJRA010000065.1, forward strand.
CCCGTCCCGTTTTATAAAGTTCAACAATATCTCCTGAAATCTGCCCTCCTGTCGGAAAATCAGGACCTGTCACGATTTCAGTAAGCTTCTCGATGGTAATCTCAGGTTTGTTAATATACTCAACAATAGCCTCGCACACTTCAGTTAAATTATGAGGTGGAATGTTCGTAGCCATCCCGACAGCAATGCCTGAACTTCCGTTGATCAGCAAGTTGGGTAATTTCGCAGGCATCACTTCCGGCTCTTTCGTCGAGTTATCAAAATTAGGAACAAAATTCACAGTCTCTTTATCCAAATCCTCTAACAATTTTTCAGAAATTGCTGCTAATTTAGCTTCTGTATTATGACTAATGAATCCATTTGATATAAAGGAATGGCAATCGCTATCAACTTTTATCGAATATACTTTCTGCTTTCCAGCAGCTTCAATTTTTAAAATCCTGTCAAAAAGATATTGATGCGTTAAAAAGTAATTAAATAAAGAGTTATAGTCTATTCCTGTTTTCTCTAATAGAATTTGTGATATTTTCTTATAATTTTTATCCAGTAATGGATACCTATCAAAGTTATTTTTAGTAATGAACTCATCTTTTGAAATACCCCTTATAAAATCAGATATAAATGGAATATAATCTGTTAATGAAGTTTCTTTTAAAGTATTTAGAATAACTAATTCAAGTTTCTTATTTTTTCTTTCTGATAAAAATCCTATTTCTTTGTAGAAACGTAAAAGATTTCTTTTTCCTCTGATGTATAATTTATGCGTATTGCGATACGTATCAAACCTTTTTGTACTTTCTATCCCGAATCTTAGAAGAAGGATCTGAAGTTTGCTCATGAGCTCTTCACTTACCGAACAACAGCTTAATTCAATGAACTTTCTTTTAGAAAAACTAATGCTTCCATCTCCTTCAAAATAAGACGTAAGGAATGATTTAACAACTGATTTCGGCGATCGTAATATTAATTCAGGGATTTCTTTATAAGCTGCTTTTACAGATAGTAATCCAATATTTTCTAGGAATTTTATTGTATTGAGATAATGAGATTCTAGTCTATAATAAGGTAATTTACCATATGATGAAGGCTGTTTATCGAATTTGTGTAATGTGCTATCTGGGAATGCTGTTTTCCAAGCATTTTGGAATTTTTCTATCCAATGAGCATCTGTGTTACAAAACTCAATTTTATTTTTTCCAATATATCCTTCGGAAACCAAAGATCCTAGAATAAATGCAAGATTTTCATTTAAATATTTCGGTAATGCAGTAGATTTTCTTTTTTTGGTCTTAGAGGGATAAAAATTTTCTAAATTAATATTTTCCTTAGGCCAAAATTCATCATGTAATCTGTCTAATACGGCAATATCCCCTTCTTGCAATTGCTCGAGCAATTTCCAGCAAAAAACAGGTTTTCCCCACTGATCTTTAATAAGCGTGAGTATAGGATGATTGTAAGTTCCAGTTAGAGAATATCCTTTGTTTGTTGTTATTTTAAGTGTTTCGTGTTCACCAGAATCGAACCATCTTGAAGAATTGTTGATTTTTTTGTCTTTTGATAATATATTAATTTTAACATCTTCTACATTTGATATCTTATCAATTCTTTGAAGTCCTTTTTCTGTTACAATCAAAGAGTCTCCTGTAACACAATACCTCATTGCGGCCGCAGAATCTCCATCCATCGAACCAAAATTTCCCTGCCCGTGGATCAGAGGATATCTCAGGGAAAAATTCTGCGCCATTCTCACCAAAGAGTCGTACACTGCAATATCTCCATGAGGATGGAAATTTCCAAGCACATTACCCACAATTCTTGCAGCCTTCACCGTCTGCTTATTAGGATAAAGATTGAGTTCATGCATTGCATACAAAATACGACGATGAACTGGCTTGAGCCCGTCTTCAACAGAAGGTAAAGCCCGGGAAACAATAACCGACATGGCATAATCAATATATGCCCGCTTCATCTCAGTCGTGATTTCAGCTCCAATAACCCTCTGATTTGGATCAATAACTTCTTTCTCTAATTCTTTCTCTTCTGTTTTAGAAGCTTCTTCTTCAGCGTCTTCTTCCTTATGATTATTATTTTCTTCTGCCATGTTTTTCTATTCCGTTTATTTTTAATTTCTTGTTATTTTTCTTTTCTGTTTATTTTTGATCGTTTTTTATCATTAGCTTTTCCTATTTCT
>CAYJRA010000066.1:0-2522 GCA_964372465.1 uncultured archaeon
TGGTTGCAGTCACTCCTAACAAAAGAAGTTCTACCAATAGCACGATCCAGCCTTTAACTACAATTAGTAATTGCATAGTGGCTAGAAATTCTTTTTGTAGGGTTCTATCATGTCAGAAGCCTATTGGGATGGTTACATAACCCCGTCCCCATTTTTATGAATCAAAACAGCATCCTTATAATGTAGACGAAGTAGACATAATTTGTCTACATTGTCTACAACTAGGAATCCTTTCAATCCAGGTTCTGGATCCATATGTTGAATTCTATTTTAAGTTCTGCAGAATTTTAGATATCTCTGTTGCGAGCTTGTGTCTTTTTGAGTCCAATACGATTCGCATTAACTGGGTGTCTATATTCGTGAGATAAGAATAATGGTTAATAGTTTCCGAAACAAGCCGTTGGATATTAGGCAATTGGTTCGGCCGAACCAATCTTTGGAGGTCACTCCAATTGTGTTTCCCATCTTTGATCCTTTTGAGTAGGAACTGTGGATTAAAGGGATCTTTTGCGTTCCAGCATTTAATAACAGCCAGTGTTTTGACCAACTCTTTTTTGTAGGAACTATTGGAGTATCTATAAAGATCGTATATATCTCTAGGTCTAAGGCGTTGGAAAGCCGCCCTAATCTTTTCAGCCATTAGCTCGTCCCTATGAAGACTAGGTACTTTGAATTTGCCAAACTCTAAAAATCTGAAGTATAATTCATCCTGCAACGGTAAATCCTTCACTTGCAACGATGGCTTTTCCCTGTAGCTGACCTCGAATTCGAACTGATCCGAGTTCCAAGCATGACTATAGCCTATAACGGCTCCGTGGGAAAGAACTACGCCTGCCTTACTTGAATGTTGATCATTTATCTTAAAGTGGATACCATAATGTTCTTTATCATGAAGCAAAGCCTTTAGTTTTCTTTTTAAGGAATCGACATCTATCCCAGAGGAGGTAAAATCCAAATCTTCTGAAAATCTAGTCGTCTTTCCATAATAGATCTTCTTCAGACAGGTTCCGCCTTTGAATGCCAAGTTATCAAGCAATCCACCATCGTCAAGGATTTTCAACACATAAGTTAGAACAACATCACGCTCGGCAACGTAGCTATCAATCTGACTGGCCTGAGCATAATAGTCAATGTTAGACTGCGAAAGCATGAAATTCTACCTTATCTCTAGCTCAGACAGCAATTCTTTCTCTGATACATTTTGTATAATATTCCATTCCTTAACATATCTTCCTCTTTTTGCCCTGCTTACATCTAAATAAATAACGGTTTTCCCGACATTTTGCAGCAATCTATTCTTTAGTCGTGAGGGGAATTTAGCCAGGCGCTCTTCACACAGAAAATCTATGATGAAGCCTAGTCTCTGGGATATGACATATGAATCAATTCTCAAAGCATAATCCACAAGCTTACGCTTATTCACTGTATTCAATCCTCGTTGAATAACACGCACTACCTCTTCAGTTCCGCCGCAATACTTCATCTTGTCTACAGCATCAATTAGAGCCTTCTCGGGTTCTGCCATGTTAATTGTCGCTCCAAATTTTTCAGCCTGTGTGAATCCAAAAAATTTCTTGCGAGATAATGTTATGAACTGAAATCTTATATTACGCCATCCAAATGCTGCTCTCTTTTTTGTTGTTGCAATGTAATAAGTAGCAGGTAACTGGGCAGTGAATCCATAATGCGAATTTGCTGTAGAGTAACTAAAATAATAGGGTGTTATTAGAGCGCTTCCAATTAGAAATGGATTCATGCGAGGAAATCTCTCCTCGTAACCATATTCAGCTGGTATAAAACTATAAACTCCAGGAAGAATTCTGGATAGCCATTTTTTCCCTTCTAACTTACGCAGGAGTTTATTTGCGTAGTTTTTGCTATGCCCAAGTTTCTTTATTAACATGTTTGTGGTTACAGTTTGTATCTTATGCGCTTCCCAGTCTAGCACTAGTGCTGCTTCAGTCGGGGTCAATGTTCTTAACCTCCTATTCCTTTCCTCCTCTAGCATCTTTGCATATGAAAAACCTAGTTTGTCAAGTGAAATAAATGAAATATTCAGATCCTCAAGTTCTTTTCTTAGCACAGGATCTATCTTTTGTCCTATCACTATGAGCTTAGATTTGTTTCTTGCTTTAGGATTGTAATTTGAAATAGCCGAGTAATAATCAAGAATCTGGCCCAAGTACTTTTTATCAATTTTGGTGCCTTTAACTTCTATAAATAAGTCATTTCCTTTTTTATCTTTTAAATGCAGATCTATCGAACGCCCACCTGGTAGGTGTTCATGAATAGCAACTACGTGATGCTGCGGGAATAATTCCGAGATATTTTCCAATATGTAACGTTCCACCCATGGGCCTTGTTTAGTACTATTTTCTTTCAACATTACTTCTTCGTACAAGTCTACTATTTTCCGTATTATATATTTTTCTTAAAAAAGGACTACAAATGTCATATGTTTGTCCTTTTATGAGAACAAAATATAGTGAGACAATTGAACATAAACAATGAATCGTAGACTA
>CAYJRA010000067.1:0-2277 GCA_964372465.1 uncultured archaeon
ACATTCTTATGAACATGTTAACGATAAACAAAAAATTCTTAGATCCGAATTTAAGCGGATTTCTAAAATTAGATGGCGTTTGTGGAGCGGCATATGCTGAAGCAAGACTACCCTCTGGCAGTTCTGATAGGGGCACATATCGCGGACTTGAGAGATTACTGTTGTTTATCCTACTCCAAAAGATATTCCAACAAGAGGAGAAGTGTTTGACCTTGCAGCCAAGATAAAATCATATTTGGAAGGATTGGAGGAATACGAAGAACAACCATGGGAATGTGTCGAGTACGATCAAATACTAGTATTTCCAATTGCGACCGTCTTTTTAATGTCGCAAGGTTCGAATAACATTTATAGGCAGAGATATCCAGAATCGGTTGAAACGGATGAACAGATTAGTATTGAATAAATTTTGTTGAAAAGTAAAAAATCAAGACAATTAACTCCGAATACAATAAGCATAAAAGCGTTAATAATATTATTTGCATATGGACTCAATTACTTTTAAAGAATTTGCTAAACTTATATACGAGGAATTGCCTGGAGATTTCAGATATGCTGATATAGTAGAAGTTGCTAGGCAAAAAAGAAGAATATATACGATTACCAATTATCCGGCAGATAAAAGTGATGATGCTATGGCTTACGATGTTATGTTTAGATGGTTTAATAGAATTTCTATAGTTCCAGGGACAGAAGATACAGATGAAACAAGGTATGCTAAATGTTAACTGATACTACTACTTCCCAACCATCTTCAAAATTTCATCTATCTTCTCATTAGTTATCTTTTCACCCTCCTTAATCGCCTGAACCAAAGATTTCACAGACACAGTAAACGTACTGATAGTGTTCACATTCGGTCTCAGAATAATCATATTTTTATCTTTCACCTTCTGAAATCTAAGATCAACAACCTGTTTCTCGAGTATTCGAATAGTATTTGAAAGCACCTTCTGTAACACTATAGTCTGCTTTTTCTCATCTACTTTAGCCTCGGGTTCACCAAGTACATTAACACCTATTATAACATCCGCGCCCATCTCTTTCACAACATCCACTGGCAAAGGATTAACAACACCACCATCCACCAAAAAAGTATTTTTGTATTTCACAGGGGTGAAAATACCGGGAAAAGATATGCTTGCTCTTATAGCAGTAATAGGATCGCCTTTATCGAAAACTATCTCATCTCCAGTCAAAATATCAGTAGCAATGGCAGCAAATGGAATCTTGAAATTTTCAATTGTTTTTTCTGTCACCAACTTGGATATAAATTTCATCAGCTTGTCTCCTTTAAGAAAGCCAACACTAGGCCTGCCAGGATCAATAAGCCTAGCTATATCCCTGTTTTTCATTTTCGTCACAGTATCTTCTATTGTTTGGATAGGCGTACCACTAGCGTACATACCACCAACCATAGCACCAGCACTAGCTCCCGAAATAAAACTTATAGCAATGTCATGCTTTTCCAATACCTTAATAACGCCTATATGAGCCATCGCTCTAGCACCACCACCACTTAACGCAAGACCAACTTTAACTGCTTCACTCATAACAATCGAAAGTTAATTGCTTTGCAAATAGAAAAAGTTATACAAAATATTAGCCACTCTATTTTCTGAGAATCATTAATATGGAATATAGATATCTCGGTTCTCCACTTCCTCTTTCGATAAATGTCCTCTCTTTCAACTGTTTTATTTCAAAAAATTTGGAAAAATAAGAAAACAACGACTGATGTTCTATCAAGAAACGTTTTGGAAGTACTGATATAGCATCGTCAAAGAAAAACTACGTTGGAGAAGCTATGAGAGACCCTAATAGAAGTCCTTATTCTTCACATAAATCCGTTTCAAGAAAATATATAACTATCTTAAGGCGCAAAATGCCTTGGATAGGGTTTGTATTCAAAAATGGGATTTTCTTTAGTCAAAGCTAAAATATTTTCCCTAATTTCCCTAAAAACATATTCTGGTATCGCGTTTTGAAGACCAGCGAAAGTTGCACTTGCTAATTTTTCATCGTAGGGTGGGGTTTCCGGTAATTCTCCACCAGCAGGAATAAAACAAGATTCTAATTTGTAAAGTCCTTGTTCCCCTCGTCCACCAAACAATTCACTTCGTGTTATTCTATACCAAGCTGCTCCTCCGCCCATATTTTCACCATTTTATTACTAGATTAAACGGCAGTAACAGATTTAAGGTTTTCGAGTAAAAGAATTTTCCGGTATCGTTGCTTAATTACCCAATTTAGTTGAACAGAAAGTATAATATCGGA
>CAYJRA010000068.1:0-2257 GCA_964372465.1 uncultured archaeon
TTTTCTCTACCAAGGGATTGCTCCAATCAAGATTCGCTGTATAGGCACTATTTTTTTTATTCCCTACCGCTTTCAAAGTTATCATATTCACTGGACTTTTGCAAATTGAGTAACTATTAATAGGTAGCACTTGTTCATGAAATCTGAGGTGATTACCATGAACAATACTAATGTGCTACCTTACCCAGAAGAGATATTACAGCAGTTAAATGTTTTTCGACCCCGCTTTACAAAACCGCAATTTAACAACTTCTGCCAGCTTACGAGTGGTATTATTCTTTCTTCGTATTCTGCGGTGAGCAGAATAAGCCAGATGTTTCAAGTCCGGGATCAAAGCAGCTTGAACAGATTCCTCACAGAATCTCCATGGAATGAGAAGCCTGTCAAAACAACGCTTCATAAGATGATTTTTCGAACCATACCTAATCTCAATATCTTCATTGGTGATGATACGCTGAGCGAAAAACCATTCGCTCGCAAAATGCAAGGCGCAGCCTCGCAATACAGCAGTATGCAGAAGAGAAACGTCAATGGTCATAGCATTGTCACCTGCGGCTACCACCATGAGAACGGCTTTGTGCCATTCGACAGTCAACTCTACTATCCTCAGCAGACAGTACAAAAACTTGGTTATACGTTCCAGACAAAAAATGATATCATGTGCCAAAAGATAACCGCTGCCAACAAGGTCCATAAGCCCGGTATCATGCTTTTAGACTCTTGGTACTCGAACGACCAAGTGCTTGGAAAACTTCATGAACTTGGCATCCATTATGTCACGCAGATTAAGTCGAACAGGAATGTCACGATGCGTCGCCGAAAGCGACACATCGCAAATCATGCCAAAGACATTGATCTTGCAAATTACATTCTGCTTAGTCTTCATGAAAACCTGTTTCGTGTCCATGAAACAGAAGGATTCATTTCAAAGCTTGGAACAGTCAAGATTGTGATCTGCCAAATGCTTCTCGAAAATGAGAAGCATGAAAAATACTGGAGTGACCTTAACTACATTATTACAGATATGCTTAAGCTTTTTGTAAAAGAAGTCATAGAACTCTACCTCAAGCGTTTTTCGATCGAGGTGTTTCATCGCGAGGCAAAGCAACAGCTTGGACTCGATGCATACCAACTCTGCAACATTCGAGGAATTGAACGATACCTTTTCCTGGTTTTGCTGGCGTATGCATTGCTCGTTCTTCTGAATCAGAGCCTCATGCAAGGAGAAACAAAGTCGAAGAACATTGGAGAATTAAGAGTATATCTTAAGGAATGGTGTTACACCACCCTTCTTACAAGAGCTAAAATCCAAAAGATAGAGGAACGGAGGCTTATAGCTAGAAAACTCGCTATTGCATTTTAGACAAAAACGCAAAAGTCCAGTATAATTTGATATATTTCCTTCACATTATCATATTCATGTGTATTACCATTCAGTTCATAAAACAAAAAATTGATTACTTTCTCTTCTTCTAAAAAATTCTTTAGTTCCTTAGAAGACATTAATGGATCTAGTTTATTTTGAATAAATAGCGTTGGTGTAGAAAAACCTTTAATCCATACATCTAATTGCATTCTGTTTTTAATTGCCCAAGAGAGTGGCAATCCTAAGATCACACATTTTTTAGGGAAAATTTTATTCTCACAAATGCCTTTAATAGTTAAGATTGCTCCAACAGATTTAGCGATAATAATATATTCTTCTTTGTTATTAAGATATTCTACAATCTTATTTAATTCATAATCTAAATCTATAAGTTCTTTGCCGGTCTTCCAATGATCATAGTTATGGGTATAAATTTTGTTAAATGATTTTCTTAATCTTTTAGCTACCTCTCTAATCCATGATCTATTCTGAACTCCATTTCCGCCTAAAATAATTAATTCCATATAATCTCTAAGAAAAACACATATATATAATATTTCTTATAATCCCCCTACCAACGTGGCTTCATTCTCATCAACAAACATCCGTAATTCACGAAGCAAGAACTCATGGACTTCCTGGACGGGTACGATGACCCCAAGATTTATATACTAGTTTTCACTATGAGGTAGGTATGAAACTAGTCATTTTTGGGATCATTGTTGTTTTGCTGAGTTCGCTCTTTCTTAGTGCAGCAGAAACTCCAGATAGTGAGGACCTCAGTGGTTTAGCAGTTGTAGATAAAGAAGAGCAACGTCAAGATCCCGATACCTCTTCCTACTACATTATTTCCTATTCCCAAGACAACATTGCTAAATCCCAGGAAGTTCT
>CAYJRA010000069.1:0-2251 GCA_964372465.1 uncultured archaeon
TGCTGGCAGCAAAACTGCAGTCACAATTACGCGAGCATCTAAAGAAAATTTATCCCATAGCTGGCTGTCACATAAGAATATTTGAAAAGCAATAATTTAATAAATAAGATTTTTCTAAAAGCATTTTAGGCCATCGTAGCTCAACGGTAGAGCAATTGCCTTGTAAGCAATAGGTTGGGGGTTCAAATCCCTCCGGTGGCTTATTTATTCTCCTCATACCATCTGATTGTATTTTCTAAGCCAGTATCAAAATCCGTTTTAGCAACGAATCCGAATTCTTCTTTAGCTTTAGAAACATCAAGGCACCTTCTTGGTTGACCATTTGGTTTTGAAGTATCCCATAATATCCCGCCTTTAAAGCCAACAATGTTCTTAATTTTTTCAGCTAGATCTTTAATAGAGATTTCCATTCCATTTCCCAAATTCACAGGGTCTCTTCCATTATATCCTTCAGTTGCGAGCATGATACCTTCAGCTGCATCTTCAACATAAAGAAATTCTCTAGTAGGGCTTCCATCGCCGAATAGAACAACCTCATTCTCTAGCTTGTCTCTTGCATCGCTAAATTTCCTTATCATATCAGGAATAACATGCGATTTCTCAACATTAAAAAACCCTCTATCTCTAGGTCCATATAAATTAACAGGCAGTAAATGAATTGCATTGAATCCAAATTGATCTCGATATGCTTGGCTTTGTACCAACAACATTTTTTTAGCCAAGCCATAAGGGGCATTTGTCTCTTCGGGATATCCGTCCCATAAATTTTCTTCTTTGAAAGGAATCGAAGGGAATTTTGGATAAGAGCATATTGTGCCAACACCAACAAATTTTTCAACGTATCTTTTATAAGATTCATGCAATAATTGGGCCCCCATCATTAAATTGTCATAAAATAAAGAAGCAGGATTTTCTCGATTATATCCTATACCTCCAGCATTTGCAGCTAAATGAATTATTATGTCAGGATTAAAAAATTCAAACATCCTGTTAATATCATCAGAGTGTCTTAAATCATACTTCCTACTTTCTGGAGAAAGCACCTGTTTGTAACTATTTGATTTCAATTTTTCAATAAGGTGACTGCCCAAAAAACCAGCCCCGCCAGTAATAACTATCCTCTTATCTAACATTTCTTTTTTGCTCATCGTAATCCATATTAGTCATAATCTCAACTAGCTCTCTAAATTTAATTTTTGGACTCCAGCCAAGAATGTTTTTCGCCTTGCTTGCATCTCCCAATAATAAATCAACTTCAGCAGGCCTGAAATATTTTTGATCTATTGATATGATAACTTTCTCTCTTTTCCTATCAAATCCTTCTTCATCTAATCCTTTTCCTTTCCAAATAATATCTATATCTAAATTCCTTCCAGTCTCTTCTACAAATTCTCTAACAGTATGTGTCTCACTAGTAGCTAACACAAAATCATCAGGATTAGAGTGCTGTAGCATCATCCACATGCCTTCAACATAATCGGGAGCATATCCCCAATCTCTCTTTGCATCTAAATTTCCAAGGTATAATCTCTCATCAAGTCCAAGTTTTATTCTTGACAGACCCCTTGTAATCTTTCTAGTAACAAAAGTTTCTCCTCTTCTTGGAGATTCATGATTAAATAATATTCCATTGCTTGCAAATAGACCATAACTTTCTCTATAATTCACAGACATCCAATAAGCATAAACTTTTGCGCATCCATATGGGCTTCTTGGCCTAAAAGGGGTGTTTTCATTTTGAGGTGTTTCCTGTACTTTCCCAAACATTTCAGATGAGGAAGCCTGATAAAATCTTGTTTTTATTTCAGTTTCCCTAATAGCATCCAACAATCTCACAGTTCCCATGCCAGTAACGTCCCCAGTGTATTCTGGCATATCAAAACTAACCCTTACATGACTTTGAGCTCCAAGATGATATATCTCATCAGGCCCAATTTTTTCTAAAAGCCTATTTAAATTGCTGCCATCACTTAAATCACCATAATGCAGAAATAATTTCACACCATTAACATGAGGATCCTGATACAAGTGGTTTATCCTTCCAGTATTAAAAGTTGATGCCCTCCTGATTAATCCATGTACATCATACCCTTTATCAAGCAGAAGTTCAGCAAGATAGCTTCCATCTTGTCCAGTAATTCCTGTTATTAGTGCTTTTTTCATGAAATTCTTTTCAAAACACGGTTTAAATTATTTTATATCTTCAAGCTTATATAACAAAGGTTTCCAAAATCTTTTTATAACTACCTTT
>CAYJRA010000070.1:0-2235 GCA_964372465.1 uncultured archaeon
TGAAGATGAAGAAGAATTGTAAAAATGGGATTTAATTATTTTTTATTTTATTTTTATTTTAAAAACTGTGTTAGTTTTCTTTGATGAGATATATTGTCCAATATTTTGCTGTGCTTTTTCCAAACATTGCTTTTTGTCATGAATAAATTATCAATCCTTCTTATCGCTTCATCAATGCTGCCGCAAATAATCGGCTTATTCTTTAGTGCATCCCTCACAATTTCTCTGACTTTCCACACGCCTATCGGAGCATAGTATTCCGGTCTTATCTCTCTGACGATCAGCACGCCTGCTTGCCTTTTGATCGAATTAAGAAAATCAAGGACAGCAACTTCAGCTGCATAATATCCACCTGCAACATTCTCTGCATACGTTTTTCTTCCCCAGTAAAACTCATAATCACTCGTTATTATCGGCTCGGATTTCTCTTTTGTTAACGGCCCTCCAGGAACAGCCATTTCTATCTGCTCAAACATCCATTCAGTCGGCATAAGTACAACTTCAAAATAATTTCCCAGATAATTCCCTTCATAAATTCTAAATTCGCTTATCAGATTATTTTGCCTGACTTCTTTCAACAAAGTATTAATTATAATGGAATCAGTTGCTGTTATCGACCATTTTGTCGGCACCAGCTTCCTTTGAATTTTCATCCCCAGCAAACCAACAGATAAGATTTTGGAAATGTGATAGACATCATATCCATCCTTATACAATGTTGTTATTGCTTTTGCTGCTTTCAGATCTGTATCTGAAATGACATAATCCACTTTCCTTTCAATCTTGGGATTTTCTGTTATTCTCGCTTTTTCCAAGATACCAGTAGGTCCATGCGGTGGTGCATGGGGATCAAAATATACAGCCATTCTTGGCTTGTCTTTCAACAACACTTCAGTATCCAAATGAATCGATGAGGCTGCGATCTCTTGAATCATCTCCAGATGCCTATCTGGATTTCTGGCTGATGTTGTTTCAAATCTTTTTTTCGCATTTATCAAGGAAACTCTGTATTGGAAAATATCCTCCAGTCCCATTTTCTGTTGATACCAGGTTTTCGGCGCATCGAAAATGGTTGTATCACCTGTTTCCGGAGGAAGTAGAATGCCGGCGTTAACTTTGGGAAACATGTGCTCGCCGACAAGAACGGCAGGCGGAGACGAACCAAAAATCTCATTTGAGGAAACAAGACGTTTTATTTGCATCTGAGAAAGCACTCTTTTCAAAACTTGGCATGAAGATTTGTGTCTCCATACCTGGCTACCGCAAGACGGGCACAGATTTGGATTTTTGAAAGAAAACATGATATCACTAGAATAGTAGCAGGAATTAAAATTAAAGAAATTTTGTATGATTAAAAGTTATTTTAAATTTGTCGTTTGTTTAAATAGCTAATATGAAAAATGCTCTGATTTTGCATGGATTGGATTTTTATAAAGCTGGGAATCAGCATCTGACAAACTGGTTTCCATGGCTGAAGGAAGAACTGGAGAAATTGGGATATGATGTTTGGCTCCCTGAGTTGCCTGATGCCTGGGAACCCGATATTAATAAGTACTGGGATTTCCTGAAAGATTTCAATTTCAACAATGAGACCATAATTGTAGGGCACAGCGCTGGGGGGACAGCTGTCTTTGGAATCTTGAACAAATTGCCTGCAAATAAAAAAATTAAACTGGCAATATCTGTCGCTGGTCTTTACATGGATAATAACGGACGATGCAAAAAGTTATTTTCTGAGAAATATGATTGGATGAAGATCGGAAAACAAGCAGAAAAAATATGTATCATGTGGTCTGAAGACGATCCGTATATCACGAGATTCCATACAGATAACTTGAGTGCTAAATTAGGAGTGGAGCCAATAATTTTCAAGGACAAGAAGCATTTTGACCTAGGAGCAAGTGAGGAATTTAGAAAATTCCCCGAATTGTTGGAAATGATAAAGAAAGAAGAATAGCTACTTTTTCTTCTTCAATTTCTCTATAACAATTTTCTCATTGCATTTAGAGCAGTTGAATTTTGGCTCAAGAAACTTTTTCCCTGTTTTATTTTTCTTCAATTCAATATTCTTTATCTCGTAAAACTTGCATTTCGGGCATTCATACTCCACTATCGGTTCTTGACCTTTCAGTTTGCCGACAACCGCAAAATCCCTTTTTGAAAACAGATCGAAATCCTTGGATATGCTCAATCCTTTGCTGACCCATTCTTTTATCAATTTGCTTTCCATGTAAG
>CAYJRA010000071.1:0-2194 GCA_964372465.1 uncultured archaeon
AAATTTGTTAAACCAAGGCATGATAACATTTGTAGCTCCCGATAAGACAAGTGCTATTAACGTGCCAGTAATTATATATCGCAAACGTGCCTTTGTAATCCCGTTATAGCGTCTATACATTTTCACAAACCTGCAAAATGCCCAAGCAAACGCTGTATCAAATTGCAGGTCCCATAGTATATGACCAGGACCATAACTAAATCCCTTTACCCCATCTACAAATGTTACTTCTTTTACAATAATAGAGGTAAAGAAAAAGAGGAAGAATAAGATTATATTAGGTATGTAGATAAGGAATTGCCTAAAAACGGGCAGGCTTGTTTCACCAAAAGGAAAAACAAAGGAAAAGTGAAGAAAGGATGCAGCGATTAAGCCGCCTCCAAGATATAATACATTTGTCCAAAAGAGAGATATTTTAGAGTCAACACTATAATAAAACATAGCTAGTCCAAACGTCCATAATATTACGGTAAATATATGGAACGTATAAATTCTTGTAACCGTATTCTTTGGTCCCTTTAAAAATACAATACACCAAAGCACGATAAAGATTACTATAGCTATTAATAAGGCAAAGACTCTAAAGTCCATAGGTTATTTAGCGCTGGAGCTCTTTAAGCCTCCCAACTCTTTAGCCCCCCAAATAGAATCCTTTGGAGTTAAAACCAATTTTAATCTCTCAACTTCTCCCATAAGAATATCGCCAAAAGTAATTCTTACATTTACAATTACCACCTGTAATTTTTTCTTAAGGACACGCGTCTCAACGAAAAAGCGACTTCCGTCAGGAGAGGGTTTCCATAGTATTCTATTCTTCGACGGCCTTATACAATCTACCTCGACTACCTGAGGAGCGGTTGAAGGATATAAGATGGCCAAATATATCGAGGCTGCTGACCCCATTAGCCAACCACACTGGGCCAAAAAAATAGTGTCATTATAATGTCCTTTCGTATCATTAAGTGTTAATATACCTGTACCTACACCTCTTGTGGTAAGAAAATCCTGTTTATCAAAACCTAATACTACCATTTTCTCTATCTTTAAGAATGGGGGTTTAAACTCAATTACTTTCATGATTTGTTTCTGATCGAATTTTTCAAAAATATAATTCTCTCTAAATTTTTCTTTTATATAGGCTGGGATGGGTGCTCCAAAGTAATCTTCTATTTGTTTTCTATTTATTTCAGCTATAAATTTCCTTAAAGGGTCTATATCTACACCTAGAAAACGGAGGCCGTAACGGAACGCTTTATTCCCAGTAGATGAATCCGGATCGCTCCAAAGCACTTCTGTATTTGCTTGAATACGAGGACAAGAAGGAACCGAGTTTAGACAAACACTTACAACAGAGGGAAGAATTAATCTCTCCTTTAAAGTGATGGCCAATCCTCCTTCTCCAATGTCTGTCGTTTCACCAGTAAAACTTGAATGCTTCCTTATTTCTAAGGAGACTGGGAAAGATACTTTAATACGAGGATGTACTCTTCTTTCAGATTGAATACTTATCATGCTAAGATACTCCTTTTTTTCGTTTGTAATTTTAACTTGTTTCCTCTAATAACACGGATATTATTTCATCGAATAACACTTGTAGGATAGGGGAGCATATAAACCTTTTAAGATTGCTCACCTTCTCCCGATGTCATGCACGAATTATTATATAATTGAACTACTTTAACGTTCTTCATTAAAAAATCATGTGAAATAAAATTCAAAGTTTGACTCAAGATATGATGGATATTTACCTTTTGATACTTTTTAGATCTGGGTCTAGCGAAGTCTAAAAGGCCCTTAATTAGGTTCTCAATTCGACAGATTTCGCTCCTAATAACGTTCTGGGATTTTTTAATAAATTCCTCGTCATCCCTCTTTTCTGAAAGATAACTTGTAAAAGAAAGAATTGAAGAGAGTGGATTTTTAATTTCATGGGCAAGGCTTGTAGCAAGGGCACCTGCAATTCGAAGTTGGTCGGTGCGGCGAATTTCTTCCTGGAGTCTATGCTTTTCCTCTGTAAGTGATTCGAGTGTTCCTTTGAAGAAACGGAGGTCTACAAAGCGCTGAATACGGTTTTTCAGGGGTTGGAAAATAATGGCTATCGTCAAAAGTGCGAGGACTGTAATCGGAAAAGACCGGTAGCCGATCGCGGTTTGGAAAGCGCGCTCTAAAAACCACATGATAACAAGATATAAAA
>CAYJRA010000072.1:0-2169 GCA_964372465.1 uncultured archaeon
AATTGTATCATCAGGAAAAAGAGCCAAATATTCCCGGGGAAGAAGGTCGGTTTTTGGAGTCTGAAGAATACTTTATCTTATATTATGTGATAAAAGTTATCAAAAATGATAACTTTATATACTAAAAATAAGAATTTATTATTATGAAAACCATAGAACTTATGGATAAACTTAGAGCCAAATCCATTTTCAAGATACAGGACATAGAAAGAATTGCTTACTGTAAAGGTAATTACGCCAAACAAACATTGAGTAGATTGAAAAAGAGAAAACTAATCAAACAAATCAGAAGAAATGTTTATACAACAAAAGACAACATATTTGTTATAGCAAGCAATATTGTATACCCATCTTATATCTCCTTTTGGTCTGCTTCCTATTTTCTTGGTTACACAGAACAGATAGTCAATACAATACAGATTGCGACAACAAGGAGAACAAGCCCAATAGATTTTGAAAATTATACGATTAAATTTATCCCATTATCCCATTTTTTTGGATATAGAAAAATACAAACAAACGATGGCGAGTTATTTGTCGTTGAAGATGAAAAATTGCTTATAGACGTTTTTTTGAAACCAAAAGAATGCGGAAACTTTGATGAAATAGAAAAAATTATTGAAAATGTTAATATCTCAGAAGAAAAGACTATAAACTATCTTAAAAGGATAAATGACCAAACAGTTATTAAAAGAGTGGGTTTTCTTTTAGAAAAAATGAAGGGATATGATATATCTAAACATTTTAAACTTGATAGAAACTACGTGTTTCTAAATCCCTTTTTGAAGCAGTCAGAAATAACAAATAGTAAATGGAGGATAAAAATATGATAACAAAAGAGGAACTACAAAATTATGCCAAAAATTTGGGATTAAATTTGGGGCAAGCAGAAAAAGATTACTTTCAAAATGTAATATTATTCATTTTATATCAGGAATGCGGCAATATACTGGTTTTTAAGGGCGGTACGGCACTTAAAAAATGTTATGGTCTGGGTAGATTCTCTGAAGATTTAGATTTTACTTGTTTGGACGAAATAAACATAAAAAATCTAGAATCTGGGATGAAAAGATTTAACATAGATTTTGAAATTGAAATAAAGAAATATGATGATGGGCTGAAAACAACTATAAGAATAAAGGGACCTCTCTATATAGGCGTAAGACCAAGCCTCTGCAAATTTGTTATTGATTTTAGTTTTAGAGAAAACATTCTTATGAAACCACAAATAAAGAGCATTGGAAGATTTTTGGAGGAAATCCCGAAATTTGACGTATTTGTAATGCAGGAAACAGAAATTTTAGCGGAGAAAATCAGAGCAATAATGTCTAGAACGAAGGCGAGAGATGTTTATGATTTGTGGTTTCTTTTGGAGAAAGGTGTTAATTTTGATGAAAAATTAGTTAAAGAAAAGTTGAAGTATTACAAGCAGGAATGGAACTCAAAAGAATTTATAAGAAAACTTGATTTAAAGAAAACAATTTGGGAGATAGAACTCAAACCATTAGTTCAAAACTTACCAGATTTCAGTAAAGTGAAAAATTCTATAGTAAGAAGAATTTCCAAATAATGCTTTACTAAATTTGAGGATATTGATATCAGAACCGCCTTTCGTTTTATTTTTATTGATCATAGCTGTGTTATTCATTTTATATGAAATCTTCTCCGAAACCCAAATATTCATGAGAAGGGAGTCGGCTTTTAGATTCTAATGGGATATAACAATTAATTTATATTATTAAAAAACAAAATATTTTCTGATATTATGAGTTATTCTTTTGAAGATGATTCAAAAAAACGCATGATAATAGTAGCAGTCGTAGCTTCTTTAGTGGTTTTAGGAGCCTTAATATACCTGTTTAAATTTAAAAGCCCAGAAACAACTGGAAAGGTGGTATCTACCCCAACAACCTTAAAAACAGGTGAGACTCCCGGATCATCTAACTTTAAATTGAATGCCAATAATGCATCAAGGCCCGACGATGTTGTTTCAAAATCTTCTAATTTCAGACTGGAACACACATTCGGAGAAGTATCCCCGCCATCTCAGACCAATTAAGACAGCAATTTTCACTTCCTCAGGACGTAATGCTTCTCTTTGCCATTACTGACAGCTTCAACCAAATATCACATCAATTAAATATTTTCTAAATATCTTTTCGCTAAAAC
>CAYJRA010000073.1:0-2131 GCA_964372465.1 uncultured archaeon
GTTATTTATAATTAAAGAATTTTTGCGAGTCGTCTTTCTGCATCTATTTTTAGTAAGACGTTTTTTGTTCCTTCTGACACAAATTCTTTCCAGTTTTTTCCGGTTGCAATCATCTCTCGTATGTAGGTTCCAGAAAACTTTTCTCGTTCTTTTAGTGGTACTTTCATGGTCTTAATTCCACGTTTTTGATAAAGTGTTAGTGTAAAGTCATCATTTGAAAATACAATCTCGTATTTTGGAACAATGGAATCTATATGGTATGTCCATTTTTCATGATCGTCTATGTCGGGGACATAAAAAATCTTGATTCTTTTTAGCATTGTATTTTCAAGAGAAGAAAGTATCATTTCTTTTCTCTCGTCAGCAGAAAAGGGGTTTCGTTTTTCGTTACTTTTGTTAGAGCTACCTATGCCTATCCAAAGGTTCTCTACATACAAAAGTCCAAATTTCACAGCTTCCAGATGACCAAGATGAAAAGGTTGAAACCGTCCGATAAAAAGGCCGTTCATAACTAAAATTTGTTTAATTCTTTAAAAGATTATCATTTAGGATGATAATTAGAAATTGTAGTCTTGAAAAACTATAGATTCAAACACCAGCATCAAGCATTGCAGCCATAAGTAAGACAGCTATAGAGATAAAGACAATAATTCTGCCAAGTAAAATTATTTGTGTACGAAGCTTTTGAACTGAATCTTGTGACATTTGTTTTGATTCAATTTTTTTCTCTATTTCAGGTCTGATTATTCTGATGTGAGCTACAAACACTGCAATCAAAGCTATTACAAGAATTATTTTTATTGTAAGTACTATTCCATAGTTTGTTGAAAACAGCTCTTGTCTAGTGAGAATGTTATACGAGTTATAAAGACCCGTGACAATTAAAATGCCCAAAGATGGTACGGCAATCTTGTTGAATTTTCTTCCCACTCGTATCATTATTGTTAGTCTTTCTTCTACAGATTCTGAGATCGTCTTCAAAAGTGGAGCAAGAACAACTCCGAGGAAAAGTGATCCTCCAACCCAGATAGAAGCAGAAATAAGATGCGCCCAAGTAATGAGGGCTTCAACAATTGGCATCGTCGATCTATCAATTATTATGAATATTATCTATTCGCATTCAAGAAGGGTTTTTTAGTTGTATAAAACCCGTAGCTGTTGAATTGATTAACCGAGGAAGGGTTGTAATAGCTGCTGCTTTTGCTGCGTTAGGTCTTGGATTTCTTGGATACTATTTCTACGCAAGCTTGGACATCCCGCAGCTTGAAAAGGTACAGTTGGACTTGACGAGTGTACAAGTAGTTGAAGTAAACACTATAGATAATCGTGCCAATCTTGAGATAAGATTTCTTGTAACAAATCCAAGTGAAAAGACAGCTACCATTTCTAACATAAATTATGAGTTATTCGTAAATGGTAAAGATGTTGGAAATGGTGAATATAGTACTGCAGACATTTCTCTGCCTGGTAGGGCACTAATCTATCCTGGTAACTCGATAGAACTCACCGATGTCTTTAACCTCGTGTACACGGATCAAATTGCTGATGAATATTTTGCCATTACAAATGAAGAACAGGTAAGCTATTTTGCAAAGGGAAATATCAGTGTTGAATCAGCTTGGAGCATAGTAGAAAAGGAATTTGAATCCTCGCTTGGCTAGTTTAAACCCCAACTTGTTTTATTTAGTGGCTTTATCTTAATAAATGGCGCTTCACCCTCCTTCCAAGGCATTTCTCTAACCCAAGCGAATTTTTTGTGAAATATCTCGTATATTTTTTTGAACTCTAAGCCTCTTTCGATAAATTCTGCTGTACCCTGTATAATTACTGCCTTGTGCTTTCTTGCCGAGTAAATGTCAACAGCAACTGCAACCTTGCTGTTTTTTTTCATGTTAGCATGTTTTCTTGTATCATAGTCTGTTGCAATATAGAAATACGCATCATCAAAATAGTATGTGACAGGTGTTACATGTGGTGTGTCTTCATGTGAGGTTGCTATTCTACATGCTTCATTTTTCTTCAAGAAATCTATTTCCTTTGAAGTGAACTTGATCATGTCTCTCCTTTACATATACATATAATAAAATAGATGGGCCGAGAGAGATTTGAACTCTCGACCACCGCCGTGTCA
>CAYJRA010000074.1:0-2122 GCA_964372465.1 uncultured archaeon
TCGATGTCATCAGCCCAGAAAGAGTTAACAGGGCACCAGACAAGACAGTCGTTCTTTTATCATCAGGAAGTTTTGTTGAACAAGGATTTATCGTAAAAAGAGTACAGCTTAATCTTTACATACAAAAAAAGGATGAGAGGCTAGGACCGTATTCACTAATTACCTCATATGTTGAAACAGACAAAGGAGAGATAGAGATGACCTATGATGAGGGATACAAGGGGGAGAAGATGTTAGAAGAGACAGTTGGTTTTCTTACGTCACATCTTGGCATATCAGCTCTTATTCTACGTTCTGTATTACAGCTAAAAAGTGCGCTTGAGAAGAATCGCACCCAGTAAGAGTTTAAGAAGTTTGCATTAGTTTTTAGCTGTTGCTTTGTAGCATGAACAATTTTTTGACCAATGGAGGGCACAGCCTATTAGCCGGTGATCTTGACATCCACATATAACGCACTTCTTTGCCAAAGTTATTCTTTTTTCAATGAAGGGAGATTAATATTAATGGTTTCAATCTTTTAAAACCATCTCAAAAGTGTTCCTCAAAAAAGAAACAAATTCCAGTAGCTAGACATGTTGAAAGTACAAAGGCAATCAAGTACTGCAAACGATAACCATATTACAAGTAGGTCAAAGCTTTAACCACACAAGCAACAAAGAAAAATTCTATAATATATGAAATTTATATTCACACAATAATTTCTGGCTTGTTTTTATTATTTGATTTTTAATATATGATTTAACGTTGATTTATCAAAAAATGATCATCTTTTTATTTTAGAGTCTTGTTTATATTTTGGGTAGCAATTGACTAGAAAGAAACACTGATGCGCTTACACCGGATCAGTGGGCGTGCGATCTTAGGATCGTTGTCTGGTTTCTGGAAGACTGCTATCCGATTATTTGTTAGTTCTTTGGCTATGCTTCTTTTAGGAGGGTACTCATGTTTTGTCTAATAAGCGGAATTATTTTTTTGGGAATTATTTCGTCAACTTTTGTGGTTGGATCAAACGATACCAATACAACATATGAAAGACGCCTATTTTCATCTGCTATTGGAATGGTAGCTCGAATAAGTTTTTCATAGTGCGATGTGGCATAGTTGATTTTGCCCAAAAGATACTCCCATCGCAGCCTTGTAGTCTGACGGTTTGCTGCGGTGATTGCGTATTCTGCCCTTTGGTCTCGCGAAAATATTGCCTTGAGACCTTGGCGTTCTGCCTCTGCCTCCAAATTGCCACCTTCGTCTGCAATTCCTACAAATCTTATTGCTGGGTCTTGTGCTATTATTTTTTCACATAATTCTTTGAAAACTTGTTTCATTCATTTGCAATAAGCGAAATATCAATATATGTTATTTCCTGTGGTGATATCTTAGCTAATTTTATACTTTGATTATGCGGTGATCAACCAAGAACTGAACTACATTTACAAATTGATCTAACTGTTTCATGCCATCTTACACAAAGACATCTCAAAGCACTCTGCCAGACAGATACGGTTAATCTCAGCCTGATTCAAAACTCTTAAAATTCATTTAGCTTACAAGCCATGTCTTGACATGGATGATAGTTATATCAAAAATCTCTTGAAGCAAACTCTGAATTCTTATAAAATAATAAAAGAACTCAAAGACAAGCCGGGAGACTTGGTTACGATAAAAGAGGAACTTGGCAAAATACAGGGCCTGTTGCAGGTAATTGTCAATAAAATAGAAAAATCAGAGGATAATTCTGATAGTGTTGCCGAGTTTTCAGATGTGGCTAAATCATACCTTAAAGACTATAGTTTTTACAATGAAATAGACACCGTTGCAAAATTATATTCTGATGATCCTCACCGAATTAAGGGAATAAGACTTGCGATTCTTTCTGCACTTGAAAAAAGCAGAGTAATTACCAAGATCGATGATTTGTTACGTGCACTATAGCAGTCTAATTTTGGTTTCTTAATGAAATTTTTCTTGAAAAGATTACAATAGTAATTATCGCAGCCATAAATGTAAGTAGCGCAACAGGAAATTCTGGAATAACGTTATAATTGTAATATGCTTCGTTTACTGCACTAACACTAAGACCTGGCTCAAGACCACCGCCTATCACATAAATTTTGTCCCCAACAGC
>CAYJRA010000075.1:0-2107 GCA_964372465.1 uncultured archaeon
TTTTAACAACTCATGGGTATTTGTTTCTGAAACTGGGGTTTGTTTATAAAGATTTTGGTTAGATGAGATAGAAAAATATATATACTTTCCACAAAAATCTCTCCTTATGAAAATAAAGTTTTGGCGAGAACTATTTTCTGACCAAAGAATTACTGGATATTATGTTGACATAGGCGGAAAATTTGGTGATGTAGTTAGTTTTGTTGGTTCTATGGGAGAATGCATTGGTTTCGAGAAATTGTTAGGCAAGTTCGAAGATTGGGAAAAAGAATATGCGGATCGAGGATACAGGACACTTAGTATAGACACATTTGTAGGTTATGGCGGGTGGGGAAGATCAATTGATCATCTTGTAAGCATAAAACGGGAAGTAGATGAACAAGCAATCCTTCACGCTCAGTTGTATAAAGAACATTTCTTAGGAAAAATAGAACCAATGATTGACTTTGAAAAAATGATTCAGGATGGACAAGCTCAAGTAGGGCACTACATTGTTCCCTCCACAGAAATGATTATTGAATTAGAAAAGCAAAAAAATAAAAACAATTAGTTCAAGAATATTTCTTCCATTCACATTGAAAAAGAATATAAAGAAACAGCCATAATCCCAGAGATGTTAAACCGCATCAAACAAAAGCTGGAAGCAGCTTTCCCAGGAGCAAAGGTGCAGATAGCTGATACCAGCGCCGGGCATGAGACTCATAATTCCTCTGGAGCGCATCTCGCTGTTGTTATTATGTACAAAGGCTTTGCCGGGAAAAGTTTAGTAGAACAGCATCAGCTGGTTTACACAGTATTGAAAGAAGAGATGAAAGAACAAGTCCATGCCTTAAAAATAAAAACCAGGACAGAATAAGAATAAAATTCCTTAAAAACAAAATGAATCAAGAAATGAAAAAGATAATTGAAGAAAAGATCAATTCCAGCAAAGTATTTCTATTTATGAAAGGCACTCCTGAAGACCCGCAGTGCGGTTTTTCTGCGCAGGTTGTAAGTATACTCGAAGAACTAGGAGTGGAATTCAAATCGTTCAACGTACTTTCAGACGAAAAGGTACGACAGGGAATCAAAGAATATGCCAACTGGCCTACTATCCCACAATTATACATTACTGGAAAATTCATCGGCGGCTGTGACATTGTCCGGGAATTGGCTGCTTCAGGAGAATTGTTAGAGTTGATAACTCAATAACATTTTTTTACTCTCAAGAGGTAGACAGAAGAAATCTTTATTTATCTTTCTCTTATCATTTTCTTATGCCTTTCTCTTATCATTTTCTTATGCTCTTCCCAATTTTTAAGGAAGTCTTCATAACTAATATAGTCTAAGTCAGGAAGAGAAGAGGAAGAAGAGTGAATCTCTGCATTAAATTTAATTTCATATTTACTTCCCCTAAATTTAGACATGGAAACATGAAATATTCCTTCGCCATCGGTTTGCATTTGATAATGTGTTTTTTCCCAAGGATTTCCTCCGACCACGGATAATGAACATGCCATTAAGGAAGGACCAACTATAGTTGTAGGAGCGTTGTCCACTATGCCAAAAAGCAACTTATCTGGGCTAGAGAGTTTAATCAAGGATTTGTTAAAGATATCTATTACTTCTTCGCTAATCTTGTCTCTAGCAAAACTTTCAGCCGTTTTATATTCAATATGGGGCATGGTTTCAGGTGTCAAATGAATCTGGTAATAAGGACCTAAGCCCTCTAGGCGAAAACCCATTATGCCATCGAATACTTGGGTTTGCTTCGGATTTGATTTCTCAGTTGTAGCCCAAAAACTTCCTGCAACCTTCTCGTTAAAAAATTCAAAACCAACGCCATGATAACGAGAACCATGATCAACAAAGACCAATTCTTTTTCTAAAGGCCCAATGACCAATGTCTCTTCTTCCTGATTCCAGGCAAACCTAAACTCGGTTCCAATTTTTACTCCAGATTGGTATACTATCGCCGTTTTTGAGAACAATTTACTCATTGAATCACAGCGCTCTAAAAATAACGAGTCTTTTTCTTGCTCACCCATGTTAATTTGAAAATTCATTATTCTTTAAAAACTTTTCTTCCCTACTCAGAATTCACAAGCTTCTTAAATCAAAACTAATC
>CAYJRA010000076.1:0-2085 GCA_964372465.1 uncultured archaeon
TTGGATACTTTAGGACTGCACCCTAGTGCATACAAATTGACAGGAATTCAGGTAGTAAGCCCTACATGAACGCCCAAACTGGACTTCATGATATTGATCTTCAGATCAAGCATCGTGCAACTGGGAAGACTATTTCTTTAGAGTGCAAATTGGCTGCTAAAGGGCGCTTCAAGAAAGTTTCTGACTCACGGTACAAGATAAATGTTAAGTGCATGAGATCACGAACTCTTGGTAAGACAATGGTGGAAGAAATCGCTCCTAAAATTGGTGTTCCTGCATCTGTTCTCGCGGTCCATAATGATCAGTATCGATTTAAAGATTTTGATTTTGTAATCACTAGCATTGGAAATGCTTTTTATGAAACTGATGTTAGTGGTGCATTTCAGTGGCAACCATCGCAAGATGCAATGATATTCTTAAAAACACTAAGCCAAGAGTGTGTCAAAGAGGATGGAGAATTTCAAGATTTAGCTTTTTATTCAATGTATATTGCGTCTTCACGAACGCTGGCGATACTACAGGAGAACTCAATCGTTTGTACTAGGAGAAGGTGTAGGAGTAAAAATAGATGTGGTTTTATACCAAACTACCCTGAGATGTTTTTCTCTGAATCTCCTTTACGAGTGGAATCGCCATGGGTTCCATTGAAACAATGTGAGAGCGAATTTATTAAGCTTCTAAATATTCATTAGTATTTGGTTCTCATCATTAACGTTACGAATTCGCTCCTGTCTAATGTCTACATCTGACCTGCAATATTTCAATAGGGGGGCTACCTCATAGTTCAAAATAAAGATTTCCTTACCTTTATACCTATTACTTCGATAACCATCTTGCAGTTTGCGTCCGTTTCTTTGATCATCTGTTCGATTGAGCATGTAATTCCATTCCCGATCTAGTTTTGTGGTGGCCCACTCGTATAATTCTCTGATTTCTTCCGCACTATCGTAGGTAACTAGGAATTTTATTCGTCGAGAATGGCGTTCTAGCACTTTACTGAGTCTGTAATGGTCTTCTCTCGAAAAAGGACAATTATAAAACTTATCTTGGTCAGCGTTAAAGTATGGAGGATCTATGAATAAGAAAGCATTGTCAGGAGCACTCTCCGCCACTCTTTCAAAATCCCACGCAGTTAACTTCGCATTTTGTAATTTCTCTGAACATGTTTTAAGATGATTAAGCCAGTTCTCGGGCCGCATGCTGTATTTGTCACCGTATCCAAAATAGCAATTTTGTTTCTGCATTATGCCAGAGTAGGAGGTTCTGTTTAGAAAGTACCACCTAGCCGCTCTTTCCAAGTCATTGCACGGTTTGAATACGTTCTTAAAGTAATGATGCGTTTCCTTATTCGGTTTATAACTTTCGAGAATTTTAATTATAGCTTCGGGAGACTTCCGAATGAAATTATAACAGTTTATTAAATCTTCATCCAAGTCGTTCAACCAATTGTACCGCACCTTTTTCTTAGCAAAAAATATGGAAGCTCCTCCTGCAAAAGGTTCACAATAATAAGCGTGCGATGGGATGCATTCCAAAATGAGTTTGCGTGCGTAAAACTTCCCTCCCGCATACCGAAAAGGGGAATTGGTCAACTTTTTGATCTTGCCATGGCTTTCTTTCCCCAAATCAAACAGAAAATCCATTAAAATTCCTCCTAATATCGAGGGTTAGGACTTTAGGATTTTGTTAATGAACGCGTCTATCCGTTCCTTAGAATACAAACGATAATTGTTAATAGGGTGCCTTCTTGCCACCAATTTTCTGGTTTTATCCCAACGTCTCAGCGTTATAGGATTCACACCAAGAATTTCCGCAGCTTCGGTTATTGTAAGAAACTCCTTTAATCTCAGCCTAACCATATACAACCTTATACAACACCATAATGATTATTGTCAAGTAAAAATCCGGGACCAATTCTATTTTTTGAATCCCAAAAGTTCCTGCCTCTTTCTGGCGAAAAAAACCATGCGGGCATCCACAACAATATTCCCCCTCACCCCAGCTCTCTCCCACAAGGGGAGAGGGGGGTTTAAATAGTTTCTGCACGGAAAGTCTAGGTTAACAGCGTCGAGGTTACTTCCGATA
>CAYJRA010000077.1:0-2077 GCA_964372465.1 uncultured archaeon
GAAAAACTGTTAAACGAGAACTAATCGTACTTGAAAAATATCAGTACAACCTTTTGAAAATGGAGTGAAATCTTCCATTTAATTATTTAAAGCCAGTCTAAATCGGGAAATTAATTTTAGACTATTTCTTATTTGGGCGTCGAGTAAACTAGTAAAAAATAGTCTTTAGTGTGAGATCGCTCAAAATTAACTAACATTAAGCGGTTTTTTCGGTTTTTAGGTGACATAACGAATCCGAAAGTCAAAGTTTTTTTCCATACTCAACTTTATAGGTAAAACATGGCATAAATGATTTCGTTGTTTACCATTAATTATTCATGTTTTAGGAGATTACATTGAAAATAGATCCAAACGTACTAAAAATAATCATCATAGTTGCACTATCAGTAGCTGTGGTCGGTACGATATCGATCTATGGCACTATTTCACTAACTGAAAAACATACTGAAGACATTATTAATCATAAAAAAAAATCAAATTAAATTTTTATCACATACTTTAGAAGAACGGTTTCAACATGGCACAGAAATTTTAGAACTTGCGAGCAAGCAACCTGCAAGTAAGAATGTTGACTATGCAAGCAACATAAGCGAAGAGCTCAAAGGGATTCCAGAAAATATGGATGTTGAAAAAAGACAGATTGCAAGAGATATCCTAAGTACGTCTAAAGATTTCACAACCGTGGGCTTTTTCATGCCCAATGGTGACACATACTTTGCAGAACCCTATTTGCATCAACAAAATCTTCAGAGACTTAATTTCGCATTCAGAGATTGGTACATAGGAGTAATTGCAACAAATAAACCATACATAAGCGAAACATATCAAACACAGTATACTGACAAAAAAACAGTTGCCATCGCAGTTCCTGTGAGATCTGTTGATAACTCATTAATTGGAATATGGCATACTGTGTTTGATCTAGAATTTCTTGAAAATGAAATTGATAAGATTTTGTTGGAAAAAAATGCTCGTATTCTGTTTTTTGATCATAACAAACAATTAGCGGTTGATTCAGAATACAAATCGTCGGCAGGGGAAACGCCTATTGATCTTGACAAATTTGTAGACAGGGCTCTACAAGGGGAGGATGGGATATCTAGAGAGAAGATAAACATGGTCGATATGTTCATAGTATATCATCCTATTCTTGCTGGTACGAATAACTGGGCTGCGATTATGCTACAACCATATGATGATGCTTTTAGTTCTGTAATAGCGGTCAGAAATTTGTCATTAATCATGACAAGCATAATTATTTTGGTACTGTTGATAGGAGGCTACTTTGCGTATTCACTGACACGCTCAAACGCAAAAGTGACCAAGAGGCTTCATGATGTGGAGAGAGAGAAGGAAGAATTCTCAACTATGATCACGCATGAGCTAAAAACGCCGCTCATGCCAATTATTGGTTATTGTAAGATGTTCAAAAATGAAATGCTTGGTAGTGTGAATAAAGAACAATTTGATGCAATTGATGTAATAGAACGAAATACAAAACGACTTGAAATTTTGATAAATGATATCATGGATGCACGAAAACTTGACATAAATAAAATGAAATTCGATATAGAAGAAATCCAATTAGATACATTCTTTGATGCTCTAAATTCAAGCTACAAACCCATATTGCAACAAAAAAGGCAGGAATTTGTTATCAATGTGACAGAAAAAGGTTTAACAATAAAAAGTGACAAGACACGATTGCGTCAAGTCTTTGACAACCTTATGTCAAATGCTATGAAATTCATCCCAGAGAAAAATGGAAGAATTGAGGTAGGCTTGCTAAGAGAGGATCAACACGTGGTCTTCTATGTAAAAGACAACGGCATTGGCATACCACTAGAAAAACAACAAAATCTCTTCAGCAAATTCTACCAGATAGACACATCTGAACGAAGAAATGTTGGTGGCACAGGATTAGGGTTAGTAATATCTAAAGGAATTATGGAAAAGTTAGGGGGAACAATATGGGTTGAGAGTGACGGAAAAACAGGCACTACATTTTACTTGAAATTGCCGTTAAAGGAATAAAATATGCAGTGCTCTTAAACCCTCTTAGACCAAGATACTATTA
>CAYJRA010000078.1:0-2068 GCA_964372465.1 uncultured archaeon
AATTGAATCATTTTGAAGATAAATATGGTAAATATGTACTACCAAACAAATCTTGCAATATCAATTAATGAGATTACTGTTTAGTATTATTTTTGGTAGCTAAAACGATCAGCTTTATCTTGATGTATGCAGAAAGAAAACTGCTGTTTGGGTGAGATCAACCCATCTAGTGATAGGGCATGTGCTTCAGACAGTATCGGGTGGAAGCTTACGATTCATGAGTAGTGAGTAGAAGCCCGATTTCTTATAATAGTAATAATTGTCATTATTTCTAAACTCATCAACCAACTTTTTACAGGTATGAGATCAACCATAGACTACAGAATCCGTATAGCACATAATGTATTGATGTCGTAGTCCATCACAGTTGTTAGTTGTTTAGCAAAGTGATATAGATTTGAAATCTTTGTTCGCCTTGCTCATTGTCCTTTTCGCAGACACAACTTTGTCTGCTGATTTCCTCATCTTGTTGTGTGTTAGTTTCCAAGTCAAGGATTCCAAGCAGCGCTTGAACTACTCACGTATTTCATTTGCTAAAATAATTTGAAACTATTTACGGCAGCTTGTCAGGTTCTTCCGCACAATACGAGTGTATCCACTTTCCATCGCTATTCTTCAAGATGTTGCTTCCAACCTTAATCTCCCCACTGCATTCCTGGCAGATGGTCTTGAACCTAGCCTTCAATGAGTTTCTATTCGTCTGCATGGGAGATAAGTTCTTTCCAAGGTTTAGTCCAATTGGATTCGAACCTGTATGATTCATGTTAAGTGGGTCTAAAATACGACCATGATGGTAGCCTAGTCCCATCGGTCTCTGACTAGACATCTAATTAAAAAATGGGGGAACTAAACTAAATAGACTAAACCCCTCAAGGAATAATTGCTATCAAACGTAGTGGAGCGCCACTTCCTCCTTTTATCTTCATTGGAAACGCAATAATGATAGAACCTGTTGCAGGCAATTGGTCCAGATTTGCAACATTCTCAAATGCAGGAATGTTGTTGTTGCATAGAATACGATGCGTCTCAAAGAGTTCTGATTGTCCATAATCAATGCTAGGAGTATCCAAGCCTACTGCGTTTATTTTTCGGTTTTCAACTAACCATCTTGCAGCCTCAGGATGTAAGCCAGGAAAGTGCAACTCTCTTAAAGCTTCATTCCCGTTTTTGTCTGTTCCAATATACTTAAGACGATCTGGCCAAAACTTTCCATAACCAGTATTCAATAACACTATAACTCCATCAGGTATTCGGCCATACGAAGACTCCCAATTTGTGAAATCTTCGGTAGAAATTTGATAATCAGGTTCATTCATTGTTTTTTTAGAGGCAACAATTACAACTCCTAGTGCAAAAAGTTTGTCGATTGGAAGCTGATCAACTGTTTTTCCTTCTTTTGAAAAGTGAATCGGTGCATCTATGTGAGTACCACCATGCTCGGGGGAACAAAATTTGTTTGCAGCATAATAGTAACCTTTTTCGGTTATTCCATCAAATTCTTTATACAGTTTGAATCCTTCTTCAGTTGGCCAATAAATCGTCTCTGAAGAATAACTATGTGAAAGATCAACGAACTTTCCTTGAGGGATTGAAAGAGGAGCATTCACGAACTATCTTTAAACGGGATGGATATAAACACAAACTATGTCTTTTCAATAATGGATCAGTGTCTTTGAACAATTCCAAGATTAGCTTAAAGTCAGCTCCTCGCATACTTTTGCCTTCTAGGAAATTCAATTTTTAGCCTTTTTCTGTAGACTATCAAATAGAAATTTACTACCTCATACAGCTTCTCTTGAGCTGTTTGGCCTGACAGGTTACATTCTTTCACAAAATCTAGATAATCACGTTCGTTTGTGATAATAACTGAAATCGTCTGGGTTGGGATAATTCCTTTACTAGCACATTCCAAAATTCGTTAAATTTCAATCAATATTAAAGATCCTTTCGCATCAGCTCAAAGAGAGATCTTTTGTCAAGATCCTTCATTTCAAGTGGAATTTTTTCCTGAAAAAAAATTTGAATTCTTTCAGAACCTTTTTCATAACCCATGTTTTGTATAAAGTGT
>CAYJRA010000079.1:0-2066 GCA_964372465.1 uncultured archaeon
GCATTTTCAAGACAAATCAAAATGATGATTAGAGGCAACAAAGAATTATATGATTTGATGCCAGAATATATTAGAAACAACTTGAAAGAGTATTTGATTGTTAAGAAGCAAGATGCAAGAGACTTACCATGTGAACCAAATTCAGTTAGTTTAATTATAACTTCTCCGCCGTATGTTACATCTTATGAATATGCCGATTTACACCAACTTACAGCATTATGGTTAGAATATGCTAAAGATGTCGCAGAATTTAGAGAAGGATTTATCGGCTCAATCCATAAAAAAGATTTTGACCACGATGGAATTAAAAGCGAATTGGCAAAACAAGAAATAGAACAATTAAGTAAAAAATCAAAAAGAGAAGCAGAGGCAGTTAGAAATTATTTCTTTGAAATGCAACAATGCTTTGAAGAGATGTATAGGGTTCTAAAGCCTAAAGGCAAGGCATGTATTGTTATTGGTGATACAGAGCTACGAAAAGTGCCAATTTTAAACGCAGAAGTCTTTGTAGAGATTATGTTAAATCTTGGTTTCAAAATTCATAAAATAGTTAAAAGAAGAATACCATCAAAAATACTGCCACAAACAAGGGATTCAGCAACAGGCAGATTTACATCAAATCATAAAGCTGATAGGTTGGCTTATGCTTATGAATATATCATAATGATGGAAAAAATATGAGGTAATCAAAATGCAATTTTCAGATTTGGTAAAACTGTACGAAGAAATGAAAAAGAAATTTGGAATAGAAACTTACAAGCATATTTCTGCTCTTTTGAGAGAAGCAAAAGAACTGCACAAAAAAGATTGGTTGAAACACCCAACTGCTAACAAAGACCATGAACAATCTTGGAGAGCTTTCAAGGGTAAAAATCTTGAAAAATTGATAATGCACATAATCAAAGATGAAGTAAGGAGTTTAGGGCTAAACATAGTTGAAGGAAATAAGCTGGAAAGAACGAACAGCGGGAATTTATCAAAAGAATTAAGCATAGTGAAAAGAAATCTTCTTGTTGATTATGGAGAATTTGGTTCTCATCTACCTGATGTGGATATGATAATCTTTGACCCAAAAAGTTACAAAGTAATAGCAGTAATTTCAAGTAAGGTAACATTAAGGGAAAGAATTGCACAAACAGGTTATTGGAAGTTAAAACTATTGCAAGATGAAGCCACGAAACATATTCGAGTTTTCTTTATAACCCCTGATGAAGATGGAACTTTAACCATCAGAAAGCCGACCAAAAAAGGCAGAGCAATAGTAGAAGTGGATACAGACGGAAGCTATGTTATGAGTGAAACGACAGTAGAGGAAAGCGATAAGGTAAAAATGTTTGACAAATTTATAGAAGATTTGAGGGGTTTATTAAATGGAAAAGGAAAACGATAAGCCTATTCTTGAACCTACTACTTTATGGGACTTTCCAAAACAGAGCTACGGCAAAACTCCCAAAGGGGATTGGAAATTTAATGGCGTAACTCCTGCCGGCGTTATATGGAATATGATACAAAGATACACAAAGCAAGGAGATTTAGTTGTTGACCCAATGTGTGGTAGCGGAACAACAATAGATGTATGCAAAGAAGAAGGCAGGAAAGTTATTGGATATGACATTGCACCAACAAGACCAGATATAATTCAAAATGATGCAAGAAAGATACCTCTGGAAGATAATTCGGTAGATATGGTATTTATTGATTCACCATATGGAGACAATGTAAAATATTCAGATAATCCAAATTGTATAGGCAAAATATCTGCTGAAAATGAAGAATTTTATCGAGAGTTAGAAAAGGTTGCTAAAGAGATTCATAGAATTTTGAAGAAAGGTAAAGTTGTTGGTTGGGTTATTGGGGACCATTGGCGCAGCAATTCTGGGTTTGTCCCTGTTGGTATAAAAATTTATCAACTGCTAGAAAAACATTTTAAACCTGTTGATGTTATTTGTCTTGCTCGTAGACATCAAAGTTCAAATACACCAATCTGGAAACAAAGAGCCATTCAACACAATTTTTACTTAAGAGGTTTTAAGTATCTGTTTATTATGAGGAAATAAGACGCCCCC
>CAYJRA010000080.1:0-2038 GCA_964372465.1 uncultured archaeon
AGGACATAGCAAATCAGCTCCAGAACAATCCTCATCAACACCATTCCCACAAATTTCTGAAGCAGAAGGATTAATATTAACATTGTTATCATTGCAATCTATTTTCCCACAGCCTGCAGATTGATTATAACCATCTCCATCGGAATCCTTGCATTCAACAGGCAAATTTTTACCCAAACGCAAAGCAAGTTGTGCTTCGTACAATGATCTTGGTTCTAAAGAATCTCCTTCACCTACACCTATTTGATAATCTCTAGGCAATGTATAAGGCCTAAAATAATTCTCATTAAGTTTTCTTTGCATTCTTGGTGTTAAAACAGAAGAAAAAGGACCAGAGGTTCCAATCACATATCCATTCCCATATTGATTTGAAATAACCAGAGCAATATCGTCAATATCCCCGTGACTTTCCTGAACATCAGGGATTCCATCGTTATCATTATCTCTATCATACCTACTGTCAATATCTACATCAATCCCTTTCAATCCCTTTGTATTCCAAAAAACAGATTCAGAACTGCTATGTCCTTGAGTTTCAGAATTCATGACGATAGCTTTCCAATAAGATCCATTAAGAACATGATTCTCAACTAAATTTGCCATGCTCAACTCCCAATGAAATAGGTCAGAAGTATCTAAAGCCATATTCGTAAAAGAGTCCTTGATTACATTTCCGCTTGTCCATTGATTTTCAATAGCAAATCCCTTCTTGAATCTTTTAATAGCCACATTCTCTATCAACGATTCACTGCCTTCAATTCTCGTCGCATATCCATTAGCGCTTCCTTCATCAACCTGTGCATTTTTAAAATATAAATCTTTCAATGTAATAAACCTGCTAAAACTCAGTAAAACAGCTTCATTCAATACTTCTACTTCATATTTCCCAAATTTAGTGTTAGAAGTATATTTTCCAGCATTCTCCGCAGGCATATAACTCCTGATGTTGTACATCCAACCATTTTCAATATTGCTGAATTTAAACAGCCTTGTTTGCCACATCTCATATATAACGGGAGGATTTCTTGTATCTCTTGCTGTAATAATATCTCCTTGCCAGTCCCACTCTGCAGGATGCCTGATCTCCCCTATTGAAAAGTCCTCAAATCCAATTTCTTTAATGCTAGGATAAGCTCGCACAACCATTGGACTATCTGTCTTTCTAATTCTATATCGAGTTGGCACATCTATAGTAATTGTTTTCCCAATAGGATCAATATTAATAATAGTTCTTCTAAAAACATACCCTGGTTTTGAACTACGCCAATTACCTTCCATATCATGCTCTTTTAAGAAACTAGCAGTTCTGCCGTTGGTCTTTATAACAATAGGATCACCAACTCTAAATAAAGAAACATCGCTTATAGGTATAATCTTAGTAGGAAACATTAAATCTTTTGTGATACTCACCCCTGAAGAATTTTCATCAAGCCATGTCTTTCCAGAATCAGCTAAAATAACATTTTTATAAGCCATAGTAAACTTTCCATTCCAATAAGGATCAACCTTTATCTTTGTATTTTCAATTCCAGCCCCTCGTAAAACAACATTGTCTTTTCTGACCCTTAAAAAATAAGAATAAGGAGAAGCAATTCTATATTCTCCTGCTGGGAGATAAACTACACCTCCGCCATTATTGCCAGCGTCATCTATTGCTTTTTGTATTGCTGTCCTGCAGTCCATCTTCCCATCAGCAATACAATTATAAGGTGATTTTGTCACATCATAAATTCTTGCATTTTTTGTCCAAGAGGCTGCATCAAGCGGAGGAATTGGTTTCTCGCCCTTCCCATATCCCGCATAAGAAAAATCATGCAAAAACTTATAAGGATGATAAGCAGGATGACCGTCACTAACTTTATTCCAATTCTCATCAAACGTCCCATTGATATCATAAACAACATTAGTTCCATTAACAGCTCCAATCTCATCAATGGGCTTCCAATTTTCAGGAAACAATTCAGCTCTCCAAGCTGAAACAAGGGAAAACTGAATCAGGAGAAAACTAATAATTCCAAACACTAAAAAATTCTTCCGC
>CAYJRA010000081.1:0-2019 GCA_964372465.1 uncultured archaeon
GCATTTCGGGTTTTGTCGCCTTTCAAGCTTTAATTATGCAACAGAGCATCTGGAGACTATAGTTTCTATCGTTTTTGAAGTTTAGAAGATAGTTATTTCCTTATGAGCGAAGAATTTCAACGTCTAACCGATGATATAATAGATTACACCCGTTTGATAATTGTTGCTATGGTTATGATTGCCGTTGTATATTTGGTTGCACAGAGTCTAATTGGTTCTCTTCCAGCTACAATTAGTTCTATAGGATTGGCATTTGTGTACATATATGCAACTAACAAAACAGTCAGACAGGCAGTAAATTCTTGGACTAAAAATTATAAAGAACGAAAGTAAATATGGAAGGAGATAAAATTTATGACCGCATTCTTCGATCCATTTTCAACAAGTCTATTGATGTTAGTACCAACACTTATTTTTGCTATCTTTGTTGAAAGACACTATACAGCCTTTTGGACGGGATTTTGGAATTTTTTTGCTTTATTTGTAACTGGTATTAGCTTATTGTTTAGCCCATTTCCACCTAGCGTTAGCGGATTCAATATTTTACCAATTGTATTAATTTTACTAGGCTTTGTTTTGATGGCTTTGAGTTTCTTTGTGGCTCCACTTGTAGCTAGGCTAGTTGGTTCGAGTCATATTACAGCTTCAATTCTTTTAGCTGTTTATATTTTTCAATTAACTCTAATCGAATGGGTTTTCTGGTTGTCACTTATCATCTCATTTATACTAATTTTCATCATTAAACGCAGAATGTAGTGTGGATTATGACAAATAAGCTTATTGATAAAATCTTCAGACGTGCTGATGAAAAAACTAGAAAGAAAAATGACGAACTGTTTCAGAACGAAGTTAGTTCATTTTTTCATTTTACAAAAAAGATAGAATCACTACTTGTTGTAGATGCTTTACTCATAGCAATTTTACCATTTCTCTGGAACTTGAATATACCTCAAAGTTTTGAATCTGTTGCTGAAAGTACAAAAGTAGGTATAGTAGTTTTCCTGATGTTTTCCGTGACTCTAATAGCTCTTTTTAGCAATACTGAAAAATTCAAAAATAATTTTTTCGTAACAGTATTTATCGGTTTCTTAATTGTAATAATTTTTGGAACAGTTGCATGGGCAGGTGAGTTAATTAGACCTGATTATATTCAGGGATGGGTAATAGACTGGGGGTTAAAAGGAGTTTTATTGATTTCTTTTTCTGTAGCTACCAGAAACCTCTACAAAAAACTACAAAAGTAGCACCTATAATCCATCAATTTCTTTCTTGATGCCTTCTCCTTTCTTCGTCAACTTGTAATACCTTTCTTTCTTAGACTCTGGATTGAGGCATACAACAAGCCCTTCTTTTTCAAGGTCAAGCAAAGCTCTGCTTATGACAGACCTATGCAATTGCATTTCTTTTGCCAAAACAGTTGGTGTTGTAGGTTTGGTAAGCTTGAATAGTACGAGTTTTCGGTTCTTTGACCTGTTAATGAAGCTGATAGTTTCCCATTGCATATATTTACTTACGTAGCATTAGTTTTGTTGATTGGTAATAGAAGCGTAGCAGATACGTAATAAGCTCAAAAAGCCTCCAAACAGGATATTTCAATGAGTACTGACTGGAATTCTATGAACTGGAAAATAAGACGCTCTTTTGTATCATTGGGCATTTTGGGCGCATTTGCCTACTTCGCCTTCAATCTATACGTCTATTTCCAGCTACAGCCATATGTTGATGCCTGCAAGATCAAGCCATATGACAAATGTTACATTGGAAGTAGATGTTGCCTCTTGTCTTGACTTCTGTTTGGCACTTGGTCCATTTCACATTTGCATGAGGCACAGAACCTTTGATAAACGTCAAAATCTCCCTGCCTTTTTCATCCATGCCTAAAAATCTTGGCGAGCAATCAAAATGTTTTTTCAAGGAGTTTAAGCAACGCATGAG
This sequence comes from uncultured archaeon, assembly GCA_964372465.1. Lineage (GTDB taxonomy): Archaea > Aenigmatarchaeota > Aenigmatarchaeia > CG10238-14 > CG10238-14 > JAGVVZ01. The sequence continues at coordinate 1,936 of CAYJRA010000081.1, forward strand.
TAAATTCCGGATTAGTCCCGACTGGGCGTCTTACAGTATTTCCCATTCGTATAATTCCGTTAGTACTTCTGCCGCCTGATAGCG
>CAYJRA010000082.1:0-2006 GCA_964372465.1 uncultured archaeon
GGGGACATCTCTTCATGAACAAAAGGTATTTTTGTTGTAGATTCTGTGATCGAGTTCTGTTACTATAAAAACCTTCCGAAAACGTCTGGAATTCCTGTTAACTTCCCTGACGACCGAAGGGAGGAAAGTGCAACGTGGTCGGAGCGTTAGCGACGAAGTTTCTAATTCTCCGTGCAGAAAGGGCTTGACGTAGTGTAAGTAGTAGTTTAGAGGGGCAGGGTGGCATTATTTTTTTGCCAATTCCCAAAGGATTTTGAAGTAATGAATGAAGTTCTTGGCAATGGCTTCACTTTTGATTTTGAATATTATTGGTTGACCTATAAAAACTCCGATCAGCGTGATATCTTTATAGACATTAATCGAAACAAGTGATGAATAAGGCAAATAACGTATTCGACAATATTCTGATTTTTCTTGATAGGGAATTGTTCCTCGGGCATTTTCTCCATAAAGCAAATTTGTTATTATTCCTCTTTGGTCTCTTTTAGCCTGCAATCTCCTGAAAAAATCATTAACTTTTTCACTATATTCTTTTCCGTGAGTGATCCCTATAACAAAAGATTCTTCACCAGAATTTAGAGTTCTTACTTGCTCTCCAAAAACAGTATCTAACCCATCAATCCCGTAATAAATTTCAGCTTCATGTTCTTCTTCTATTTGTTTTTGGTATTTAACTAATTCTGGAATTATTTTTTCAATTTCGTTTTTTCTTTTTTCTAAATCTTCAAATTGTTTATTGATTAATTCCAGAACTTTTTCAGGAGATGCAGCTTTGAAATGTTTGATTTTGTTTTTGAAAACATGACTAACAAGTCCTTTTTCTTCAAGGCGAGCTAGGATTTTGTAGGATTTTGAGGTAGTTACTCCTGCTTTCTTTACTATTGGTCCGGTTGTGGTTTGTCCTAATTTCAGGAGTGCAAGATAGACTTTGCTCTCTCCATCAGTGAGTCCTATTTTACGAAGAGTTTCTGAGTCCATGCTCTTAGATTGTTTGCTCTATATATAAACGTTTCTATGAGTGTTCCCCTAGGGGGAAAGTCAATTTTATATACCTGTTAAATTGCTACTCTTATGTGAATAAAGATGAAATTTGACTCAAAAATATACGAACGGGACATTTACCAAGATACTGTGTACTCTGCATGGCTGAAGCATGCGAATGAGAGAGACGTTTTAGAGGAAGTGCTAAGACAGAAATTTAGAGAATGGTGTCCAAAGGATAGAATTTCAATGCTTGAATTAGGTTGTGGATTAGGTTCTGGAGCACATCGTTTCTTTAAGATATTGAAAGAAAATGGAGTTTCGTTTGATTATACAGGAGTTGATCCCTATGGAGACCAATTAGAGAGATTTAGAGAGTGGTTGCCAAAAGGAGAAAATGCTGAGCTTATTAGGGGAACATTCCAAGATTTTGAAACTGATAGAAAATACAATCTTGCTGTAGCCATTCATTCATTATATTATGTTGATAATTTACAAGATTCTCTAGGAAAATTATGTCGAATGGCTGATAAAAGTCTTATAATTCATCATGGAAAACAAGGCATTAATACTATTCACAAGAGATTTTCACAGTACGTAAAAGAAGGACCATACATTATAAGTACACATGAAGATATTACACGAGAATTAGATGAATTAGGAATTGATTATTCATTAAACACATATCCAACAAATGTAGATGTCAGACCATGTAAAGATTCAAAAAATCCCGAAGGGAGAAAGATGATTAAGTTTTTCTTAGAAAGATCAGAACTCCCAGAAGAAGTCATTGAGGAAGTGAGTACATTCTTTACAACAATGCCCGATACAATGAATCATGAAATGGGAGTGATATTAACTTCACCCTGCCCCTCGTCAGTAAAATAATAGAGTTCTGTGTTTTACACGGAGTCAAGCCCGTAAAGTTGTGTGATTACAAGAGCATTTTCAGGAGAATTAGAAATTGAAGTTAATAGTGTTATGTTCCCCTGAACTTGAGAAGGGTCGAGCACCTACTGGAGCGG
>CAYJRA010000083.1:0-1992 GCA_964372465.1 uncultured archaeon
TGCCAAAGAACCTGTCAAAAATGTCGGCTCGAACTTTATGAAGGCCAGAAGCGGGTTTTTCTTACTTCTGTTGATTAAATCCATTTTGTTTGATAGTATAAAAATGAAAGTAATAACCTTACTTACCACAAAATTGCCAAAGCATTAAAGGTTTCTATAGAAGAATTATTAAGTTAAAAGAAGATAATGGAGGTAAATTATGAAAAGATTATTTAGAAGAATAGCCCTGCAACATACAATTCCCGAGTATCTTATTTTTGATGGACTTGGTTTTGGCTGGGCAGGCTACTTTGTTTGGCAACATCAATTAATTTGGGCATTAGCTTCTGTTATAGTTCTCCCGCTTATTGGAACCTTACTTGTGTTAAAGAAAGACGAAGAGGAATACGCCGAGACTCCTCTTGGAAGATTTGCGTTAAGCCATCTTGCTCCTTGGAGCGTTGTTTTCCATATTCTTGGTTATGCTGTTCTTATTTATAGCCTTTGGATGCATAAGGTGGACCCCTTTGTCAATACAGTAAAACGGCAAAACTTAGACTAGATTTTAACCTCCTTTCTTAAAATATATTTCAGCTGGTGTCTGGTAATTAAGTGACTGATGTTTTCTTTCATAATTATAAAATTTAAAATAATCTCCAATTTCTTCCTTTGCCTCCAAAACAGTAGCATAATCTTTTAGGTAGACTTCCTCATATTTGACACTTCTCCAAAGCCTTTCAGTAAAAATGTTATCCATTGCCCGGCCTCTCCCATCCATACTGACTTTTGTTCCTTTATCTGTAAATAACTGAATATGCTGGTCACTGGTATAGTGTACCCCCTGATCACTGTTCTCAATATCCGGCTTTTCATACTTTATTAGTGCTTCTTCCGCTGCCTCCAGAACAAACCCAATTCCAAGAGTAGTTGATAACCTCCATGAAAGCACAAATCTTGAAAACCAATCAAGGTAGGCTGTTAAATACAAAAAACCCTGATGCATCCTGATGTATGTAATATCTGTTCCCCAGATATGGTTAGGATGACCTGCAACTACTCCTTTTAACAGATATGGATAAATAGGATGCGGTATATTGTTTTTGCTTAAGTTTGGTTTCTGGTAAATGGCCTCAATACCCATCTCCCGCATTAACCTTTGTATCCGTTTCCGGTTGTAACCTAAATCTTTGGCTATCTTCCTTGAACCATAAAAGGGTCTTTTGGTATACAGCTCATCAATCTGATTCATAATAACCAGGGTTTCCTGATCTACCGGTTGTGGTTGGTAATACAGGTTGTTTCGGGAGATCCCCAACAACTCTGCCTGTATGCCTTTAGGTAATATGCTACTTGTTTTGTTAATGTGCGAAACAATATCTCTTGGACTTAAATGATTCTCATTACTCAAATATGCCCATCTTTTTTTTAAGAAAATCTACTTCAACTTTTAACCTGCCAATCTGTCGGTACAATTCCTGTACTAAATCATTATCTTCTTTTTCCTGTCTCTTTTGTCCTGATCCAAATCCAGCAGTTAAAATATCCAATGCCTGTTTCTTCCATTTAGTAATCTGTGTTGAATGTACAGAGTACATACTTGAAAGCTCTGCTATTGTCTTTTGTTCCTTCAGCGCTTCCAATGCCACCTTTGCTTTAAATGCAGGTGCATGCATCCTTCGTATTTTCTGATCCATAAAGACTATTTTAATTTAGTCTAAGGGTACTGCACAAATTCCTGGGTCCATCATAGCATTCAGGATTTTACATATTTTTAGCTATTTCATTCATTCTTTTGGGACATCTTCGGGATAAAACTACGAAAACTGACGAGTCAATAGATCAATCTGGCCTTGTCGAACAAGGAGGCCTTGGCAAAACATGAGGCCAACCCATCAATTCAAAATCAAAGCACCCATCGAAGAAATAGTAGAATTTATTAAAATTGGATAATTGCCGCTAAAAATTTTATGGAAATTTTCTATATCTCACTCTTAACTCTCATTGCCGCCACCA
>CAYJRA010000084.1:0-1988 GCA_964372465.1 uncultured archaeon
TTTTGGCTTTTCTACCACGAGTTTTGGCACATCTGCCCTTTCGGCGATGACGAGCCAGAAGAATTTGGAATTATCATTGCACAACTATGATTTTAGCATTTGATTTTTTTCTACTGAGAATTAAATTCGCTTGCATGTAATAGAGTCAAACCCACTATCTTATCCTTTCTTTTATGTATTATGAAGTTATCTTCCATCAAACTGTCGTCAGCGTGTTGGGGTTTCTCAAAGCTAATATAGAGTACATCTACCTCTTTGTCATAATCTATCCACATTTGACTAGCTATTTTCATTATACCAGGCACGACTTTTTCAACTTCTTTTATTAACCCCCTTTCCATAATATCTGCCTCTTCTTCTTTACCTTTTCTATATTCGATGTTACAAACGCAGTGATGACAAATCCATCCTCCTTTTTAACCTCTTTATAAATAACTACTATATGTCTGTCTTTAAATCTTTCGCGGCAATCAGTTCGCTTTTTTCTCCCTTCAATATCAGTTCAGGATCATCCACGACATCCAATACCATATCGCTGAAACCTGACAAATAATCATGAGATTCTATAATATGAAACTATCTTTCTTCTGTGAGCCTAATTTTGATACCGTTTTTAGAAATAGCATAACCTATCATGGTTTAACCTCCCTTGATTTTATTATGTTTATTTTTGAATGAATTGATTTCTAACTAATATTTCGTGTCATTGATTTTATAATTATCCATATCACGAGTTTTAGGGTTTTTTTAGGTTTGAGGAATTTTCGTGAGATAATCATGATATAATATCACTGGGTAAATTATTAGACACGCTCTAAAAATAACAGACAACATTTGTATACAATATTTGCCAGTTTTCTGAAGATTTTTGTATATGATTTGACTGACGGGTTTTGGAATATGAGAAACTTGAATAAGATTGGTTTTGGTGAAAGGAGAATGGAAATGGCTGGTTTTCGGTTGGGTTTTGATGGGATTTGATGTTATTGTAGGTGGTGTAGGCTCTTTTAACAATGAATTGAAAAGACTTGTTAAGCTGGACGCATACGTAAATTCATACTAATAGATTCGCTTTCTTGTAATAAAAAGTCTGCTATGAGAGTTGTGGGTTATATTTCGATACCCTCTCTCAATGCTTCGGAGACTATAGAAACTTGCTTTTTTAGTTTCTCAAACTCCTCTGGCGTGTAACAGAGGAAATCAACTGGGTATTTCAGTTTTTGTTTTATATGCCAATTTATCCATAAATTCTTGGTTCTATGGAAAACATTCTTTTTTCTGAATTTGTTATCTATGATTATTAAATCAACATCACTATCTTTTGTGAAATCTCCTCTGGCATAGGAGCCGAATAGTATTATTTTATCAAATCTATTATTAGACTTGAACATTCTAATATTTCTTAATAAATCATTTATTTTTTGCTTAGTTCTTGTTTCACCCATAATACCACCTTTTCTGATTTGTTGATAGCAGTCTGTGCTGTTCCTTTAGTGTATTCAACATCAGAAGGATATCTAGTTTTTATATAATGGTCATTCAATTCGTCACACAGTTTTAATAAAGTCTTGTCGCCCTTTATTTTTACAAGAAGGCCAACAAGATCATGAGTCTTCCATAACCTATTGAATTTTAAAATATACAAAGTTTTCAGTGCCTTTTCTGCAGCTTGATGCGATAGAAAGGCAGAGATATCATATAACCCTTGTTGCATATTTATCTTCGAAGCTACCAAATCTCTTTCGGCTTTTTCTATCCATTTTTCAATCTCGTTCTTCATATTCAAATCTATTATATTTTACTCCCAAAGATTATAAATGTAAATAGATATTACACAAACTATGATAAAGATCTACATACCGTCAGGATGTTTGTAGACTAGATAACTGCCTGTCTGGTGAGAAAATGCAAAGCCGAGTCTTTCTATTATTTGGTAATTATTGGCTGGATTCTCATATCACGCCTATTGGGTAAAAATCTCACGAGTT
>CAYJRA010000085.1:0-1973 GCA_964372465.1 uncultured archaeon
CATAGACAGTAATAGTTCTGTGATCGAATACAATTGTTTTGTTAGTTCCATCAGGATTAGTTACTTTAATTACTCTTGATAATGTATCGTAAGTATAGTTGGTGAAATCGGAATTCTGTGTAGTGGTCAATCTAAGTTCTTCTATAGGTAACTCCGAATTATCTCTTATTACTTTAAGGGATTTGTATTGCGCATTGATTATCTTTTCATTAATCTTGAGATTGAAGTTAATTAATCGGATATATCCATTTTTCAGTAACTTCTCGAAAAATAATAGATGATTATAGAATTTAGGCTTATTCGGTATACAATATGATTTTATTATGAATCGGGTATCTTGAGTACCATATACTGTTTCGTCTAAATTACCATCGTCTAATCTTTGTGGCTCAGATAACTGTAATTGTGATAGTTGTGATTTCATAGAAATCTCCTTAAGAATTTATCACCCGTTCGATGAATACCAATCCTAAGACCTACATCTGACCCGTTCCATTGTGGTATGAATATAGGCTCTAAAAATTGAGCTAGCTTTTTGTAGTGCCTTATAACATCATCAGTTTTCTTGAGAGGTATATCAAAGGGCATTCTTATGAATAAAATATTAGGTGATATTTCTTCTACGATAAAATCTCCTAATTCTTGCTTAATTTCTTCCCTACCACCTAACTGTTTTATATGGGTTTCAGATAAAACCTGTCCCCAATGAACACCTTTTACTTTTGTTTCAAGATACGTATTATTACCAACATTATCTGGTATATCAAAGATGTCGTTTCCATTTGCATAGCGTTCTAAAATATCACTTATTTTCCCAAATTCTACTTTATTGTAAGCTATTACAGGATTTATATAACCATAGCAGCATTTCAATAATGCATAATATTTCTTTGTGAATTTAATCAGTTCATTAATTTTATCAAAATCTTTAGGCACAAAAATAGCGATTTGATGGCATGATAAATTACGTAAATTGGATTTATTGTCATTAACGAAACTCATCATGTTAATATAAAATCTAATGTCACCAATAGTATTTTTCTTCCCACAATCCTTCTTAAGATCTATTTCATATCCCAAATCAAAAATTCTATTATCCGAATCATACCGGTATTTGAAATTTTTAAAATGTTTTTCGAAGTTTGAAAAATTTACTTGTGTCTTATTTTTATAAGAACGTGCATTTGGTCCATATCTTAAAAGATCCAATTGTTCAGGATGAATTAACTCTAAAAATTCCTGCAGCATATCAAGAATCTTTTTCTTATAATTATAATCTAATAAATTAACTCTTGTGAATAAAAAGAATCCTAATTGTTCTCTTGTTACCCATTCTTGTCCAGTTTTTATATCGTAACTTTTTTCTTTAAACCACATTTACTTCACTTCCACAAATTATTCCACAAGTTTCCTATATTACTCCAAAAACTTGGTTGCGGATTTATAGCTTGTGGATTTGGAAATCCAGTTTCTTTAATTATTCTATTTAATTGTCCCGTAGGTATATCAGCAGTTTTTGTACCAAACTTAAAGTCATATACTCCTTTAATCTGGGAAGTATCTACTTTAATTCCAGTTCTTGATAAATCTTGTGGCGTAATTATTACATCAACACCAGTCGATCCTCTTGTATTTCTTGTAACAACTGTTTGGTCCTTGATGAAGATGTCTACTTGAACATTTTCCGTGCCTTTTAATTGTCTGAAAGCTTCTGTATGTTTTTTAGTACCCGATACGGGATCTGTAACCTTCTCTAACTTATTAGCAACATCTTGTATTTTCTGCTCAGTTTTAACAATGTCTACAACTTTTTCAGCAGAACTAAACGTCTTAACTCCAGCTTCAGCACTTTTAACAACAACTCTCCCACCAGTTACCCCAGGAACTGCTAACCCTATTATATCCGCACCTAACGAAACATAATTCCAAGGATTAGTAGGATCTTGTCGTATATCACGAAAGTCCCACAAAAT
>CAYJRA010000086.1:0-1964 GCA_964372465.1 uncultured archaeon
ACTCTGGGATGGCGGGAACGCCAGAAGTTTTTATAATATTTCAGATTGTCGCCGTTGTTTCGTTAAGTTGGGGGCTCGTTATTATTAGTGTCTCTATAAAGTAGTAAATTAACCGAAAGCTTTATAAATAAGCTAAAAATTATATATATCATGAGCTTTGGAATGAGTATGGGAATGAGCCTGAATTTGTCACAAAGATTGACACAACAGTTAGTGATAAGTATGCCTCCTACTAATTGGAGTTTGTTAGATGCTTTTAGAGATGAAGGCGATACTCCATTAAGATTCAAGAAAGTTCAGCTTGATGTTTCAGCAATGAGTTTAGAAGATAGATTAAGGGCAGTTGATGATGCAAACGAAGTTTTTAGATTTGCATACACAAGAGCCGAAAGCGAAGACGGAGAAAGAAAAGGTAGACATTATAAAATTCCGCTTATGAGAGACTATAATGTTGATATTGAAAAAATTAAAATTCCAATTACAAAAGAAGAATATGAACAAGCAACTACAATATTAAATGGTGCTGGAAGATTCCAAAGAATTGCGAGAGCAGTACCATATTCCCAACTTCATCAAGATGTTAAAGGATTTGTTGGAGAACAAGGTTACTCATTAGATGATGTTGTTGTAGTCGGTGTTGATAGAGGCGGAAGACTTCCAAGTTTTATTATGAGAGAAGCTTTAGGCAAAGATAAAGGTTATACACTAAAAGTTGATCAAGCTGGTGGTTCAAGTGGCGAATTAGACAGAGAAAAATTAAATGAATTAATAGGAAGTAGTGCTCTAAAAGACAAATTCATTTTATTTGTGGATTCAACTGTTGATAGTGGCAGACAAATTGAAGTTTTAAGAAGATATTTTGATTCTGACGAGTGGAAATCAAAAATAGGACATAAAGGTTGGGGCATCGTTGGAAGCAATGAAAATGGACAGAGTTTATATCAACATAGAAATATTAATTGGGGGTTAAATCCCGATGAATCATTTGAAGACAATCCTGATTTAATGGGTGTTGATTATGCGCATGGAAGTAATACAAGAGTTGTTGATTATCCTACCAAATCCTCCGAAGCAATTAAAAACGCTTTATTGGAAGTTCCTCTGGGAACAGTATTAGATTTGTCAAATCTTCAAGATTTAATGAGAATAAAGAAAGCATATTCTCAAATTGATAAATCATTAAAATCTAAATCTTGGCAAAAAACAGAAGATACAAGAAGAAATTTAGGAGTTTCTGGAATTGAAGCAACTGTATCAGAATATCAAGCAACTCAACCAAGAAAGAAATTGTTAGTTATTGGAAATGGAAGAGAAGTAACACTTGAAGATGAAGAATTAGACTATATCGCTGGTTCTTTAAGCCAATTGTATGATGTTATTGCTGGCACGCCAAAAGGCAATCCGGGAAAAGTATTAGATAGATTTTCCCAAAGAAGAAAAGCGAGTGCTCAGCTCTATCAACCAACAGAATCAAGAGATGACTTTGACGAGAGTGGAGCTTTTGGAACTTCTGTAAATTTCCATGGAGAAACAAAAGAAGAGTTTAGAGAAAATCTAGTCCAAAGTGCAGATGCAATTGTAGTTTTAGGCGGAAACGAGGGAACTTTAAGAGAAACAATTCTTTCAGTATACGCTGGAAAACCAGTGTATGTTTTGTCAAATTATGGGGCAGTTGGAAATTATGCACAGCAATCAAAAAGTTTAAGACAGAATCAGAATCTACATCTAACAGATACGTTACCAGACACAATTCAGAGATTAAGAGAGTTTTCTTCGAAGTAGAGCCCCCAACTTTTAGTTTTGGAAAAAATTTGGATGAAGCGAAGCGTAATCGTTTATCCTATGTTAGACAGAATTTTCAGCAGAAAATTTGGTTTCCGTTTCGTTGGTCGGTTAAGAGAAGTTTTTCTGCGAGGCGAAGCCGAGAGTATCTGTCCCGAAGGGACTCGGCGGGGGCTTCCGTT
>CAYJRA010000087.1:0-1933 GCA_964372465.1 uncultured archaeon
CGTCCACTCTGATCCCAAACCTCTTCGCAGTAAAAAAATGCCCAAACTCATGGACGATGATCAGAGTCAAAAGTATTACAAAAAAAATTAGGATAGACATCAATAAACTTCTTGTTTATAACAATCTTCGCAATAAACGATTAAACTTTTGTCATTATACGTGGTTTGAAAGGAATTTTGACATTGATCAATTCCATGGTGAGGATGCTTGATATTATTTTTGTATGATCCGTTCGAGGATTGGGCGCCCGCACAATTACATTTCTCTTCGTGAAGAACTAGTTGATTTCTGTATTCTAATCTTTGGTTATGTCTGCAATTAGGGCAATGTTTAGGCAACGGAATATTATTTTGTCGGTAAAAAATAAGTTCATTTGGAAGAATACGAAAGGCTGTTTGACAATTGTGATCGCCGCTTCCCTCGTTCATGCACCCTAATATCTCTTTACCTATATCGTCAGGTATTTCGGAAGCTTCACTAGGTATTTCGTATGCGGTCAGTGTTGGGGCGTAGTCTCGTTCTTTTAAATCTTTCCACGCATATCCCTGCTTTTCCGCATCTTGTTTGGAGAGTGGAAAGTGCTCTTGAGCCATTGATTCATTGTAAGCAAAAGGAGAAGCCTCGGGCGGAAAGAACTCGCCGTACTTATATATTCTTCCGCCGCGATCCTTGTAAGGCATCTCAATCATTTGTTTTTTTATTTTTTCTACTACGCTTTCGTAGTCTTCTTTAGAATATTGCTTGTTTAAAATACAATATTCTTTATGCCTAAGACCAATACAACCAAAACAATTTGAACAGGTGTCTAAGTTTGAGCAATATTCCAAATTAGTTGAACCATTTGCGCATAGATCGCTAAATTTTATATAAGAATTTTGCCTTGGGACTGCGTGACACTCATATAAGAATTCATTATTAACAGGCGAAACGGTGATGTCCATCGAGTTTTTGAGACCAATTGTAAAGAAAGTATTGATATTATCTTCACAGTTATTAGAGAAGAAGGCATTGGTGCATTTCCCGGAATTGTTAATATAGTCGCCAGTGACTCTTTCGTTCTTTTTGCCGTGCAAATATTTCCTCGGATATGATTTCCAAAGTTTATTCACTTTTTCTTCTATGTGTAGAATATTTTGACGAGAAGTAATTTTAAACTCTTTAACTTTCTTTTCGTAATCTTCTTTTGAATATGGTTCGTTAAAAATGTGATATTGCTTGTCCTTTAACGCCACGCAACCGAAGCAATCTGAGCAGTTATTGCAATCTCGAAGAAAAAATGAATCTCGGCAGTTTGTAGAATCTACAGAATATTTTAAATTATAACTGGTATCGCAGTTAAAACATTCATAGCATCGCTCACATTTCGTGCAGTGGTCGCAATCGAGGCAATTTACGTTACCTGTAATGTAGCTCGAGTACATACAATCTTCATTATTTCCTAGCGCAGTAAAACAAAGGTAGCAATTTTTAGAATCCACAATGTAATTGGAATAATCTGAATTTGTAGTATTAACTTGCCACATGGACATCCGAGGAGCAACTTTTGAAAGTTCGATATATTGATCAAAGAAATTTCGATCGAAGTCGTAATCTCTTCCATAATCTGTTCCGTCCCATTTATCGCTATACCAATACTCTCTTGAGTAAACTGGAAAAGTAACCTTCTCGTCATACACGCTAACTATCTTTTTACCTGTACCTGAACAAGTGCGAATATTTAGGACTCTTTCATTCCTTCGCATTAGCCGCCTACGAAAGCGGTCAAAAGGAGAAAATGTCGGAAGTGGAACCTTCATCTTTTCGCAAAAAGCTATCTCATTATCTGAAATAGTGAATTCAACTTTTCCTGCTTGGCAAATCCTTGTTTCCATATTTACCCCATTACTTCTTTTTCCTTTCGCTCGTAGGTTGACTCAAGATTCTTGTTCACTT
>CAYJRA010000088.1:0-1932 GCA_964372465.1 uncultured archaeon
ACGAATATGGATGATATGGTAAAAGGTCTAAACAAGATGATGTCTGGGGGAGTTTATGGTCAAGCAGGTGGCATAACATCAATCAAACTAGATATGCATGAATACAAGCAGCTTGGCCTTTCCGTGGGCGACAAGGTCATTTTAGAAATCTCCAAACCAGAAGCATTGGACATATAGATACGGCTTTACCGCATTTCTTGAATCTTAAAATTTAAAATATGTAATACTTTCTCTGGCTATCTTGCAGTCTCTGACCGCAAAATTTCATAGGCTCTAGCCGCATCCTTTTGATGTAATATTATGACAATATCATCTTGACCAAAAAAGGCGTTAACAAGTTCTATTCCATTGTCATGAAGAACCTCTGATACATAGGAAACTACATCTGATCCGCTTTGTGTTTCAGGTATTTGTATGCTAATCTTTGCCAAGCCAGTTTGGAATATGTTATTCTGATTTGGAAAAGACGCTAATAATTTTCTTATATCATCAATATCTTCAGTTAATACTCTAAAGGAGTCTGTCAGCCTGAAAAATTCATAGTCAGGATCGATCTGTGTAATTCTATTCATAAGATCTACAGTGTCACTTATTCCAAAATCACCAGTTGGAAATTTAATGTCTGCAATTCCATCTATTAATGAAAGTCTGGCATTCTTTAAAACAGGCTCCTGTTGAACCTCATCTTTTTTTTCAAATGAATCTGCAAACCTTTTGATTGCAACAACTATCGTGTTTAGGTTTACTGAACCACCAATCTGTGCGGCCACATCTCTTTGGATCTTGACTGCTAGTGCGGTGTAGTTTATCAAATCCATCTTTATACAATCATAAATAGAGCGGTTTTTTGTTATGATATCGCGAACAGCATCAGGTATAGAGATACTAGTCGCCCGCATACAGAAATATTAAGTATTGTCAGATATAATAGTATTATGTAATTATCCTTACATAACATCATAATTCTTATATAATGTCATCACTATTACAAACTATAGGTGATTATGACATGTACACAGACGAATTCGATAACCTTTGGCGAAGAATGACTAGACCATTTATGGACATGGAAGACATTTTTGAAGAGTTCAAAGATTCAACTGACACCCAGACCTTTGGTCCCTACTATTATGGCTATACTGCTACAATAGGACCTGACGGAAAGCCGATAGTAAGAGAATATGGAAATGTAAGACCCGGTCTCCTTCCAACAGCTGATATCAGAGAACCTTTAGTCGATGTGATAGTCGATGACAAAGAAAAGGTTCTAAAAATTGTTGCAGAAATGCCTGGTGTCGAGAAAAAGGACATCAAAATTGTAGTCGAAGGACGCACAGTAAATCTTGATGCAGAGCATGGAGATAAAAAATACCAGACCAAAGTACCGATCAAACACAAAGTTGAGGAAGATTCTGTAAAAGCAGCCTACGCTAACGGAATCTTAGAAGTAAGCTTCAAGCTAAAGGAAGAGGAAAAACCAAAAGGTAAAACCGTGGAGGTAGAATAACCCCTCCATTTTTTATGGTGATTAAATTATGAAGGAAATCATTTTAAAAATTGCTGAAGCTTCACAACGTCATGTAGGCAAAGGCATCGCAGTAGTTGATCCAAAAATTGTTGAAGATAACAACTGGGAAACTGGTCAAATCTTAGAACTTGTAGGAAATAGAAAAAGTCATGTAAAATTATGGCCAAGTTCAGCCGAAGATTATGGCACTGGCATTATCAAGATTGACGGTATTACAAGACAGAATATAGGTTCTGGTATAGGCGAAAAAATTTCTGTAAAAAAAGTAGATGCAAAAGCAGCTGAACAGATAGTTATTTCTCCAGTTGAAAAATTGAGTGCAGAAGGATTACAGGAGTACATGCAGGCCAATTATATTGGTCATGTTCTAACCACTGGAGATACACTTGTAGCAACAACTCAGT
>CAYJRA010000089.1:0-1916 GCA_964372465.1 uncultured archaeon
ATCCTCGTGATTTATCCTGTTCCAGCTCCGCAAGCACGCCCTGATAGTAATCAAAACATCCGAATACTTGATAAATTCTTTTATACTCACCGAGACTTGTATTTTGTGAATTTGAAAAATACTTGTTTAATTGATCATTAGAAATTAATAAGGGGACTGGGCTAGAAAATTCAGGATTGTCTAATAAATATTTTTGGATGAAATCTTGATCAATCGCAACACCAGTTTCCTGTGCAATGACTCCAAGTTTTTGATGGTATTGAGAACCGGAGGTCACGCAAAACTCATACAATTTCAGTGCATAGTCTCGATCAAATTGTGGTCGAATTCCGGTAACTCGAATCAATTCGGCGTATATCGCAAAATATTGATCTCCATGATCTTCATACGCTGCTTGCTCATCGTCATTCCAATCAGAACGATAATACCGTATATATTCATCAAAAATTTCCTTATATTTTGCTTGGATTATTTCAGAAACAGGCGGAACTTCGACCATGTTCTGAAAATCAGCGATGCCATGAACATCAGATGGTGAGCTGTAATGCATGTTGAATAGGCTCCGATACCGTGCTTGGATTATTTCCGGATCCGGCGCGACCCCTGTTCTTTCTAAAAGAAATTTATAAATATCGGGCTCACATTTATCCCATTGTAATTGCATGATGTCTTGCGTATATAAAATCTGAAGATCGCCGGGTTCAATGGTAAATTGGCGGCCAAATTGTTCCTCTAATTTTTTAACTCCTTCGATGTTGCCTGACAATAATTCCTGTTGAAACAAATTTTGCAATCGGGCATCTATTTGTTGTTCTTCAATTTCAACACCTCTCGCTTTCTCAATGCGAGCCATTTCTTTAATGTCCGGTTTTACTCCGGTAAACTGCTCTATATAGCTGAAATTTTCCACTGATCTCATACTGTTTGGATTAAGCGGCCAATTGAGCCAGATAAATTCTCTGAACTACTTCTGGATCAGGTTTGCCAAATTTCTTTACTAAGAATTCCCAAAACTGAGGATAAATGCGTTCCCCATCGGAGACTATATAAGCATTTTTATAATCAGTTTGACCAAAAGTTTTGGAATGTATTTGATACATTGTTTCACTATCTGGCCTAATCCCCAATGTATCATTTAAGAAATCAATGGCGGTTACCAATTTTTTTCCCCAATAACTTGGATCGCTAGAATTCCATTGTTCAGTTATTTTGCGATAAGCTTTTTGTCCAGATTCAGGATTGATGGCCGGTTTGCCTCCAACAATCTTGACGATGTTAGACATTTCTTCAATCTTACCTTCTGACGCAAAGTGTTCCAACGCCTTATTTATGGTCTCTGCTTCAGGCGACTGTTCGGTCAGTGCTCGAATAGCTTCAATATTTTTATCCAAACCATAATGACCACCTGTAAAGAATTGCAGGTACTCATATTGTACAATCTCGTTACTTGGCAAAGTACCTATAACTTCATTCAATTGTTGCCATTCTGCAAAACGAGTTGTTTTGTAGACTCGATCAGTTTGTTCGGCAGGAAAATTGGCTGGTACACCAGTAAGTTCAAAAATTTGTTTGAGCGCCTGTAATGACTTTGAGTTTTCTTTTCCGAAATCCTCTTGGGAGGCAAAGTGCTGGTATGCACTTTGTATGGCCGTTTCGCTGGCAGGTACACGAGCCAGCTTCATTTCTTGCTTAAGATATGCAAGAGAGTTGAGTTCCTTTGCTTCTAATATACGACTAACGTGAGGGAGAAGATCTTCATCGGTAAGTTCCAGAGTAACACCAACTTTTTCAATAAATTTCTTCATGCTGTTAACGTCCCCACGAGCAAGATAAGAAATCGCAACTTCTTTCACTATTCCTTCCGTTATTTTCGTTTGAAAGTTTTCAGTAAAAAATTTAATCGTTTCTTCAACACG
>CAYJRA010000090.1:0-1892 GCA_964372465.1 uncultured archaeon
AATGACATTCAACATAAGAATATTGTCTTACAGGTGGCTTAAGTTAACAGTGCCCCTATTTTTCCAGAAATCTATAATTGCTTCAGTTGATACAATTGCTTCTCACTTAATTTCATTCCATCAGAAACACTAAAATTCATTTCTACTTGCCGTGCATTTCTTACTCCTGGAATTGTTGATGAAACAACTGGATTTTCTAAACAAAATTTTAATGCTGCTTCGTACATTTCCATTCTACCAGAAATTATTTCATTCACCAATTCAACTTGTTCTATTATTTTTTCCAGCCACTCTCTATAGTATAATTCAATAGCAGAAATTAAACATTTAAAAGCCTTGACTCTTAATTAATGTGAGTTACTATGACAGAACAACTTAGAGGTTTAGTCAGAATAGCCGGTGTAGATATCAAAGGTGAGAAAAAGTTATTCGTATC
Organism: uncultured archaeon; assembly: GCA_964372465.1. Classification (GTDB taxonomy): domain Archaea; phylum Aenigmatarchaeota; class Aenigmatarchaeia; order CG10238-14; family CG10238-14; genus JAGVVZ01. The sequence goes on from CAYJRA010000090.1 coordinate 437, forward strand.
TCTCCAAAGAGTCAAAGGCATCAGCTCAGCTATGGCTAATGCTATCTGCATAATCCATAATCTAGATAGAAACAGGAAAATCGGTTCTTTAACGATTGAAGAAGTAAAAACTATTGAAGAAACCATGAAAAATCCAGCCAAATTTGGTGTTCCTGTATGGATGCTCAATAGAAAAAAGGATCCTGAACTTGGCAACGATCGTCATCTCATTGCAACCGATTTAGTATTCCAACACAAGCAAGACATAAAAAAGATGATGGACCTGAGAAATTACAAAGGTGTTAGACATGGCTTAGGCCTTCCTGTCAGAGGCCAGAGAACAAGAAGCTCATTCAGAAAAGGAAGAACTGTTGGTGTTGTAAGAAAAAAAATGATGCCGGGAAAGGCAGCAAAGTGATTGGATGAGAAGAATAAGAAGGGAGTTCAAGAAACCAAGAAGACCGTGGGACAAAGGAAGGATCGAACAAGAATCAAAAATTATGAAAGAGTATGGCCTTAGAAGAAAAAAAGAGATATGGAAAGTAGAATCTGTTTTACGAGGATTCAGAAGAAGGGCACGAAATTTAGCGGCGAAAAGAAATGAAATGGAAGAAAAAAAATTGTTAGAAAGATTGCAAAAATTAGGATTATTTGATAAAACACCAAACTTAACTGATGTCTTAATATTAACAACTGAAAATCTTCTAGAAAGAAGATTACAAACATTAGTCTACAGAAAAGGTCTCGCCAACACATCAAAACAAGCCAGACAATTAATTACTCATGGCCATATTGCAATAGATGAAAGAAAAATCGTGTTTCCTGGATTTATGGTTGCAAAAGAAGTAGAAAATAAAATTCAACATTACAAACTATCGTCTATGACGGAAAAAAGTGTAGAACATGGAGAAAGAGAAAAAACAACCAATTAAAAAAGAAAGAGCAAAAAAGTTTGAGATTAGAGCCCACAAAGAGGGGGCATGGGGTATTGCGTATATTTTCTCTTCAGTCAACAATACAATAATTCATATCACTGATATCACTGGATCAGAAACAATTGCAAGATGTACTGGTGGAATAATAACAAATAAAGATAGAGATCAAGGTGGTGCATTCCCTGCAATGCAAGCCGCAACTAGAGCAGCACAAGAAGCAATGGAAAAGGGAATTGTCGGTGTTCATATCAGAGTAAGAGGTAAGGGAGGTCATCATAAAAAAGCTCCGGGTGCAGGTGCCCAGCCAGCTATAAGAGCAATAGCAAGAAGTGGTTTAAAAATTGGTTTAATAGAGGATACGACACCCGTGGCTAGTGATGTAACAAGAAGACCCGGCGGAAGGCGTGGTAGAAGAGTCTAAATATTAATTTATTTAAAAAAACAAGTTTTTAGACGCTATTTTTGTAAAAGAAACCAATAAATACAATGTACTATCTCACTACATATCCGACATATCTCTAAAGTATACTTCACTTGGAGTT
>CAYJRA010000091.1:0-1848 GCA_964372465.1 uncultured archaeon
GCAAATATAAAAAAGAGATACAGGCACTAAAAACTCAGAACGATGAATTCAAAAATCAGATAAACGCACTTGTCACTGATAACAAGGCAAAAACTAAGATTAAATTCCTTCAATCACAAATCACAGATTACAAAAGTCAAATTGAACTAATAATGGATGAAAATATGCAATATAATGAAAAACTAGACTCCTTAGTTAATGAAAACACTGAATTCAAAGACAAAATAGACTCATTATTAACTGAAAATACGGAAATTAAAAATCAATTAAATTCTAAAACTCCAGATAAGGATTCAGAAAGCAGATTAAATCTACTAAAAAAAGAGATTTCTAAATATCAAGATCAGATAACGGCACTAAAAACTCAAAACGATGAATTCAAAAACAAAGTAGACCAACTTGCTTCTAACACTCAACCAAAGGATCAAGTAAACAAACTTCGCTCTGAAATTACAAAATACAAAGAAAAGATAGGTTCTATTCAAATAGAAACTGGTGATTCGCAAGCTGAACTTGAATATCTTAAAGCTAAAAATGAAGTTAACAGACAAGAATTGGATATTCTACGAGCAGAAAATGAAGAATACAGAATAAAACTCAGTCTTAGCATAAATGAAAAATTCAAACCAACTTCGAAAATAAATGAACTCACCTATGAAGAACTCAAACTACATCACAGCAACGGAAAACCTGTAACAAATTCAGCTAAATCTGATAACAAAGAGAAATTCTCAGATTCCACTTCTTATAAATTAACAACTGGAATAAAAAAATACGCCGTTTATGTTGAACCCTTGCCAGATTGGGCTGTAAGGGCACAAGATGCAATTAATGATGCTACAACATTCTGGAAGAAAAATACTGGAGTTGAATTCAATTTGGTGGGGTCTCCTCAAAATGCAAACATTGTTGTTAAATGGATAAAGGAATCTTCTGGCGAATACGATGCTTACACAATAAATCAAAATCGTATTGATATTAGTGTTGGAGATGCTGGATGTGATGGAACGTGGCACTCATTTGATCAAGATTCTATATCTTTTCTCACAATACACGAATTTGGTCATGCCTTAGGGTTAGAACATAGTTCAGATCCAAATAATATCATGTTTCCAGTAATTAAAAAAGCAAAATATGCTGCAATACCAGCAGAATATATTGTAAAGCCAAAACAGGCACTATTTGTTCCTCTATGCACAATGAGGGATGAAACCACAATTGCTTTTGATGTAGGCATTAATGACAAAACTCATGGGTTTGATGTATTTGTAGTACCATCAAAAATTAATTATGAAAATTACCACAAGGGAGAAAAATTCAGATACTATTCTGAAGAAGGCTGCTTTGCAGTGAACCGTTACAATTACATAGGATCTTGTGATGGTGTTGTCAGTACAGGCGGTCTATTATTAATAATGCCAGAAAAATTTGAAAAGGAAACAGCTATACTTCATGTAAAGATACAAGAAAAATAATTTTCCAAGATTTAGTTTTTGATGACTTTTTATCATTAAGATGGTTTGACATTACCACTTTTTGTGGCAAACGCTGCATAACAAGTAGTGTGATAGGCCTTCTTGTCTGCAAATACTAAACTGCCACGAGTTATTCCTTGTCTGCATATTACGCAAAGGTCAATGAATTCTGGGGCTTTGTCATTGGTGGGTGGTGCCATCGAGAATAGTGATTTTTTTGGTGTAATTTAAAGTGTTTTGAAAATCTCAGTTTTGAAGAAATTAAACTACTTTTCAACGATATACTCATCATCTACTTCCATGCCAAAATGTCTGCCTGTTGCTGGCTTGGCATAAGCTAAGACAGTATCTCCTTTTTTGAGGTGAGTAACTG
>CAYJRA010000092.1:0-1822 GCA_964372465.1 uncultured archaeon
ATCTCCTTTTTCCACTTTAGGGATATCGTGTGGGTCTAAAACAATTTTTGCTTTGCCTTTCACATTGCCCTTGAATGCGGATTGCCCCTTTACTTCTGAAGTGTTTTCTATTCCTCTTGATACACTCTGCTCCTTTTTTAATTTCTCAACGCTTGCTTCTCCAGAATAAATTTCGTATTCATCATCTACTACAAAAATTGCCCACATTTCTTTCCGAGCCGCAACGTCAATAGATAAATCTTCTCCAATCAATTTTTTCCTTAATTCTGCTTCTGAATGATACAAACAATCGTCTATAGTTAACTTTAAATGCTTCGCAACATTCTCTACAAGTGGGAATAATGCATAAAATGCTTGGCTGAGGGTATCGGTTCTGTAAGTACGAATATAAACATACTCCTTAATTAAAAAAATCGTATCTTTTTCTTCAGTTGATAATGAATGCTTCTCTACGAAATCATTGGCGAATTTAACAATTCTACCTTCGTTTTTTTCGAGTTCAGAAATCTTGTCTTCGGGATTTTCCTTGATTGTGGATCGCAATCTTTCAATTACATTATCTCTTGTGATTGGTTTTCCCTTGAACCATCGAACATGGATCCAGCCATAGTCACTTATAAAATCATCTATTTTTTTAAGAAACTCTGGATAATTTTGTATCAAATCCTCTTTCACGTTTTCTTGATTCTGAAATATTGCTTTTAAGCGGTTATCTTTTTTAATCGCAACGGCTAAACGCCATATGGCTGGAGTTTCTTTTGACGAAGCGTTGATTTTTATCGGCAACAGAAGTTCCGCAAGTGCTTCTTGGTTTTGACTACCAACTGCCCTTTCAACAACCTTAGTAATCAGTGAATTTAGATAATTTTCCATCACCCATGGAATAGTGATGAATGTTGAAAAGTCCTTTATTTCCTCGACTGCCCACCCAAACAATACCTCCAAATCTCTTGCGGATAAATTTTCAACATTCCTTCTAGAAATTTTATTCTTTAAATCAATTAGTAATTTTTCTCCTCGATCTTCACAGATACGAGCCAGTCGCCATAAATATTCATTACCTTCAGTTTTGTGATGCTCAATCTCTTTCGCAGCAACCTCCGTTGTCAAACCCTTAACCCAATAAACATCGTTCGGATAAAATATTTGTCCTGTTGTGCCTTCTTCAGAGATATCTAGATACCTCCTAATGTATTTCCTACTATTTGCAAAAGCATTAAAACTGTAAGATAGGGGCAAATATGCCCTGTCCACTAGAAATTCCCATTCAATTTTTTTATTGATTTTCATACTATTTTATTAGTGAGAGTAGTAATTGGTCTGCTTTGTGTTATGTAAAATTTTTCTCCTTCAAATGCCCACTCGATATCACAAGGAAAGCCGTAATGGTTTTCAATTCTCAAGATGATTTTTGAAAGCTCCATTATTTCGCTGTCCGATAAAACTTGTTTTTCTCCTTGTCCTCCAGAAATATCACGCCACTCATTGCCTCCGCTTTGGGCACGATAAAGTCCCTTAGTCTGGATTTCAACATTTTTATCAATAATCCGTCGTGGTTGTTTTTCGACAACATAGGAGTCTGGCGTGATTTGTCCAGATACGATGGCTTCACCTAATCCAAAACCCGCTTCAATAATGAGCTGATTGTAATCCTCTGTTACCGGGTGAACAGAAAATGCGATACCTGATTTTTCGCTTTCTATCATTTTTTGCACTACAACCGCGACGGATATTTTCTGCTTGTGCAAGTCTTTTTCAAATCGGTAAAAAATGGCGCGCGGCGTGAAAAGTGAAGCCCAGCATTTCTTTACATTTTCAAGCA
>CAYJRA010000093.1:0-1811 GCA_964372465.1 uncultured archaeon
ATGGAGAACAACAATACAGGCAATTTACCTACACTGACTGTCAAATAAAAAACTATAATGTCTTCACCGAATTTGATAAGGAAGAAACCTATCAAGGCAAAACAAAGTTTGCGTACATAGACAAGATTGAATTTGAGTGCAGAGGCTTTAAGCTAAGCAACCCATCATATGAAAAAATGATACGTGAAGAGATAGAAATGAAAACTGCAGAATTAATGAAGAGCATAAATCAAAAAAAGAGCGAAAAATAATAACTCGCTACTTTTTTATTTTTTAAGACAGGGCATTCCGTGACACAAAAACAGTAACAGTGGTTCTTATAGAAGTGAGAGAATTGGCATCGCATCCCATTGATATAGATAATACACCAATGTATCTGAGCACAATTTTCCGTACTTTTCATAAAGGCTTTTTGCATCCTGTTCAATTGCTGCAAATACTGCCATGAAATATCGAGTAATTAGGGTAAGCTAACTTTATTTAAATCAGAAAGTCATTCTAAGATTTTAGAATGAGAGTCGTATGTTTTAAATAGTTAGGCTAACCTAATTGAAAAAACGTATGACGAGGAGGATCACCCTTTCTCAACTCAGAAAGTATGATATTAATCAGAAGGTGCTTGAGGCTTTGGCAGATGCTCAATCAAGGGCAATTGTATTTTCTATAATAAAGGAAGGTAAAACTGCGGCGGAACTTGCCGAACAACATAGAATACCGCTAAGTTCTGTCTACAAGAAGATCTCAGAGCTTGAGGAACTTTCTCTAATTAAAGTAGAAAAATGGATTCTATCAGACAACGGCAAAAAATTCAAACTTTATAGAAGTAGAATAAGTAAGGCGGACGTTAGTATAAGAAAACCCGAACCAGTAATTAGTTTGTCTCCAAATTGACATCATGATGAGTAGACCATGATGTTGAAGACACTCAAACTACTGTCCGGATGACAGATGTTGATTTGAGTACCTAGAGTAATTTATTTCTCAACCAGTTTCCATAATGCTGTTACATTATGATAGAATCAGCTAATCTGTTGGTGTCTTTCAAGATGTGGTTGGAACTTTTGCCACAACAAACCAAGCATTATCGCGTTTACAATCCAGTACATTGTTACCGTGCTTGCAGATACAATTCTAAATCCATTTAATAGATCAGCTGGAGCTATAACTTCGTCTGGACTTTCTGGCATCAATATGAAGACTGCAGTTAGGTATATGGCATATCCAATTGGTATGAAATATCTCTGGCTTTTTTGGATCTTTTTTGAAACTCTGTAAAAACCAAGAGCGCCAAGACCGGATAGTGCTACAAACCCAACATACAGTGAAGTTCTAAGTACAATTGTTTCTGGGTCTCCTACTGTAGGTGGATTTGCTGGATATTTGAGAAATGGTATAAAAAATAACGTAAACCACATTATTCCTGCAAGGACAAGTGCTTTTTTGATGTGATTCTGTCCTGGAAGAATGTGTCGTGAATAAGCAAAGACTAGTCCAAACAATGCACCATTTGAGAGCCCCAATATTCCACCTGCAAGAACCTGTCCACCTTTTTGCCACATTCTGTATGTATTAAATTCCTCCCAAAACTGTGGTGTGTCTTGTGCCTCACCAGATGCAAATAGGTTTTGAGTTTCTATTCCAATTGCTTCATCCAGAAATGGTTCTACCATGATCAAGTTAACAAGACCGTGAATTGTTCCTGCAGAAAATCCCGAGACTAGTACAATAACAAGAAAAAGAGCGGTTTTCATATCAGATCATTAGTGGCATGGATAGCCTGCTGCATGTCGCATATCATGGTATAATTCATG
>CAYJRA010000094.1:0-1800 GCA_964372465.1 uncultured archaeon
GTCCCAGATTATACTACCTTGTGCTTTTTTTACAAAGAATGGATATGGATCATAATGCCTGACAGGACTGTTTATTCCAGATGGTATGACCTTCTTTGCTCGCAAAAATAGCTTCTTAGAACTTGGCACAGATCAAAGTAATTTGGTTATTATTATAATCTATATGAAAAATGTCAGGTTATTTTAGGTGTTTTAGAGCGAATTTCATGGCTAAAAGATACTTGAAAGCAACAAAATTCGACCTAAAATAAGTTCGAATCCTGTAGGACCCAGCCACTATCCTAGTAGTAGTTGAGACCCACTTTAGGCTTGATTTTTTGGTCTACCCACCTTCCTTTTCTTATTGAATACTCTAATCCTTTTTTCGAAGTTTTTTGTATTGGTTTCTAATTCAGCTTTTTCCTTTTTACCTAGCTTTGATACAGCACTATCGATTTTCCTAGAATATTTTGTGCTGTTCGTGTATTTTTTAATGTCCTTTGAGAGTGGTTTCATTACTTTAAGAAATCCGGCATTTGATAGCTCTTTTTTTGCTATTAACAGACCAACATAAAATTGAAGACCTGTTCTAATTATCTTATTATAGCTGATTTTGTGTTTCTTCTTTATTAGTTCTAGCTCCTTGAATTCTTCCTCACTTAATTTTACAGAAATTCTCTTCCAGTTTGTCACAAAATTGGTATGTCCAATTTTCTTTTATATGATCTGTTCGTATATTGATATAGTGTTGATTCACATATCCAAAATACTAGCCGAGCCAGACAGATGGGCCCGAACCTTGGATGGATATAGAGAACTTGAAAGATATGGAAACAGACATGCAAAATTTATCGATTCCGAGTGGCTTGAAATACATTGGGATCAGTATAACGCAGTAAGTTTTCCTACTGGTACAATAAACCACTTGGCAAAATGGGCAAACGAGAAAAGTGGTATAAATGAAGGACTTTTACGCCTAGCAGGATGGGGAGCACTGTTGTATCTTGGTTATAGATTTTTCAAATAATACCAAGTCTAATTCATTATCAAAACAATCTGCATTTACTTAAGTTCTATACAAAAAAATGGATTAGAGGTCCATATTGCAATTCATGCAATATTTCTGACCTTTGCATATGTCTTGCATTTTTTTGGGATGTTTGCAGGGTGGTGCTATCTCTTTTCGTAGAATCTTAAACCAGCCTATCTCACGTGTCATGTGTTCTATGTCATGTTTTACCATCTCAGCTGCAATTCCATATCCCCAATCATTTTCAGGCCTTTGCAAGTCTGCTATGTGTTTTATTCTGTTTTCTATGAACATCTCCACGATTTGGACTGCTTTTTTGGAAGTCATTAATGAAAATAATGCGTCTTTATTGTTATTTTTTATTCAAAACCTCAGGATCTAGATAAAAAGTGCTCTATTACTTTCATGGGACATTGTTCTGTCAATATACTTTATCATTTTTGCATTTTGGATTAATGTGTTGTACTTGGTGTTACCTTCAACCTTGATACCGCAGAGTTCAGTAAGTGTCTTACCTTCTAAATCTGATCTTTTTCAATCACCGATAAGATGTTTTTTGCATGTTGCTCTGCCCCATTTCTGAATCTTTCTGTAAGATCAGGTTCCATCGAAGTAGACATAGGGATGTAAATACTATGTACTATTGAATAGCCATGTGAAAACTCAAGACGTGTTCGTTCAGAAAGGACAGTATCCCTGTAATGGAGATGATTTCTTTTGCGATTCAGGATTTGAAGAAGATCATAAACTGAATCTTGTAGAATCCCATTATTGTGCAAATAGTTTATTTT
>CAYJRA010000095.1:0-1761 GCA_964372465.1 uncultured archaeon
ATTGTAAGAGATTTTTTCAATTTGTCTTCAGATAATGCCCCATCCTATGGTTTCATATGAAAAACTTTTTCTGGTTTTATCTTTAGAATAATTCTTTTTTCTGTAGGTGAACGAAAAGGATACTTGTCAACACCAAGATACTTTTTTGCAAGCTTGTCAACGTGTACATCTGCTCCATTTGTTGTTTGTTCAACGACTCTTCCTCTGATTGTCACCATGTTGTAAGGATTGTTTTGGTCAACTATTGATATTGCAACTCGTGAGTCTCGTGATACGTTTTTGTGCTTTACCCTTCCTTCTGCTGTGTTTACCAAGATTGTGTTGTCTTCTAGGTCTATCCAAGTAGGTGTAATTTGTGGTGAACCATCTTTCATCAGTGTGGCCACAAATGCCAGATTTTTTTCTTTTAAAAGCTTGGTTACCTGATCATCAATCATGTCAGTTTTTTATTATACAGCAGGCGATTATAAGGCTGTATTGCAGCATCAGTAATTTGGAAAATAAGAAAAGATAAGGTAGGAAATTTTTAATTCCAGTACAGAATTTGAGGGAATCAAACTAATTAGACAAAACCCCCCAAGCTCAGGCATGGTAAAACACCCAAATTCCCTAACTCAGGTCTTCGTGGGGAGTCATGCGTGGTTTGTGAATAAAAGAGGGCAAGTTTAGATGACCAAGACAGCGTGGTATGATAACAATTATGAGGGCAAATTACTAGGAAGGCTAATAACCAGATTGGTAGGCAGACATACGAACAAAAATGGTAGCTAATGAAGTCTTTATTGGACTAAATTATTAATTTTGAAACTCCCAGCCTCGTTTTATTCGCAAGAAGTCCGATGTTTTGCGACTGAATCAATAATTCACTTTCACGCATAAAAAATGAATCATTTTGAAGATAAATATGGTAAATATGTACTACCAAACAAATCTTGCAATATCAATTAATGAGATTACTGTTTAGTATTATTTTTGGTAGCTAAAACGATCAGCTTTATCTTGATGTATGCAGAAAGAAAACTGCTGTTTGGGTGAGATCAACCCATCTAGTGATAGGGCATGTGCTTCAGACAGTATCGGGTGGAAGCTTACGATTCATGAGTAGTGAGTAGAAGCCCGATTTCTTATAATAGTAATAATTGTCATTATTTCTAAACTCATCAACCAACTTTTTACAGGTATGAGGGGGGGTCAGTTTTTGAGGGTTTTGTTAAGGAATCCATTGCACAACCCATTCTAAAAATTGATATTCTGACATTATGTAGAATCGTATATCTAAACTCGTATTGGTTTCTAATTGTTGGACAACGAAATTCCCACTAATAACGTGATTGTTTTTACCTATGTGATCAATCTGACGACGAATAAGGTGTATTCCACTACTTGGTGTTACTCCAACTCTTACGATTTCATTAAAACTTTCTATTTGTTTATGTCTTGAATTCATTCATTGAATAAACAAGTGCAGTAAATTAAGTTCTTTTAGACTTTAGCTTTCTTCTTATAATTTTCTAATAATTCCTTCAGTGCATCGTCGAGTGTTGGGATCTTGCCTGTTCTTGCTTGAATTTGACCCATCACTTTCAATAACTCTGTATGAGTATTCTTTCCAATGCGAATAGTTGTATTGTCGCCCAAACTGAAGCTTATCTGATATATCTGATATATTAGACTTGAGAATCTCTTTCTTATTACAAGTTTTATCTTATAATAAAGACACTTATTCAGGAAGCTTAATTTTTCTCGTTGCGGGGGTCGCCT
>CAYJRA010000096.1:0-1746 GCA_964372465.1 uncultured archaeon
ATGTTTTTGAAAACGAGTGGCAAGATTTCCGGACGAAAAAGAAGCGCGAGCTTGTCTTGCAAACGCCACCGGTGGAAGTCGGAAAAGGTAAACGAAAAATCGCTATCAAAGTCGTGGATATTTTCGGCAATGATACTATGAAAATAATTGAGGTAAATATATGAGCAACTTCAAAATATCCAAACAGACAGAAGCAGAAAAGGACGAGTTTTTAATGGAGTGTTTTCATGATACTGGCCTAATAAAATCATTAATTCAATCAAATTTTTCTATAATATCTGGTAGGAAAGGAACAGGTAAAACAGCTCTTGCACGCTATCTTGAACAGAATAGTAAAAGTTATGGTATAGACTGCGTCATTAGGGTTTCTGTAAGAAATATATCTCTAGGCTTAGATGAAAACAAGAAAGATCATGTTAATTCAATTTTGTTTTTCGTAATTATTAAGATAATTCAGAAACTCTTAGAGGAAAATATTTTTACAGGAACAGCAAAAGAACATTGGGTAAATTTTCTCACACAGAATAGTTTACAGAATGTATCAGATTATGAGACATTTTTTGAATCAAAAAAAGAAAATAAGACAGGTTTTTCTATCAGTGGTTTAATTTCTTCGTTTTTTGTAAAAGCCGAGGGGAAAGCTAATGCCGAAGATGGTTCCACATTTTCCAGAACTGAAATATCTAATACCCCTTCATCTTTAATCGAAGCACTTAGGCAAAGTTTTCCCGAGAGTAAGACCCTCCTAGTCTTCTTAGATGACATTACAGATTATTTAGATATCTCAGAAGAAACTCGTGTCAACAAAGAAATATCAATTCTCCAAGATCTTCTTCTTAAATTAGAGCTATTTAATTCTACATTTGCTGATTCTAATAAAAGATTACGTTTTATCTCTTTGGTTCGAGAAGATTTGTTCGAGTATATGGAAGGTTCAAATATAAATAAATTAAAAAGGGACTCACTAAATTTGGAATGGAGTGAAGCTGATTTCGCGAGTCTCTTAATAAAAAGATTACCATTCTACGAAAATAATTTAGAAGAAAGTTTAAAAAATCCAAAGGAGGCAATATGTAAGGAATTTCCAGATGTTATATTTTACGAGGCTCTAAAAAATTTTGATACAAACCGATACACAACAAACTTCTATGCCTACATGGTTGCTGTTTCTTTCAATAGACCTAGGGATTTCCTTATGTTTTGTTATGCAATGAGAGATAGATTGAGTATGAAGCATGAGGCAACATTTGAAAATATTGATGCGGCTGAGATAGAGTATTCTGACTATTTTTCTAGTGAGTTACGCGACGAACTATTTTTAGCGAGTCGAATTCTTGGATTCAGGGCTGATCAGGAAAAAGTGAATCAACTTATTGATGTTCTAAGTAAGAAAAGTGGTTTTAATTCTTCTGAACTAAGAACAGATCTAGGTCAATATCTTGGTGAAAAGACTAGTAAGTTAGGGAGAAAGAAGATAGAGGCATTTATTGATGAGTTGTGGTGGTACGGTGTTATTGGGTTCAAGGAAGTGAAGGATCAATTGATAAATTTCCGATATATAACTGGTCGCAATCCATTTTTAATTGCAAAGATAAAAAACTATATTCTGTTTCTTCATAGAGGGCTATGGTGGTCTACCCAGAAAAGAAAGAAAAATAAAACAGTATAAATTTATGGCCTTACATAAAGATTTTCCACAATCACCATACGAAATTCTTGATCCGGCAATCCGGTGGTTTCCGGCTG
>CAYJRA010000097.1:0-1727 GCA_964372465.1 uncultured archaeon
AGATATTTCTGTAAAACAAGTGGCCATAGCTTAATAAGCACTCCACAAATTTCGCTTAATTCCTGTTATGTCCCCTGAGGAACATAGCGACGAAAGCGCAGCGGGGTGCGAACGTAGTGAGCAAGTTCGTGAACCACTGGCAAGAGAGGTGCTGCCGCTTCTAAACAACATTTGGAGATAGAACAAGAAAATGGCTTGAGTTCAGTTGGTAGTGTTGTCACTACAGAATAGGAAAAGTATTATAAAGGGAGGATTATTCTACTCTTAAATGGCAGACTATTTAGGAACAACCGCTCTGGTATTGGATCATTATTTTGGTAATAAAGTTTCTAGTATTACTGGAGTTGTTGGAGTTGATCGTCGCGCTAAAAATTATGATTTTGGCCCGACTCGGGACGAGTTTATTGCTGGCTTAGAAAGAGCTATCGAAAGAAATGTTCCTGAAGAAGATGGGGTTACATATGATCATTTAAGAGAAATGATTACTTTAGCTCGTCAAGATTGGTCTAATTTGGATGTAGCAAAAAAGTTGTATCAGCGTGGGTGGGAAATTAGACCGAAAAGATACCCTCATCCGAAAGATATGTTCCCTGATTAAAGTTAGTGAAGAAATCAGGCTCGTCAATCGTAATCGGCAGCACCTCAAAAATCATATTTTTCTCGTCAGAGTTCTTCAGTTTTAAGTGGTTCACGAATTGTGTATAATGCCTGTTATATTCTCCTGTTAAGGATTTTGTTTCTAAATAAAGTTATTAAATAAAAACAAAAAGTTCTGAACGAATGTGAAGAATTGAATGTAATACTTGTTAGTTTCGTCACGAAGTGACCGAGGTATAGGTGCAACCGGTTTTTTGCGAAGCAAAAAAATGCCGAAGAGTAAGTTTGGAGTCCGTCCATCAAGAGAGCGAATGCGACACATTAAGACCTAGAATAAAAGGCAAAATTGATTTAAGGAATATATTTTATTACATCTGCTAAGTTGTGTGTATCTACTGTATATTTTGAAACTTTTTTGAGTTCTTCTGAAGAAGAATTAAACGCGATAGAAATTCCAACTTCTTTAAAGGCTTCAATATCCGTGTCACTATCGCCAATATATATCAATTCTTGTGGCAATATACTTATATTTGAACATTAGTCTTGTATTATTTGTGCTTTCTTTTCCTTTCCTGCACCTATTGGCCAGACAAATTCTCCGGCAATTTTTCCATCTCTAATTACCAATTCATTTGCAAAAATATGATCTACACCATAATCTTTTTGCACTCTTCTAGCGACATCGATACTTGAAGCACTGATTATTGCAGTCATATACCCTCTTGTTTTGAGATGGTCAAAAGTTTCTTTTACACCTGGAAGATATTCAATGGAATTAACTAAATCGTAATATGGTTTTGCATCTTTTTCTTTCCATAATTTTACAACAACTTCCTCAACAAGTCTATCATAATCAGTATGAAGATACTTCTTAGTTAATTCTATGCCTTGTTTTAAGGTTCCAAATTTCTTATGGAGTTCCATCCAGAAATTAACATCTTTAAAGATTACACCATCCATATCAAAACAAACTAGTTTGTAGGTCATATTTATTGAAAAGAAAGCATACTATATAAAGATTATCAAAAATCAATTTTGCCCCTTTAACTTTTTAGGACTCCAAACTTATTGAAACTAATTAGTGTTATATTCTCCTGTTAAGGATTTTGTTTCTAAATAAAAGTTATCAA
>CAYJRA010000098.1:0-1719 GCA_964372465.1 uncultured archaeon
GCCCTTTAGAGGAGAGGCTCAAAATTGCGGAACCGTAAAATTCCTGTTAAATCCTCCGACCTACGAGTGAAGCGAAGCGTAACGGAGTGGGGAGGACAAGGAGCGTTAGCGACGAAGAGTTTTTCCAGCACGTCAAACATAGCATTGAACAGTGCTATTTTGCATAACAGAAAATTCCACTTAGTTAGAGTTTCACAGTTTAGAAAAGGCGGGAAGAAAATTCTAAATTATTGAAAACCCCTCTGCTATTTGTAATTAATATTTAATTTCCATGGTATTCTTTTTTCCACCAGTTTCTATTATAACAATCTTGCCATATATTACTATGGAAATCAATAGAATCGGGCAACAGGCTGCCAGGAAGAATATCAACACTGAAACTGGCATCAGGACTTCCTCTCGCTGCAACTCTTAATGCAAGGACAGGTCTGTCACCTCTAGCACCTAGATATCTTATTTGGGCTTCTAGTTGATCTCCAAAAGGACCATATCTTTGTATACTGGCAGTACCATCATGACGACTTTCGTAATGTTTTCTATAATGAGCTGCTATTGCATCAACAGCGTCTGCTAATTCCAATGGAGATTCAAACTTAATAGTAAATCTGCTGTTTCTAGTGTCCAATTTTCCAACTTCAATCATGTTATTATCCATTTTGATCATTTGGTTTATTATGATAAGTGGTAGGTAGCAACTATATATATTTAAGCGGTGTTTTGTGACACCCCGTATAGTGGTGATTGTAAACCCCACAATTAGAAAAATTTATATAGAATGATGTTTTATTATGAATTTATGTATCAGGAAACACTGCAAAATATGGGATTAAGTACAAATGAAGCCAAAGTGTATGAAGCACTCTTAACTTTAGGGATTACAACTGCAAATAAAATTGCTTTAGAAGCAAAGATTCAAAGAAGAAATGTATATGATACAGTTAAGCAACTAAAAGAAAAAGGTTTGTGTTCTGAAGTTGTTGAAGAAGGAATTCGTAAATTCAAAGCAATCCATCCTGAAAGATTGATGGATATGGTAAAAGAAAAAGAATCCATTTTGCAACAAACTCTTCCAGGAATGATTGATCGTTTTGAAGCAATATCTCCCGTAGAGCAAACGATAGTTTACAAAGGAATTGAATCTGTTAAGAACATTTATTGGGACATGATTAAACATGGTGAGGATCTTTGGGTTTTGGGAGGTAGAGGAAATTGGTTAGACCCAAGATGGAAATTCTTTTTGCCTAAATTTGATAGAGAGAGATTGAAGAAAGGAATTAAGTATCGTCATATTTTTTATAATGATTTAAAAAATCCAAAACATCCTAATCATGAAATAACAAAAATATTAAAGAATAACAAATTTCGATTTCTTCCTAAAGGATTTACTTCTACTTGTTCTATTGAGATTTATGGAAATAGAGTTGCTTCAATGTATTGGGGAGAAGAGCCGTTAGTTGTGGTAGTAATTAGTGATAAAATAGCAGAGGGGTACAAAAAATATTTTGAGTTTATGTGGAAACATTGCGAGAAAGGTAATGCATAGATATAGTTTATTTTCTTCCCGCCTACATCGTTTTTTAGATAGTTTTAAAGTGGAATTTTCGTTGATAATTATCAAGTTATAGAAGAGAGTTTACATCTACAAGTGCTGGAAAAATTGGATTTAACCCGTGTTAAACGAGGTCGACCGAAGGGAGAAGCGCAGCGTCCCCGAGCATT
>CAYJRA010000099.1:0-1650 GCA_964372465.1 uncultured archaeon
GAACAGGTTAAAAAAGAATTAGAACATATACCAAGAGGTAATCAACCTCAAAATGAATTAAGAATGTTTTATTGGCCTTTACGAATGAATAGTTTAGGTAAAAAATCGAAAAATAATTTAATTAAAGAAGATATACTTAAACAATCAATAGATGCAGTCAAAAAAGATTATCCGGACTTTGTCCCTCAATTTGATGATAAATTCTTTAATTTGAAGGTGAAAAAATGAACTCATTTATTAATAAAATTGTGTGTGGTGATGTTATAGAAACATTGAAGAAAATGCCAGACAATTCTGTGCATCTAGCTATAACTTCCCCACCTTATAATGTCGGAAAAGATTATGATAATCATAATGACAAAATGGACTATCAGAAATATCTTGATTGGCTAGAAAAAGTCTGGATAGAAACACAAAGGGTTTTAGTGCCGGGAGGGAGATTTGCTTTAAACATAGCCCCAACAGGAATTAAAGACTTTGTTCCAATACATCATGATTTTACAAATCAAATGCGAAAAATTGGGATGAAGTTTAGAACAGAGATTATTTGGTATAAACAAACTATGTTAAAAAGAACTGCTTGGGGGAGTTTCAAAAGTCCAGCAAATCCCCATATTGTTCCATCATGGGAATACATTTTGATATTCTCAAAAAATGGCGATAGGTTAGACGGCTCTGATAAAAATGCTGATATTACAAAAGAAGAATTTATGAAATTTTCTGATGGTATGTGGTATATTCCACCAGAAACACAGAGAAATGGTCACCCCGCCCCATTCCCAGAAGAATTAATTTACCGCCTTATAAAATTCTATTCTTACAAAGGAAATACGATTTTAGATATGTTTGGTGGAACAGGCACCGTTGCGGTTGTTTCCCAAAAGACAGGCAGAAATTTTATCCATATAGATATTTCACCAGAATATTGTAAAACCGCGGAAAGCAGGTTAGCCAAAGCTAAAGGAGAAGCTTCTCAAATAAAATTATCTTCTGTTCATTGATTTTTGCCAATTGACAAGGTCTTTTGGTAATTCTTCCAGATGTTTAATCATTCCACCTAACTTTGTTTTTGGATTCAAGATATAAACACCATCCGTGTAATGGCTTCCTAGCAATCTGTCTTTTGTTGGTTTATCCTCACTTCCCCATTCAGATTGCCATTCGCTTCCTTTTTGCTGTCTTCCTTTGTCCGGTGTAGCAAAAATGACTTTTAGTTCCTCAATCATCTCCTTCAAAACAACCGCATAAAAAAGAGTTTCAGAAAACCTGCCATGCAAACTTGTTTTACAGCTTATTACTGCAACTGGGTTTTCTTGCTTATCGATGACTATCAAATCTATATCTCCCCAAATTTTCTGTGATGATTCTCCTTTACCAACAGGTATTGAAAGTTTATTCCATAATGGAGAACCTTTCTTAACGGTTCTACCTTTTATGACATTCAAATCAGAACCCAACTTTTTGAGCTGTTGATTTACAAAATCCATTACTTTATTTTCCCACTCTTCGCCACTTTTTTGAACATAACTCTGTCTTTCATCAACGGTATTGTAATTTTTATCTGCCATATAACTTATAGTTTAATCTTTTCTTTATAAATATATTGAAAAACGACGCCCCCTCTCAAAGCCTTCTTTTTCAGAAAAAGAA
>CAYJRA010000100.1:0-1619 GCA_964372465.1 uncultured archaeon
GCGGTGATCACTCTATCTCTGTTGAAATAATAAAATCTATTTCAAAAAAATATGGGGCATTGTCGTTGGTTTATTTTGACGCCCATCCTGATTTTATTAGTTCCACAAGAAACTACTATGGTTCGGTTTTTTATGATGTGTTGCCATTTATAGATTTGAAATCAAGTTTGCAGATTGGAGCTAGAACCCCAGAGCAAGAAGAAATTGATAATATAAAAAAATATGATCTTACCGTAATTACTCCTTTTGACTTGTTAAAAAATGGCGTAGCTGAAATTGAAAAATTAATAGCAAATAAAGTTGGAAAAAATGTTTACATTTCTTTTGACATGGATGCGATAGATCCAGCATATGCACCTGGAGTTTCTGTTCCGGTGCCAATGGGTTTACGCAGTATTGAAGCAATTTATCTACTAAAATCACTTGCAAATCGTGGAATTGTTGGAATGGACATTATGGAAGTTTGTCCCGGTTATGATATTAAGGACAGAACATCACATTTGGCGTCAAGAATGATCGCAGAAGTAATATCGCATATGATCTAATTGAAAAACAAGTTTTTGATATAGACCATATATTTTTAACTAGGCCTTTTTGTTTATCTATCAATGTTTTCACATTTTAGTATTCAAGAAGCTAACAAAATGCTTCCTTCTGTAATTAAGAAATTCAGGAACATAGTTAGTTTGAAAAACGAAGTTGTTAAAATACAAAGTGAGATGGAAACAAATCCCCGCTACATGTCAAGCTTTAAAGATTATGTGATAAAAAAGCAAGAACTTAACACTGCGATAACCAATTTTTACAAAGCTATTGAGGAGCTGGAAAGTACCGGAGTTATGGTAAAAAGTATAGAAGAAGGCCTGCTAGACTTTCCATCCTTAAGATTCAATGAAGAAGTATGGCTTTGCTGGAAAGAGGGAGAGACTGAGATAAAATTCTGGCATGGAAAGGATGAAGGTTTTATGGGACGAAAACCCCTTAGTGTAAGTGATGAATCTCTAGTGTAATGCTATCTAGCTGGTTTAGAGTAATCAGAGTAAAATTTCTTCTTGCTTCAGTAATTGCAGTTTGCCTTGGCCTTGCCATAAGCTGGAGTCAAAACCAAACTATTGATGCAGCAGATGCTGCGCTTACGTTTGCTGGTGTGATTGCTTTGCATGCAAGTGTTGATCTTCTTAATGATTATTGGGATTTTAAACGCAAAATAGATACAGAAACAAAAAGGACCAAGTTTAGTGGCGGCACTGGTGTTTTACCTGAAGGATTATTGCAACCATCTGAAGTATATAGAGCTGGTCTGGCTTTTCTTATTCTGGGCGCAATAATAGGCGGATATTTTATTTTTTTAAATGGCGTAACTATTGCTATTATACTTGCGTTTGCCATAATCTCAATTTATTTTTATTCTACAACCATAGTTAATTCTGGACTGGGAGAGATATTCGTTGCAATAAAGGGAACAATGATTGTTCTTGGCACATATTTTGTTCAAACTTCACAAATTGTAATAGAGCCTATTTTGGGAGGAATGATCTTGGGGGCTTTATCTTCGATGGTACTGTTTGTCAATTCGTTTCCTGATTTTGAGGCAGACAGAGCCAGTGGCAGAAAAACGC
>CAYJRA010000101.1:0-1615 GCA_964372465.1 uncultured archaeon
TTGAAATAAGCTGCATTGTCTTGAAAACATGAACTAAATCAAAAGTTAAGATTCTGCTTGGCGCATATCTATCTGCAACTCGTTCAAGAGCCCGTATAACTTGGTGCATTTATTTTCATATGATATATCATCTATGGTATTTATATTTAGTTGGATAAACCATCCAACTGTTTAAATATTATAATAAAATATCGATACGAGATGTCAACAGAACCGCTTCTAACAATAACCTCACAACACGTTCCAAAGATCGTTATAGGTATACTTCTTGCAATATACGGAATAGGTCTTTTTATTGTAGGATTCGATCAGGGGCACATATTCAGTATAGCAATGGGTGAAAAGGCATTTGATGATCTTTATTTACATGAATTATACCATGATATGCGACATGCTGCAGGTTATCCATGTCACTAGTTGTATGACATGAAAACGATTCTTTTTCTTGTTATTGTGTTAGTTTCTGGTTTTTCTGCAGGAATAATTCATGGTCTTGTTAATTTGGTTGTAGTAGAACCATTTCTAGACCAAGCTATAGGAATAGAAAATCAAAACCTATTTGCCTCTGGTGAGGTGCAGGATACGCCACAGTTTTGGCAGGAATTTAACACATATAGAATGTGGCAAAAAGGTGGCCAGATCCTTGCAGGTGGCATATTGGGACTCTCAATTGGCGCATTGTTTGGGTTGGTTTTTGCTTATTCGCGACATGCCCTTCCTGGGCAGAATCACGTCAAAAAGGCACTTGTCCTTGCAGGAATAATGTGGTTTACATTATATTTTCTACCATTTCTCAAATATCCAGCAAATCCGCCAACGGTTGGAGACCCAGAAACAATCATACTTAGAACTCTATTGTATGTTGGATTTGTAGCACTGTCTGGCCTTGGTGCTATTGGCTTTTACAAAATTTCAAAAAGGATCCAAAAAAGTCAGCGATTTATCATACCAATTGTATATGCCATATACATAACTGCAGTTTTCATGCTGATGCCAGAAAGTCCAGACGAAGTTATAGCTCCTGTTGATCTGTTAAATGGATTTAGAATTGTGTCTGCAGGTACAGTAACTATGTACTGGGTTGTAAATGCAATAATACTTGGTTTGTTGTGGCAAAAGTTCCAACCACATCTTGAAAGACATCAAGAGATTAGCTGATTCATAGTGTAACAGCTTATCTATCCATCACGATGTCAATTTGGAGACAAATTAATTACTGGTTCAGGCTTTCTTATACTGACATCTGCCTTGCTTATTCTACTTCTATACAGCTTGAATTTCTTGCCATTATCTGATAGAATCCATTTCTCCACTTTGATTAAGGAAAGTTCCTCAAGCTCTGAGATTTTTTTGTAAACTGAGCTTAACGGAATCTTGTGTTTTTCAGCAAGTTCTGCAGCTGTCTTTCCTTCCTTTATTATAGAAAATACAATTGCCCTTGATTGAGCATCTGCCAAAGCCTCAAGCACCTTCTGGCTGATATCATACTTTTTCAGTTGAGAAAGAGTAAATCTTCTTGTCATACGCTTTTTCAATTAGGTCAGCCTAACTATTTAAAACATGCGAACATCATTCTAAGATTTTAGAATGACTATTCTCGCATACTAACATTTTA
>CAYJRA010000102.1:0-1592 GCA_964372465.1 uncultured archaeon
GAGATGATTATTGCACAATTTTAGATGTTCTTTCACAGCTTAATTTTAGATAGATTGAACATGCTATCAAATCTGCAATTATGCCTGTTGGCATATCTGGTTTATCGTGACGAACTTTATCATATACCAACTGCATGGTATTAGAAAGTGATGTGTTATCAGATTTTGAAACATCTTTCAACATAATCTGTAAAGTAGGATAATTACGAGTAATTTCTTCGTTATGATATTTATCAGATGGTTTTACTGAATCTTCTAATCTTTTTTTATAATATGATAAAACGTTGGCATTCTCTTCAATCGGAAATTTTCTATGATAATAACCACTCATCTCAAAAGCTAAATTTTGCATTCTTTGTAGCTAGATCGTATCTTTTGAAGTTGTTTTTTCTAATACTTCCGGAACAGAATCTATAATCTCTTGCATATTTGTTAATTGGTTAGTGATTTGCGAAAGAACTATAGGGAATAGAAATTCAATTATTCCCTGATTAACTCTTCCTCCCCGTCTGTTCTTCTTTGAATCAGCTTGCGCACGATAGCAAAGGCCATAAGTTTCGCAGGGGAAACCAGATTGATAAATTCTATTTGCTAAGTCTTCAAAAGCATCTCCAATATTTACTCCAGCAATGAGGAAATATTCTAATTTTTGAAATTGGCAAAGGTCTTTTGTTCTTGTAGTACAGCCATTTTTTTCAGATATTGGCTCAAGAACACTTGCAAGTTGTACATATCGACGAACATCTCTTGGAGAAATTTTTTCCTCGAGTTCAGACCATACAATTTCGTAGAATCTAGAGTTTGTAGCCATGTTCTTCTAGCATATTTATAGTTCCAATCACTCTTCCCTGTAAAATGTCATAGCTATTAGGATTAATTCCAATGTTTGGAAATTTATGTAAGGTTGTTATGAGTTGAAGATTTGGTTGCTCTATCCTCTGAATTTCTGTATGAATTTGTCTAAGCCAAGGGCGTTTATGTTCTGGATTTTGTTCAATAATCTCATTAATCTGGGATAAATTATGTTTTCCACCCTGATATTCTCTGTCTGGCTCCAGAAGAGAGCATACTGCATCAACTGCTCCAACTTTCATATCTTCATCAGTGGCGTTAGGGTTTGGATTGTTCCATTTTTTATGATGATATTGACATCTGTGTCTCTCTAGTGATGGAGCAACATAGCGATCAAAGAATTCTGAGCTTCTATCCCTGTATTGAAGGGCAAACCCTCTTATTACTTCCCATTCAAACTTATTTCCATGTCCGATAATATCGTGAGGTCTTTGAGGGTCTTCTTTTCCAGTCTGTAATCTCTCAAGAAAGTACTCAATATGTTGAACATGTCTGATAGTTCCAAGCAGCCAAGCTTCAATTTCATGTCTTGTCGGAGTTTCTTCTATGGTTGCTACTCCCCTCGCTTTTGACTCATATCTGATTGTTGGTTTCATTCTTATTAGAAATGGCTGAAGGAAGTACTTATTTCTATGTTGTACAAATATGTTCAACAAAAGGAAAAGATTTAAATAGAAATGATAATTTTAATGTTGTATGATAGAAGAAGAATTGAGAGATTTAGGATTTACAGATAATGA
>CAYJRA010000103.1:0-1563 GCA_964372465.1 uncultured archaeon
AAGAGAACCCTAGCAAAATCTGCTTTTCTTTCACATGATTTGTGGAAAACATTTGCAGAGAAAAAAGGACTTGTATGTAAGATGGTTGGTACACTAGAGGTGGCCTTGGATGAAAATCAACACAAGAGCTTAGAAAAATATATGAGGTGGGGAGTTCAGAACGGCATCTCAGAGCACGACCTTGAATTACTTGAAAGAAACGATGTCTTAAAAAAGGAACCAAATGTAAGCTGTCATTCCGCCTTATTTTGTAGGCGTGATGCTGCAGTTGACTATGGAATATTCACACAGGAACTTAAAAAAGAATCACAAAAAAACGGAACTAAATTTTTGTTAAAACACAAAGTTGAATCCATACAAAAAAACGAAAATGGTTCATTGATAACTTTTCAAAACAATGAACAACTAAATGCTGATCTAATAATTAACTGTGCAGGTGGACATTCGCTTGATATTGCAAAAAAGTTTGGCATTGCAAAAGAGTATTCAGATCTTCATTTTAGAGGTGAATACTGGATAGCACAAAAAGAATATGCTGACCTAGTGAAAACAAACATCTATTCTGTTGCTACTTTTCCAGACTTTCCATTCCTTGATCCACATTGGATTCTTAGATCAGATGGTAGAAGTGAGGTTGGACCAAATGCTGTTCCCGTTCCAAGTTCAGAAACCTATTCTGGGTACATAGGTGATGTAGGTACTTTAGTCTCAAAACTATCAGAAATAGTCACTGGCAGTGCAAGAAAACTACTATTGAACGCTGACTTTATATCGTTAATTTCAAAGGAATGGCTTAGCTCAATTTCAAAAACGGCAATGATCGGATGTGTGCAACAATTCATACCGAAAATAAAACCCACATTTTTCTTAGAACGTGGCACTGCCGGAATAAGATCATCTGTCATAACCCCAGAAGGTACATTTCTACCCGATGTTATGGAATTAGAGGGTTCAAATTCATATCATATACTAAACTATAACTCACCTGGTGCAACAGGTGCACCAGCCTATTCGGCATATATTGTTAAAAAATTGCAGGAAAAAGGATTCTTAAATTACACACAACATCCAAAAGAATCTATTTGGAATTTTGAGAAAATCATAGCCCAAACTTAATATTTTGTCCAAATAGACAGAGCGTGTTGTTACCAGAACACTGCTCTATAAAAGAAAAAGGAAAGGACTGTCCTATGCCTCCAGAATTTATCATATCTATCAAAGTAGAAGATGAAGAATATATGATTGGAATAACATGTACTGCACACAAAGAACCATTTTCTGAAAAATTGCATAGGTTGCAGACAGAGGGCAAGATCCCAAAGGGAGTAATACAATTTTCTGGATTAAAAGCAGTTGGCACAGATTGTATACGAATGGATCAAGATGACCTACTTCAACTTTAATTTTACAATTTATTTATGTGAAACCCACCTTACTCAAACATGCTAAATGAACTTTTATCTGATATATTAAAAATAAATGATATTTTATTTATTGTGCGAACTGGCGGTGCTATAATTGAGATGAGAAGCAATTCACTGAAATTAAGACAAAAGGACAACT
>CAYJRA010000104.1:0-1514 GCA_964372465.1 uncultured archaeon
AACTGTCAAACACCATTTTCCAATCAAAATAGTGAAGAAGTGTCAAACTTGGGATAGAAAGTTTTAAAAATAAAGGTTAAAATAACTTATATATGAAACTTACAGAGGAAATAGGGCTTACACATCACGAGTATGGGTCTGCATCTCATCATAACAGAAAACATTCTATCTCTAATAAGTCAATTGATGAATTTATTGCAAAGCTTAAAGAAAAAGGTATAACCATTGATCAAGATTCTTCAGAGAAGAAGATAAGTTACTATTCCAAAAGAAAAAGTGAGTATAAGGAGGCAACGGTTCCTTTAGGAGCTACCCTTCCTAAAAATGTTGGGCATACCCTTGTTTATTTTTTACAAGGAACAGGCACTGGCAATTCAAGACATGTTAAATACGATCTAGAATTAAAAAATTATAGCTCAACGGGAAGTTCTGGTAATCGCATCGGTGGCAGTGTAGAAGGAGAGTACGGCATCACTTGCAAATTGACTATTGAGGGAAATGAAATTGATGTTTCTATAGTTGATAAAGTTGAGAAAGCTTTACATGAAACTTATCTTCCCCCATTAAAAGTTATGTCTGATGAAGTGAAAAAGGCTTTAGCAGATTTTCAAAGACAGATTGACGAAAAACAGGAACTACAAAAAAAGAAGTAAACTTTTTTATTTTATAATCAGAAAACCATTTAAACTCTAAAAACCTTCTTTCCCCTATGGGCATCTTAAACAAACTGCTATTCTGGCGCAGAGACGAGGAGCTTGATTTTGATAGATTAGCAGAAGATCAACTCAAAAAAAGCCCTCACGATGATTTAGGGATAGAACCTTTACCTGATTTTGATGAAAAACCATTATTCCCTGAACAAGAACCAGCACGGCCAACTATGGCGAGAGGCTCACCATACAAACAAACTACGTTTCCGCAGCAAGCAACATTTCCCCAACCTTCGGAAACCATAGAAAAGGATTTAGAGTTAATCAGCAGCAAGTTAGATACCATTAAAGCCATGCTAAGTTCGTTAGACCAGAGAACAGCAAACTTAGAACGAGCAGCTGGTGTAGAACAACAAAAACGAGAACGGTTATGGTAGAACAAGGAAAAAGATATGTTTGGTTTTTTCTGGGGATATTCTTTCTTACTGTCGCGCTGGATCAAGCAACAAAATATTTCATAGCAGTAACAAGACCGGAATGGGGTATCGGTTTTTTTTCGATTCATTTCGTACATAATACCGGCGCAGGCTTCGGCATACTGAAAGGGCAGATGGGACTTCTTGCATTTATTTCTGCTCTGGTAGCGCTGGCAGTTATATTTTTCTACAACAAAATTCCAAAAGAAAAAATACCACAAGTGCTGTTTGCACTATTCTTAGGCGGGGTGATTGGAAATCTTATAGATAGAATGTTGCGGAGATATGTGGTAGATTTTATTGATGTCAGTTTCTGGCCGGTGTTTAATATTGCGGATGCAGCTATTTCTATATCTGTGATTGGGTTGGTGTGGTATTATTGGAAGAA
>CAYJRA010000105.1:0-1510 GCA_964372465.1 uncultured archaeon
CGAAGCGGAAATCCTGATTGGCTTTTGCTGAAAAGAGGAGATGTTTGGAATGAAGAAAATATTGCTATGAGTGGAGGTGGTGGAAATCCAAATGTAGGCGGAAGGTCTGATCAAGAGAAAAGAGTTATTGCAAGTTATGGCAATAGTGCAATTAGGCCGATGATAAAAAACGGCGGTGTATCTTTTACCATAGGAGGTCCTGGATCTTTCGGGAGATTAGATAATCTTGCTATTGTTGGAATTGAATTTTATGCGAGTTATCGTGATCTGAATTCAGGAGACTATAATACTAGAAGTGTAAGCGATAACGCAATTTATTTTCTTGGTCCTTCTTCAAATATTCTTCTAGAAGATAATAAAATAAGCTTTTATCTAGGAAATGTCGGTGTATTGCCAAATAGTAATAGCGCTATCCAGCTGCCTCATATATCAAATTATAAATTAAGAAGGAATGTAATAAGCGATTCATATTCGTTGTCTAGTCACTCGCAAGGATCTTTTCTAGCAGGCATTACGGGGCTATTACTTGAGGAAAATATTTATGACCACAATGGCTGGAATGAGGAGCTTAGCAGTTCAGGGGCTTATCCAACAATATACAATCATAATGTCTATTTTGCTTCATACATAGTTGATTTGGTTGAGAGAGGAAATATTTTTTTAAGAGGCTCAAGCTTTGGGGGCAAGCATAGTGCGGATAACCCAGATTCTTTCGTTAATGCTTTTATTGAAAATAATGCTTATATTGAAAACGCAAATACAATGAGTTTTGGTCATTCAGCTGGGCCAACTGGTGAAGATGGAACATATACGCATATAGGCATGATTGTAAGGAATAATGTTTTCACAAGGATGGGGAGAGTGCTGCCTAATGGAGCTCAAAGTTTTGGCGTATTGTTTAGAAATATTAATAATGCAACTGTTGAGGGAAATTATTATATTGATAAACCATTTGGAGGCACTACATTCTTAGTTCAAACAGATGGCGGAAGAAGTCATCGTGATGTAACAGTCAGAAACAATACAGCTTATCAATGGGTGAATCCAGAAATTCAATTGCAGGGCAGTGTTATCAATCCTGTTATTGAAAACAATGATATAGATTTGCCTGCTTCAACTTATGTTGATGCTAGCCGGACAATTGCGAGTTATGATTCATTGATTGGGGGAACTGGAAGTATTGCTTCTTTTGCACAGGGAGCGAAACAGCAGAGCAAATATAATTGGAGAACCGCCTATACGGCGCAGGCGTTCAACGACTACATTCGAGCGGGGTTCCAAAAAATACAACTTACTCAATGTAATAATGGCATAGATGATGATGGAGATGGATTGATTGATTTGAATGATCCAAACTGTATGAACAGCGACGATAATGATGAATCTGGAATTACTTATTATGTCTGCGACTGCCAAGCAGGGGCTGATGTACAGTGTGCTACTGGAAGCGATACGGTCAATGCAGGAACTTCGCCAGGTGCTCCTTGGAGGACACATGAATATGCAAGAG
>CAYJRA010000106.1:0-1504 GCA_964372465.1 uncultured archaeon
CCTCTGATAAAATGGGGGCCAATGATCTTACTTGGAAATATTCATGAAAACGAGTGTTATGAGGAATCCAATTGTAAAGAAGCTTTCCATTAAAGTCTGCTAAAAAGACTTGACCTAGCGGAGAAAGAGGATTATCAAAATGTGGCGTTAACATAGAATAAATTTCATTCCAAGAAAAATTTGCCTTTTTTCCAAATAATTTCTCTTGATCAGGAACCCAATCTCGTTCATGACATTGTAGATACAGCTTGACCTTTTCTAGGGAACTCGTATCAGATTTACACATTGACAGGAATTTTTCATAGCGAAAAGTATATCCACCAAACAATTCATCTCCGCCATCGCCAGAAACAAGAATATTTGAAAGGGATTTTGCCTTTTTTACAACATGATACCAGTGGACATCCCAAAAAGGCATTCCTACTACACTAATTGCTTTTGGTAACTCCTCCAAGTAATTATCTACAGGAACCACGTGATGATTTGCTTCAAATTTTTCGGCAATTTTAGTCGCAATTGCTGATTCATCTATACTGTCAGCAAATCTTACTGATACGGCCTCGATTTCTATGTCCGGTAACGATTCTCTTAGTAACGCAATGACTAAAGTTGAATCTACCCCACCACTTAGTGCAACTGATATGCGATTTTCTTTGGAATCTGCAAATTTCATTTTAATCGTGTTTTTAATACTCCCTTCAATGAAGTCTAGGGAAGGAGAGATCTGTTTTTCTGTAAAATCATTCCACGTTTTCTTAGCAAGAGAGGTTTTCATTGTGGGGTCGTATCTCAGAGTAAGAATATTTTTTATCATTGTTGAATTTTCCAGATTATTTCCATCTTCTGTGGCACTCGATTTTTTATCCGCCATCTATAGAACTGATGGCCCTTCATGAGTTTATATAAATTCGTTTTCGATACAGCTTAAGACTTAAAGAAGTGGTAACGAAACAGTCATCATGAAATTAGTTGTTACTGGTGGAGCTGGGTTTATCGGTAGTCATATTGTAAAATATCTAGTTAAGAACGGGCACGACGTTGTAGTAGTAGACAATCTCTATCGAGGGAAAATTGAAAATTTAAAGGAAGTAAAAAATGAAATTGATTTTCTTAAAATAGATATTTGTGATCCAGAAAAAATGCGAAATGTTGTTAGAAACACTGATGGTGTTTTACACCAAGCCGCACTAACTTCTGTGCAAGAGTCCTTCAATAATAAAGAAGAATATCAGCGTGTTAATGTTGATGGGACAGAAAACATCTTCAAACTTGCAAAGGAATACGGATTTAAAGTGGTTTATGCGAGTAGTTCAAGCGTCTATGGTAACCCTGTGACTATTCCTATTCTGGAAGGCTTTGAAAGAAGACCGATCAACCCGTATGGATTTACTAAACTAGAGGATGAGCATCTTGCAGAAAAGTACTCAAAATCAGGAACAAAAATAATTGGGCTAAGATACTTCAATGTCTATGGAAAAGGTCAAACAAATGACTATGCTGGAGT